>CAZXSI010000004.1:0-73449 GCA_964643215.1 uncultured Klebsiella sp. | reverse complement strand
TCAACCTGATGATCTCGGAGATCGTCGAGAACCTGCAGGCGAAGTTCGGCGACGAAGTCCCCTCGAGCGCCATCGGCGAGGAGATCATGGCGCGCCTCCAGGCGGTCGACCAGATCGCCTACGTCCGTTTCGCCAGCGTCTACCGCGAGTTCCGCGACATCGACGAGCTCGCCAAGGCCATCGACCAGCTCCGCAAGGGAGGGAAGCCCAAGTGACCGCCGCGTTGCCCAAGTCGATCCGCCTCCGCACGCTCAACGCGCTGCTGGCCTCGATGGTCGGCACCGCTCCCCAGCTGCGCAGCGACGTCGACGCCGTGCTGCGGGTCTTCGAGGCCGACGACGAGACCGACCCGCGCCTCAACGCGGCCGACCTGGCGGCCGCGGCCGCCCAGATCTTCCGTCTGCTTTCGCCGGACCGCCCGGCGCCGACCGTCGCCGTGCTCGACCATCGCGCGGATCCGTTCGACGCCCTCTGGGCCAACGAACGCGTCGAAGCGGCCCTCGCCACCACCGGCGAAGCCGCCGACGTGCTCTTCTGGGTCGTCGGCCTCCAGGATCAGTATCTGGCCGGCACCCGCGCCCGCTCGGCCCGCTGGCGCGCCGCTTACGACGAAGCCGTCGACACGGTGCAGGGCCTCGTCGCCCGCCAGGCCGGTCGCCGTCGCGTGACGGTCGTCGTCCTCTGATTTCCCCATGAGCGCCCCGAAGACGCTGTTCCAGAAGATCGCGGACAAGGAGATCCCCGCGAAGCTCGTCCACGAGGATGCGGTCTGCGTGGCTTTCCATGACATCGCCCCGCAGGCCCCGATCCACGTCCTGATCGTCCCGCGCAAGCCGATCCCGCGCGTCGCCGAGGCCGCCGCGGAGGACCAGGCCACCCTTGGCCATCTGCTGCTCGTCGCCGGTCGGCTGGCCCGGCAGCTCGGTCTGGCCAAAGGTTTCCGCGTCGTGATCAACAACGGCCCCGACGGCGGCGAGACGGTGCCGCACCTCCACGTGCATCTGCTGGGTGGACGCGCCCTCGATTGGCCGCCAGGCTGAGGCCATGAGCGCGCCCGAACCCTGCCTCGTCCTCGACGGCTCCGCCCGCGCCGGAGTCCGGGCGGGAGTCCTTTCGGGCGGTCGCTGGGCAGGGCAGGGCATCTCGCCTGACGGCGCCTTGGAAGGTCTCTTCGGCTGCGTCGAAGTCGCCTTGGCCGAGGCCCGGCTGAAGCTGGGTGACATCCGGTCCTTCGCGCTCTGCGTCGGACCCGGCTCCGTGCTCGGCATCCGCATCGCCGCGCTCGCGGTCCGTTCGTGGTCCGCGCTCGCCCCGCGACCGGTCTTCGTCTGGGGATCGCTGGCCGCGCTGGCCCGCTCGGCGCTCGTCGCCGGCGAGCAGGGTCCGTTCCTCGTCGCCGCGGAATCCCGTCTGAAGCGCTGGCATGCCCTTGAGGTGGCCGCCGACGGCTCGTTGGGCGCGCCCTTCGAAGCCGAGGCGGCGCAGCTGAACGCCTCCGGCCGTCGGGTCCTCGCCTCGAGCGAAGCCGCTGCCGGCGTGCTCACGTCGCATGTCGCCGTCCCGCATCCGTGGTCGGCCTTGCCGACATTCCTGGCGCAGCCTGGTTTCGTCCGCGAGGAGCCTCGTCCGGACGCCTTGAACGTGGCCGACGATTTCGCCACCTGGTCGGGGGAACGCCACCGCTCATGAGCGCTTCGTCGAACGCTTCCGCCGCGCGCGCCTGGGTCGAGATCGACCTGCCGGCCATCGATCGCAACGTCGGCCGCATCAAGCAGGCCTTGCCGCCGCACGTGCGCTACGTCGCCGTGGTGAAGGCCAATGCTTACGGGCACGGCATGCCCGAGGTCGCCACGCGCCTGCTGCAGGCCGGCGTGGACTGCTTCGCCGTCGCGAACGTCGCCGAGGCCGCCAAGCTGCGCGAGGTCGGGCACGACGCCGACATCCTGCTGCTCAGCCCGACCTTGCCGAACGAACTGGCGCGGGCCGTCGCGCTGGGGCTCGACATCACCCTGAATTCGCTCGAAGAAGCCCGGGCTCTCGCCGCGGCGGCCGCCCAGTCCGGTCTCAAGGCGAAGGTCCACGTCAAGGTCGATACGGGCATGGGCCGCGCGGGCGTCTGGCATGAGCAGGCCGCCGCGCTGTTCGCCTTCGTGCGGGCCTGCCCCGATCTCGCCTGGCGCGGCGTCTTCACCCATTTCTCCGACGCCGACAGCGACGCGGCCTACACCGCCGGCCAACGCGCGATCTTCCTGCGATTGCTGGAGCTCATCCCGGCCGCCGAGCGCGCCGGCCTGATGATCCATGCCGATAACAGCGCCGGCCTGGAAAGTTTCTCCGCTTCGGCCCCTTTCAACGCCGTCCGCGTGGGCCTGATGCAGTACGGCCTCCCGCCGTCCGCCGGCTCTTTCCTGGCGAGCCTCCGCCCCGAACCCGTGCTTTCCTTCCATGCGCGCATCGTGCTGGTGAAGGACCTGCCGGCGGGCACCGCCGTCAGCTACAACCGCACCAACACGCTTTCCCGCCCGTCCCGCGTGGCCATCGTGGCCGTCGGCTATGGCGACGGCGTCCCGACGGCCGCCAGCAACCGCGGTTCCTTCCTCGTGCGCGGCCATCGTTGCCCGATCCTCGGTCGTGTGACCATGGACCAGACCATCGTGGATGTCACCGACGTCCCCTCGGTCATCGTGGGCGACATCGCCACGATCCTCGGGGCGCAGGGCGCCGACCGTATCACCGTGGCCGAGTTCTGCGCGTGGTCCGATTGCATCCCGTGGGAGGCCTTGTGCACGCTGACGCAGCGCGTGCAGCGCGTCTATCGCACCGATCGCACCTGACGATGGCCGCCGTCCTCCGACTCGCGTTTTTCTGCGTCCTCGCGGTCGTCGGGCGCGCGACGGACGACCCCCTCGCCGTGGCCATCGGCCATGCCAAGGCCCATCCGCAGGGCGACGCCCCGGCCAGCTTCGTCGCGGCGGATTACCAGGGCGACCTCCGCGACCTCCCGATCGGCGTCTTCGATTCCGGCGTCGGCGGCCTGACGGTGCTCGAAGCCATCAAGGCCCATGACCGGCATGACAACCGGACCGGTGCGGACGGACCCGACGGCATCCCGGACTTCGCCGGCGAGCGCTTCGTGTATTTCGGCGATCAGGCCAACATGCCCTACGGCAACTATTCCGCGGTCGGCCGGACGGATTTCCTGCGTGAGCTCATCCTGCGTGACGCCCTGTTCCTGCTCGGCCGGCGTCAGGCGAACGGCTCCAAGCCGCCGGTGAAGGCCATCGTCATCGCCTGCAACACCGCCACCGCCTACGGACTGGAAGACATCCGGGCCGCGCTCAAGGCCTGGGGGGTCCCCGTCATCGTCGTCGGCGTCGTCGAAGCCGGCGCGCAAGGACTGGCCGAGACCGCCGACGGCGCGCAGGGCGGCGTCGCCGTGCTCGCCACCGTGGGGACCTGCGCTTCCAACGCGTATCCCAAGGCCATCGCCAAGGTCACCGCCCGTCCGGTCCGCCAGCTGGGCTCCGCGAGCCTCGCCGCCGCGATCGAAGGCGACCCCTCGGTCAAGACGCCGATCCGCGACATCATCCGCGCCGACGTCGGCGCGTTCCTGAAATCCGCCGCCGCCGACGGGGCCGCGCCGATCGACACCTTGATGCTCGGCTGCACCCACTATCCTTTGGTCGCCGATGAGATCGCCGCGGCCTTCGCCTATTGGCGCGAACAGCCGGAGGCCGATGGCCGCAAGCCGTATGCCGCGCTCGTCGCGCCACGGCTCAGGCAGGTGAATCCCGCCGCCTGGACGGCCGAGTCGCTCTGGCGTTCGCTGCAGGGGGCCAAGCTGATGGCGGCGAAGCCGTCCGCGTCCGGCGACCAGTTCTACCTCTCGGTCCCGAATCCGGCGTGGCCCGGGGTCGGTCTGGCCGCCGACGGCACTTTGGCTTACGATTACAAATATGGACGCTCGCCCAACCAGGTCGGGCGCGAGGACACCGTCAACGTGCCCATGACCGCGGATAGGCTGCCCGGGGCGACGGCGAAACTCGTCCGCGAGAAGCTACCGCTCACCTGGCGCAGCCTGCAGGGCGCGCGCTGAGCTCAGGCCGCCTTCTTCGGGTCGACCTTCGGCTTCTCGTCCTTCTTGGGGTCTTCCTTGCCGTCCTTCTTCTCCGGCTTGGCGACCGCTTGGGCGATCGCCTCCAGCAAGGCTTCGGCCTTGGGGACGGCGTTGTAGATGAGCTTTCCTTCGCGGTCGAAGACGCAGACGTACGGGTAGGTGTTGGTCTTGAACGGCGAGCGGCAGCCGCTGTACATCGAGAAGGTCAGGCCGGCTTTCTTCATCAGCGCGGTGATGTTCTTGGTCGAGCCGGCCATGCCGACGTTCTCGACCCCGATGACGAGCAGGTCTTCCTTGTGTTCGTCGGCCAGCTTCTGGAAGGCCTTCAGGTCCTCGCCGCCGCTCGGTCCCTCGAGCTCGTAGGCCCAGAAGAACATCAGGGTGCCTTTGTCTTTCTGGAGCGCCGGCGTGATGCGCGGGCCTTCGACGTAGCGCGACAGCGAGAAGTCGGTGCGGAAGTTGTATTTCTTCTCGGCGCCGAACGCCGACGTGAGCGAGAGGAGCAGGAGGAGGGCGAGGCGCATGGGGGTAATCATTGTTTCCGGAGGCCGTGGCGCAAGTCCGCACCTGCGGCCGGCGCGCTTATTCAGGCCGTTTTTCGGCCTTTATTTCGCGGCGGATGTCCCGGAAGAGCCCGTATGCGACGACCCCGCCGACGATGCCGGCCTGCGCAAGCAGGGTGGCGACCGGTACCGCGAGCAGGTTGCCGATCAGGAAATAGGGCAGGTAGCCGGCGAAGCTCCAGAGCGCCGTGCCGATCGCGGTGCTGTCCATCGGGAGCGATGGTCGGCAGGACATCAGCAGGCACCAGAGCGCGCTGCTGGTCGCGAGCACGTGCAGGTGTGGCGCATGCAGCCAGCCGAGATCCTCCTCCAGGAACTGGGCTCCGAGCGCGACGAGGAAGAGGGTCGAACTGAGGACCCGGAGGGCCGCCTCGAGGCCGGTGCGTTCGCGCGTCGGGATGAGCTGATCGGCGCCGAAGCCGGAGGAGGTCGCTTCGGCGCGTCGTTCGAAGCCGAGCCCCCAGAGCAGGCATCCGAGGAGGAATCGGATCATCGGAGGGACGCGGACGGCGACAGCGGCATGGGGTTATCCTTTGCAAACAGAGAGGCCGGGCAAGCCCGCAGGCTGGCCCGGCCGCCTGGCCGCATCATCGTCTTGCTTGGCGGACCCGAAGCCGGATTCTTGCGCCTCAGGGCTGCGTGTCGGACTCCCGGCGGGCGGCCACGAAGAAGGCCGTGCCGACGGAGAGGAGTGAAACCGTGAGGGACAGCGGCTGGGTGTCGGCCAGGAGCATCTGATAGGCATGCGGAAGCAACGTCGCCAAGCCCGTGCCGACCGAAGTGCGGTCGAGCGGATGGCGGCGGGCGAAGAGCATGCCGATGGTCCAGAGGACGGCCGGGGTCATGTTCCAGGGGGAGTCCTCCGGCGTGAACCGCGCTCCCCAGCGCAGGAAGACCTCGGCCGAGATCAGCAGGCAGAGCGCGATGACGAGGCCTATGATGAAGGTCTCCGCCAGGTTGCGCGGCCGCTCATCCCCCTCGAGCAGCTGGGAGTTACGGGTGGCCACGAATCGGCCGTAGACCGTCGCCGCCAGCGCCACGAAGACCAGCAGATAGACGAGCGTCTCCATTTTCCTGCGGTCGGCGTCTCGGCGGCCGTTAGGCCGACGGTCAGCTCTTGAAGCCGAAGTACTGGCTGGCGTTGCCGTAGCAGACGTCGGCGATCAGGCGTTCGTTCCAGTCCTTGCGGTCCGGGATGCGGCCCGACTCGACGTCCTGGCCGACGAGGTCGCACAGGATGCGGCGGAAGTATTCGTGGCGCGGGTAGGACAGGAAGGAGCGCGAGTCGGTGATCATGCCGATGAAGCGGCTGAGCAGGCCGAGGTCGGACAGCGCGTTCATCTGGTCGCGCATGCCGCGTTCCTGGTCGAGGAACCACCAGCCCGAGCCGTACTGGATCTTGCCCGGCGTGACGCCGTCCTGGAACGAGCCCGGGAGGCAGGCGAAGAGGGCGGTGTCGGCGGGGTTGAGGTTGTAGAGGATCGTCTTCCCGAGGGCGTTCTCGCCCGAGAGCGTGCCGAACCAGCGGATGAGGCCCGGGCCCTGGCGGAAGTCGCCGATGGTGTCGCAACCGGCGTCGGAACCGAGGCGCTTGAGCAGGCCGAGGTTCGGGTCACGGACGGCGCCGAGGTGGAGCTGGGTGGCCCAGCCCTTGGCGTGGTTGAGACGACCGACGTGCAGCATGATGAAAGCCGTGAACTTCTCGGCTTCCTCGAGCGTGGCGGCCTTGCCGGCGATGGCATTCTCCCAGATGGCCTTGGCTTCGGCTTCGGTGCACGAGGCGTCCGGCAGGTAGTCGAGGCCGTGGTCGGAGGCGCGGCAGCCGGCGGCGGCGAAGTCGTCGTGGCGCTGGTCGAGGCCGGCGATCAGGCCGGCGAAGGTGTCGGCGCCCTTGCCCGTGGCGGCGGCGAGGCGCTTGGCCCAGGCCTGCACGCGGTCAGGCGTGCGGACCTTCAGGCAGGCGTCGGGGCGGTAGGTCGGGACGACCTTGGTCCCGAAGCCGGACTTCGCGATCTGGTGGTGCAGGTCGAGCGAATCGGCCGGGTCGTCGGTGGTGCCGACCACGCGGACCTTCATCAGCTTGAGGATGCCGCGGGCCGTGAGGTCGCCGTGCTTCAGCTGGCGGTTGGCTTCGTCCCAGATCTTCTGGGCGGTGGCGCCTTCGAGGACGTCCTGGATGCCGAAGTGGCGGCGCAGTTCGAGGTGCGTCCAGTGGAAGAGGGGATTGCGGAGCGTGGACGGGACCGTCTCGGCCCAGGCCTGGAACTTCTCGCGCGCCGTCGACTTGTCGCCGGTGATCAGGTCTTCGCTGACGCCGTTGGCGCGCATCGCGCGCCACTTGTAGTGGTCGCCCGCGAGCCAGATGGCGGTGAGGTCCTCGAAGCGTCGGTCCTCGAGGATGTCCTTCTGGCTGAGGTGGCAGTGGTAGTCGACGATCGGCTGGTCCTTCGCCACGCCGTGGTACAGCTGCTGGGCCGTGCCGGTCGAGAGGATGAAGTTATCGTCCATGAAGGCCATCGTCGTCGGTCTCGCTCAGATGGACATCGCGGCGAAGCCGCCGTCGACGACGATCTCGGCGCCGGTGACGAAGCTGCCGGCGTCGGACGCGAGGAGCAGGGAGGCGCCGACGAGTTCCTTGGCTTCGCCGAAGCGGTTCATCGGGGTCTTGCCCAGGATCATCGCCACGCGCTCAGGGGTGAGCACCTTGCGGTTCTGTTCGGCCGGGAAGAAGCCCGGGACGAGCGTGTTGACGCGGACGCCCTTGGCGGCCCATTCGCGGGCGAGGTTCTTCGAGAGGTTGTGCACCGCGGCCTTGGAGGCCGAGTAGGTGAAGACGCGGGAGAGCGGCAGGATCCCGGATTCCGAGCCGAGGTTGATGATCGAGCCCTTGCCGGCGGCGACCATCGACTCGCCGAACACCTGGCAGCCGAAGATGACGCCCTTGACGTTCACCGTGAGGATCTTGTCGATCTGCGCCTCGTCGATCTCCAGGAAGGGCGTGGGCGAGTTGACGCCGGCGCCGTTGACGAGGACGTCGACCTTGCCGTGCTTGGCGAGGATGCCGTCGCGCAGCTTCACGAGGTCGGCCTTGTGGGTGGCTTCGCACGAGAGGAACTCGCCGGAACCGCCGGCGGCCTTGATCTTGGCGAGGCGGGCGTCGGCCTTGGCGGGGTCGCGGCCGACGAGGATCACGTGGGCGCCGGCGGAGGCGAAGCCTTCGGCCATGGCGCCGCAGAGTTCGCCCGTCCCGCCGATGACGACGGCGACGCGGCCTTTGAGGGAGAAGAGTTCGAGGGAGGACATAGGGCGAGAGTATCGAGTCTGGAGTATGGAGTATCGGGGAGGTGGCTCAGCGGACGACGCGGGCGCCGCCGCCGGAGAGCTGCTTCTCGACTTCCTTGCGGGTGACCATCGACGTGTCGCCGGGGGTCGTGGACGCCAGCGCGCCGTGGGCGGCGCCGTAGTTCACGGCCTTCTGGGCGTCGTTGTGCTCGAGGAAGCCGAAGACCAGGCCCGAGGCGAAGCTGTCGCCGCCGCCGACGCGGTCGAGGATCTCGAGTTCGGGGAACTTGATGCTGTCGTAGAACTTGCCGTCGTGCCAGCAGATGGCGCTCCAGTCGTTCTTCGTGGCGGTGATCACGCGGCGGAGCGTGGTCGCGGCCACCTTGAAGTTCGGGAACTGCTTCACGGCCTCGGCGATCATGTCCTTGAAGGCCTGGGTCTCGATGTTGGAGATGTTGTGGTCGACGCCCTTGACCTCGAAGCCGAGGGAGGCGGTGAAGTCCTCCTCGTTGCCGATCATCACGTCGACGTACTTGGCGATCTCGCGGTTCACTTCCTGGGCCTTCTTCAGGCCGCCGATGGTCTTCCAGAGGGAAGGGCGGTAGTTCAGGTCGTAGGAGACGATGGTGCCGTGCTTCTTGGCGGCCTTGACGGCCTCGATGGTGGCCTGCGCGGTGGTCTCGGAGAGGGCCGCGAAGATGCCTCCGGTGTGGAGCCAGCGGACGCCGAGCTTGCCGAAGAGATGGTCCCAGTCGAAGTCGCCGGGCTTGATCTGCGAGGCGGCGGTGTTGCCGCGGTCCGGGACGCCGACGGCGCCGCGGATGCCGAAGCCGCGCTCGGTGAAGTTGAGGCCGTTGCGGACCGTGCGGCCGATGCCGTCGTCCTCGCGCCACTTGATGAAGTCGGTGTTCACGCCGCCCTGCATCACGAAGTCCTCGAGCAGGCGGCCGACCTCGTTGTCGACGAACGCCGTGCACACGGAGGTGCGGAGGTTGAAGCACTTGCGGAGGCCGCGGGCGACGTTGTATTCGCCGCCGCCTTCCCAGACCTGGAACTGGCGCGTGGTGCGCACGCGGCCTTCGCCCGGGTCGAGGCGGAGCATGATTTCACCGAGGGAGACTTGGTCGAAGGCGCATTCCTTCGCCGACTTGATCTGCAGGGCCATGGTTGTGAGGAGGGTTGGGTTTTAAGGTGAGGGGGTTCAGCCCGTGGGCAGGGCGGCGAGGTCGAACGGCTTATGGCCGATGTGGGCGGCGATCTCGTTGAAGGCCTCGACTTCGGCCTTGGAGAAGAGGAGCCCGCCCGCCTTGGCGCTGCGCGCGGCGAAGGTCGCCTCGAGCTGGCCGGGGAGCATGCAGTTCTCGTTGCCGTGGCCGAGGACGTCGGCGAGGACCGCCTTCACGTTCTCGGACTGGCTGCGACCTTTGGCGAAGACGCCGGAGCTGATGGCTTCCGGGTGGATGACCTGGAAGAAGAAGGCGCAGGCCTGCTTCTCGCCGGGGACGTGCGTGCGGCTGCGGATGGTCGGGAGGGAGCCGCCGATGTAGCCGGCGACGATCTCATTGATGAGCGAGAGACCGTAGCCCTTGTGCGCGCCGAAGGGGATCAGCGAGACGGCTTCGTTCGGGTCGAGGGTGACCTTGCCGTCCTTGTCCACGGCGGCGTCGGGCGGGAGCATCTTGCCTTCGCGCTTGAGCACCTGGACGCGGCCCATGGCGATGACGGAGGTGGCCCAGTCGATCACGATCGGGAAGCCCAGGTCGTTGGTCGTCGGGAAGCCCCACGAGTGCGGGTTGGTGCCGAGCGTCGGGAACTTGCCCTGGAAGGGGACGACTTCCGCGAGGGTGGCGGTGCAGTTCGTGTAGGCGATGTAACCGCGCTTGGCGGCTTCCATCACGTAGCCGCCGCCCCAGAGGTAGTGGAAGGCGTTGTCGACGGAGACCGTGCCCACGCCGTACTTGTCGGCGAGCTCGATGCAGCGCTCGATGGCGTCGACGGCGACGGCCTGGCCGAGCTTCTGGTGGGCGTCCCAGACTTCGGCGGCGGCGAAGCGCGAGGCCTTCTTGGTGACGGTGGCGTTGGGCGTGCAGCCCGGGACCTTGGCGCCGGAGCCGAAGAGCTCGTCGAGGTGCAGCGCCTTCAGCGCGTTGTGCGTGCGGATGCCGTGGTGCGTGGCCATGCTGGCCATCTGGGCGGCCTGGGCCGCTTCCTTGGCGCCGAAGCCGCGCTTGACGTAGGCGGCGGTGACGAGCGCCTCGTGGGCGGCGCGGGGGACGACGTGGAAGACTTCGCTCATGGTAAGGTGGCGGGACGGGTTCAGACGACCTTCTTCACCGGGACTTCCGGGTTGATCTGCGCGAGGGGCTTCTCGCCGTGCATCGCGCGGATGAGGTTCGTGACGGCGGCGACGGCCTGGCGCTGGACGCTCTCGGCGGTGCGGGAACCGATGTGCGGCGTGACGACGCAGTTCGGGAGCTTGGTGAGCGGGTGGTCGGCGCGCGGCGGTTCCTCGTCGAGCACGTCGGTGCCGTAGCCGCCGACCTGGCCGGACTTGAGGGCGGCCGCGATGTCGTCGGTGTGGACGATCTCGCCGCGGGCGCAGTTGAGGATGAGCACGCCCTTCTTCATCTTGGCGATGTTCTCGGCGCGGATCAGGTCGCGCGTCTCGGGGGTCAGGTTGGTGTGCAGGGAGAGGTAGTCGGAGGCGCCGAAGACGTCGTCCATCGTGGCGGCGCGTTTCACGTCGTACTGGGCGGCGAACTTGTCGTCCCAATAGAGGTCGAAGCCGACGACCTTCATGCCGAAGGCGCGGGCGCGGATGGCGACTTCCTTGCCGATGCGGCCCATGCCGATGATGCCGATCGTCTTGTCGAGCAGTTCATGGCCGGTCTTGCGCTTCCAGCCGCCGGAGCGGGTGGAGTCGGTGTGGAAATAGAAGTTCTTCTCCAGGGCGAGCAGGAGGAGGAACGTGTGCTCGGCGACCGTGGTGTGGTTGACCCCGGGGGTGAAGAGCAGGGGGATGCCCTTGGCCGTGAGGGTCTTGACGTCGATCTTGTCGACGCCGATGCCGTACTTCGAGACGACCTTGAGGCGGGGCAGGGCCTTCTCGATGACCGCGGCGGTGATCATGTCGTCGCCGCAGATGTAGCCGTCGAACTGGCCCATGAGGGCGAGGGTGTCCGCCTCGTTGAGCGGACCGCGGGCGGTGACGACTTCCCAGCCCGTTTCGGCCAGCATCTTATGGTGCTCGCCGGGGGTGTCTTGGAAGGAGGTGGTCGTGAGGAGGATGCGCGGCTTCGTCATGGGAATAGGCTCGTTGATTAGTGGCTTTGGGGCGGGGTTCCGTCAACAGGACTTCTGGGGTGGACTTACCTCGAAATCGGCATTTGGTAGCCGGAGCCCCCACTTATGACCGAAGCTACTGGAAAAATCGGCAACAAGCGCTGGATCGTCTGCGCGCTGTTGTTCTTCGCCGCCACGATCAACTACATCGACCGCCAGGTGATCGGCCTCCTGAAGCCGGCCTTGGAGAAGGAGTTCAGCTGGGATGAGAGGACCTATGCCGCCATCGTGTTCAGTTTCCAGTTCGCCTATGCCATCGGCATGCTGCTCTCCGGCCGGATCATCGACCGTATCGGCATCAAGAAGGGCTTCATCATCTTCGTCGGCCTGTGGAGCCTTGCCGCCATCGGCCACGGCGTCGCGCATCTCCTGCCGGCCTTCAGCCTTCCCTGGATGCAGATCGACGCCAAGACCGGCTTCGCGTTCGTGACGCTGACCGGCGCGGCGGCCGGCTTCGCGCTGATGCGCTTCCTGCTCGGCCTGGGCGAGGCGGGCAACTTCCCGGCTTCGATCAAGGCCACCGCCGAGTGGTTCCCGAAGAAGGAGCGCGCGCTCGCGACCGGCATCTTTAATTCCGGCACCAACATCGGCGCGCTCGGCGCTCCGCTCATCGTGCCTTGGATCGCCGTGACCTGGGGCTGGCAGTGGGCCTTCATCATCACCGGCGCCATCGGTTTCGTCTGGGTCGCCTGGTGGGCCGTCTCCTACCATACCCCGCGCCAGCACCCGACGATCAGCGAGGCCGAACTGGCCCACATCGAGTCGGACCCGCCCGATGAGCAGGGTAAGGTCAGCTGGCTGAGCCTGCTGAAGTTCCGGCAGACCTGGGCCTTCGCCATCGGCAAGTTCATGACCGACCCGGTCTGGTGGCTCTACCTCTTCTGGATCCCGGGCTTCCTCAACAAGCAGCACGGCGTCGACCTCAAGAACATCGGCCTGCCGCTCGTCACCATCTACCTGATCGCCGACGTCGGCAGCATCGGCGGCGGCTGGATCTCCGGTCGCCTGATCAAGGCCGGTTGGAGCGTCAACGCCGCCCGCAAGGCCGCGATGGGCATCTGCGCCGTCAGCGTGATCCCGATCGTCTTCGTCAACGACGTCGGCATGTGGCCGGCCGTCTTCCTCGTATCCCTGGCCGCGGCCGCCCACCAGGGCTGGTCGGCCAATATCTTCACCCTCGCCTCGGACATGTTCCCTCGCAAGGCCGTCGGCTCGGTCGTCGGCATCGGCGGCATGGCGGGCGCGGTCGGCGGCATGTTGCTGGCTTTCGTGGTGGGCGAAGTGCTTCAGCGGACGGGGTCCTACGCCATCCTTTGGTTCATCGCCGGTTCGGCCTACCTGATCGGTCTTCTCATCATCCACGTGCTCGTCCCCCGTCTGGAGCCGGTGAAGATGGAAGACATCGCCGAGGCCGAGACGAAGTAAACCTCGCCTCACCCCGCGAAAGGAAGGGCCCCGTGACGGGGCCCTTCTTGTTGGCGGCATTCGCCGCGTTCAGCCGGCGACGACGATGTTCACCAGCTTGCCCGGGACGACGATCTCCTTCACGACGGGCTTGCCGTCGGTGAACTTGAGCACGTCGGCGTTGGCCTTGGCCAGGGCGAGCAGGGCGTCCTTGGAGATGTCCTTGGCGACCTTGGCGGTGGCGCGGACCTTGCCGTTGACCTGGAAGATGACCTCGACGGTGGTCTCGACGAGCTTGGAGACGTCGAGCTTCGGCCAGCCGGCGGCGGTGACGCTTTCCTTGTGACCGAGGCGCTGCCAGATTTCCTCGCACACGTGCGGGGCGAACGGGGCGGCGAGGCGCACGAAGTCCTCGACGGTCGAACGACGCAGGGCGGGGGACTTCTCGGCGACGTTCATCAGGATCATCATCTGCGAGATGGCGGTGTTGAACTGCAGGGTCTCGATGTCCTTCTCGACCTTCTGGATGGTGCGGTGGAGTTCGCGGACGAGCTCTTCGGATTCGGCGCCCTCGGCGCTGATCTTCGGCGAGACCTTGCCGGTGTGCTCGTCGACCGCCAGGCGCCAGAGGCGACGGAGGAAGCGGGTGATGCCGATGATGCCGTCGGAGTTCCAAGGCTTGGAGGCCTCGAGCGGTCCGAGGAACATCAGGTACATGCGGAGCGCGTCGGCGCCGTGGTCCTTGACGATGGCGTCCGGGTTCACGACGTTGCCGCGGCTCTTGGACATCTTCTCGCCGTCCTCGCCCATGATGAGGCCTTGGTGGAAGAGCTTCCGGAAGGGCTCGGCGGTCGGCAGCACGCCGATCTCATGCAGGAAGCGGTGCCAGAAGCGCGCGTAGAGGAGGTGCAGCACGGCGTGCTCGGCGCCGCCGATGTAGAAGTCGGGGCAGCCCCAGTATTCCAGGTCGGCCTTGGAGGCGAGGGCCTCGGCGTTCTTGGGGTCGATATAACGGAGGTAGTACCAGCACGAGCCGGCCCACTGCGGCATCGTGTTGGTCTCGCGCGAGGCCTTGATCCAGAGCGGACCCGGCTGCGACTTCGACTGCGAGACCGTGGCGCCGGAGGTGACGTCGTACCAGACCTCGGTCCATTCCGGTTCCTTCGACAGCGGGGAGTCGCCGGTCGGGGAAGGCTGGTAGGACTTGACGGTCGGGAGGGTGAGCGGGAGCTGCTTGGAGGTCAGCGGCACGGCGCAGACTTCGACACCGTTGAGCTGGCAGGTGACGGGTTCCTTCGGGAGGAACTCACGGACCTCGGAGTCGGCCGGGATCTTGGCGTAGTCCTCGCGGGAGACCCAGAGGAGCGGGAAGGGCTCGCCCCAGTAGCGCTGGCGCGAGAACAGCCAGTCGCGCAGCTTGAAGTTCACGGCGAGCTTGCCCTGGCCCTTGGCGGCGAGGTCGGCGGTGATCTTCTTCTTGGTCTCGGCGGCGGAGAGGCCGTCGAACGGACCGGAGTTCACCATCGGGCCGTCTTCGGTCCAAGGCTGCTCGTTGACGTCGACCGCTTCCTTGGAGCCGACGACCTGGATGATGGGGAGCTTGAATTCCTTGGCGAATTCCCAGTCGCGCTCGTCGTGCGCCGGGACGGCCATGATCGCGCCGGTGCCGTAGGTGATGAGCACGTAGTCCGCCGTCCACACGGGGATCTTGGCGCCGTTGACGGGGTTGATGGCGTAGGCGCCGGTGAACACGCCGGTCTTCTTCTTGTCGGCGAGGTCGGTGCGCTCGAGGTCGGTCTTGTTGCGGACCGCGGCGACGTAGCTTTCGACGGCGTGCTTCTGGGCCGCCGTGGTGAGCTTGCCGATGAGCGGGTGCTCGGGCGCGATGACCATGTAGGTCGCGCCGTAGAGGGTGTCGGGACGGGTCGTGAAGACCGTCAGGGTGTCGGCATGGCCATCCAGCTTGAACGTGACCTCGGCGCCTTCGGACTTGCCGATCCAGTTCTTCTGGAGGCGCTTGGTGGAGTCGGGCCAGTCGACATGGTCGAGGCCTTCGATGAGCTTGTCGGCGTAGGCGGTGATGCGCAGGACCCACTGGCGGATCGGACGGCGTTCGACGGGGTGGTTGCCGCGGTCGGAGCGGGGGCCTTCGGGCGTGTTGAGGACTTCCTCGTTGGCCAGCACCGTGCCCAGCGCGGGGCAGAACCAGACCGGCTTCTCGGAGACGTAGGCCAGACCGTGGCGGAAGAGCTTGAGGAAGATCCACTGCGTCCAGCGGAAGTAGTTCTCGTCGGTGGTCGAGAGCTCGCGGTCCCAGTCGATGGCGAAGCCGAGCATCTGCAGCTGACGGCGGAAGTTGTCGATGTTGCGCTTGGTCTGGACGGCGGGGTGCTCGCCGGTGGCGATCGCGTGCTGCTCGGCGGGGAGGCCGAAGGCGTCCCAGCCCATCGGGTGGAGGACGTTGAAGCCGTTGGCCTTCTTGTAGCGGGCCAGGATGTCCGACGCGGTGTAGCCCTCGGGGTGGCCGATGTGCAGGCCGGCGCCGGACGGGTAGGGGAACATGTCCAGGACGTAGTACTTCGGCTTGCCGCAGGAGATGGGCTCGGTGCGGAAGGTCGCGTTGGCTTTCCAGACGGCCTGCCACTTCTGTTCGAAGGCGGGGAAGTCGTAGCTGCCGGGTTTTGTCTCCGAAGTTTCCATGAATGCGTGCAGATAGGAGGTTCGGGACGGCGCTGGCAAGGTTTTGGAGCGTCCGCGGGCCCTATCCCGCTTGCCTAGCCCCTCCGGCGGGGGTTATCTGCCTTTCATGAACGTGCTCGTGGTGGGCGGTGCCGGCTACATCGGCAGCCATTGCGTCCGGCAGGCGCTGGCCGCCGGGCACAAGGTGGCCGTGCTGGACGACCTGTCCTACGGCCATGCCGCGTCCGTGCCCGCCGGGGTGAAGCTTTACCGCGCCGACATGGGCGACCCGGTCGCGGTCCGGTCCGCCCTGCGCGAGACCGCCCCCGAAGCGGTGATCGATTTCGCCGCCTTCACGAACGTCGGCGAGTCCGTCCAGCAGCCGGCCCGCTATCACGAGAACAACGTCGTCCGCACCGAGGAACTTCTGCAGGCGATGCTCGCCGAGGGCGTCAAGAAGCTGGTCTTCTCCAGCACCTGCGCGACCTATGGCATCCCGGAGAAGATGCCGATGACGGAGGATCTTCCGCAGCGGCCGATCAATCCCTACGGCGCCACGAAGCTCGCGGTCGAGCAACGCCTGGCGGCGCTCGCGGTCTCACATGGCCTGAGCTTCGCGGCCTTCCGCTACTTCAACGCCGCCGGCGCTTCGCCCGACGGCGCCATCGGCGAAGACCATGCGCCGGAGACGCATCTGATCCCGCTCGCGATCGCCGCCGCCCTGGGCCGTCGCCCGCCGCTCGAGGTCTTCGGCTCCGACTACCCGACGCCGGATGGCACCTGCCTGCGGGATTACGTGCATGTCGACGACCTGGCCCGCGCCCACCTCGACGTGCTCCCGAAACTGGGCCAGCCCGGGCAGGCCCTGTTCTACAATCTTGGCACCGGCACGCCTTGCTCGGTCAAAGAAGTCATCGCCAGCGTCGCCCGCATCCTCGGACGGCCCGTCCCGCACGTGTTCGCCCCGCGCCGCGCCGGCGATCCGCCCGCCCTTTACGCCGACGCCGCCAAGGCCCGCCGCGAACTCGGCTGGGTCCCGCGCTATGATACGCTCGACAGCATCGTGCTGACGGCCTGCCATTGGCACCTCGCCCGACCCAAGGGCTTCGCTTCCTGATCCGATGTCCGAACAGCTTCACCCGCACTGGCGCATCCAGTACATCCGCTCCCGCAAGGAGCCCGGCGCCGGCAGCCCGTTCGCGGCGTTGCTCGCGGCGAACGACGACGAGGCGAACCTCATCCTGCATCGCGGCCCCCGCTGTTTCGTCATCCTCAACAACTCGCCTTACAATCCCGGCCATCTGATGGTGCTGCCCAATCGCGAGGTCGGCGAGCTGGCGGACCTCACCGCCGCCGAGCGCGCCGAGATGATGGACCTGCTCGTGCGCTGCCAGGCCGTCCTGCAGAAGGTGATGAGCCCGGCCGGCTTCAACATGGGGCTCAACCTCGGCAAGGCCGCCGGCGCGGGGATCCCGACGCATCTCCACTTCCATGTCGTGCCGCGCTGGGACGGCGACCACAACTTCATGCCGGTCATCGCCGACACGCGCGTCCTCCCGCAGGCGCTCGCCGAGCTCTGGGCCCGCCTCAAGCCCGCCTTCGCCGCCGCATGAGCCGCGTCGTCGACATCTCCGTCCGCCACGCGAAGACCAAGGTCTCCGCGGTCTCCGTCCAGCGTGTCGTCCATGCGCTCGACAAGCTGAAGGGCTATCGCTGCCCGGAAGGTTCGCTGTCCATCGCCTTCCTCGGCGACAAGGAGACGGCGAAGCTGCACGACGAATTCCTGGGCGATCCGACCGTGACCGATGTCATCACGTTCGTCGGCGAGGAGCACCCCGGTGAGCCCTTCGCCGGCGAGATCTGCGTGAACATCGACCAGGCCCGCCGCGCCGCGAAGGAGCATGGGGTCACCCTGGCCACCGAGTTGCGGCTCTACGTGGCCCATGGCTGGCTGCACCTTGCGGGCCTGCGCGACGGCAATCGCAAGGAGTCCGCCGCCATGCGCGTCGGCGAGGCGGTCGCGGTGTCGCACCTCGACAAGCTGGGCGCGAAGCTGCGGGTCCGCGATTAACGGACTCGCCCTCGGGGCCGTCCGCCTCCAACTTCCCGACCGATGAAGCGTACCGTCATCATCCACTCCGGCGGCATGGATTCCACCGTGCTCCTGGGCCACCTGCTGGCCGAGGGCAGGGAGGTGCATGCGCTTTCCGTGGACTATGGCCAGCGTCACCGTCGCGAACTCGTGGCCGCCGCCGAGATCTGCGCCCATTACAAGGTGCCGCATCGCGTCGCCGACCTCCGCGGACTCACGCCGCTCTTCGGCGCCAACGCGCTCACCGACGCCCAGGTCGCCGTGCCCGAGGGTCATTACGAGGAGGCCAGCATGAAGGCCACCGTCGTGCCGAACCGGAACATGCTGCTCATCGCCACGGCCGCCGCCTGGGCGATGTCGCTCAAGGCCACGTCGGTCGCCTATGGTGCGCATGGCGGCGATCACGCCATCTATCCCGATTGCCGGCCGGCCTTCGCCGACGCCTTGGACAAGGCCATCCGCCTCGCCGACTGGCACGAGGTCTCGCTCGAACGTCCGTTCGTGGGCCTGGACAAGACCGCCATCGTGAAACGCGGCGTCGAGCTGGGCGTGCCTTTCGCGCTGACGTGGTCCTGCTACGTCGGCGGCGACCAGCATTGCGGCAAGTGCGGCACCTGCGTGGAGCGCAAGGAGGCCTTCGTGCGCGCCGGCGTGGTCGATCCGACGCCTTACGCGGGTTAGTCTAATCCGCCTGATAAGGTGGCTTAAGACCGTCCGGCGCGGCATTCTGCGTCGTTGATACCTTGCCGGGCGCGCACAGCCTACCTCTGTGCTTCGTCGCCTTCGTCAACCCTTCGCCTGGCTCGCCCTTGTGGCGTGGCTGGCCGCGTCGGGCCTGACTTGGGATCTCCTGCAGGTCGTGGCGTGGACGAAGATGTCGGTCGACAACGCGACCCAGCTGACGGCTTCGGCCGCGGTCTCGAAGACGTTGGAGGATGCGCCTTGTCCGCTCTGCCGGGTCGCGCAGGAAGGCCGCAAGAATTCAGAGCAGGGGCCTCTGGCCAAGGACGACGTCGCCAAGTTGAAAGCCAAGGCCGATCCGGTGGCCGGCGAGGTCCGGTTCGTGCCGGCGAATTTGTTTTCCGGACGCGGTTTCGCGCGTCCGATGGATGAGCTGAGCGTGTCGCGCGTGGCCGAGGTGCCCGTGCCGCCGCCGCGAGTGCGAGGCTGATCACCGTTGCGGGCCGCGGTTAGTTCGGCTCGCGCGTGGCATCTCCCATCATTCCCAAGTCGCACCCGCTCGGTGCGCATCGTCGCCTGCGCGGAACGCCACACCCGCGCCGATGACACCCAAATCATACACCTATGAAGTTTTCTCTCCTTGCGGAGCGCCCCTCGAGGGTCGCTCTCCTCTCCCTCCTCGCGCTCGGCGCTTACACCGAAGCCCAGGCCTGTCCCTGCGGCTGCGTGAAGATCTGCGTCGACAACCTCGCCGACCGTCCGGCCGTCTCCGCGGCCAGTCCGTTCGTGCTCGATGTGCGTTTCGACGCGATCGACCAGAACGAGCGTAACGATGCGGCCCATGCCCACTGGTATGGCTCGCACTTCCTCACGACCGGTACGGTCGAGACGCAGATCGCCGGCCAGACCTGGTTCCTGTCGGTGCCGCGGGTCGAACGCCACCTGCATACCGACAAGACGGCGGTCGGCGCGACCAACTACACCCAGAACGTGGTCGGCCTCGGTGACATCACCGTCGGTACCCGTTTCGACTGGCGTGGCTTCACCATCAACGCCGGCGTGAAACTCCCGACGGGCAACGACCACATCGTCTTCGCCGACCCCGATGGCGGCCTGTCGCGTCGCTACCTGCAGCCGGGCACCGGCTCGACCGACGTGCTCGCCGGCATCCGCAAGGACTTCGGCGCGGCCGATTCGGCCCTGTCCGAGTTCGTGCAGCTGCAGGCGCAGGGTGCCGTCGCTTCCGACGTCAACTTCCGTCCGGGCACGACGCTCTCGTTGAGCGCCGGCGTGCGCTACAAGCTGACCGATAAGCTCGCGGCCTCGCTCCAGGGGTCGTTGCTCCGTCAGTTCCGCGACAAGAACACCATGCGTCTGGATCCGACCACCCCGCGTCAGGTCGCCGCTCCGGCGAAATCCGTCTACGACGAGGATCTCGAGTCGGGCGGCTTGACGACCAGCCTCGCGGCCGGCCTGTCGTATAAGCTTAGCGGCACCACCAGCGCCTACCTGTTCTACAGCCAGCCGGTCGAGACCCGCAGTTACGTCACCAAGAGCGCCACGTCCCTCGTCAATCCGGTGCACGCCACCGCGATCTGGTCGCTGGGCCTGTCGCACTCGTTCTGAGCGTCGCCGCTTCATCGCCTCGCGAGGCCTGCCGTCAGAGGTGCGGCAGGCCTCTTTTTTGGCCTTTTAACGCAGGGGAGGGGCCTCATCTTCCTTGCGACCGGGCCCTTCGCCCTCCTATCTGCTGGCTGTCCCATGTTCACCTGCAGCAAGACCTATCGCGACATCCCGTTCGCCCACCGGCAGCACCGGCACGACGGGCATTGCTCGTTCCTGCATGGTCATAACTGGGGCATCGAGATCGAGTTCGGCTGCGACAAACTGGACGAGCGCGGTTTCGTCGTCGATTTCGGCGGCCTTGGCTTCCTGAAGACCTGGATCGCCGAGCATCTCGACCATGCCTGCCTTTTCGCGAAGGAAGATCCGGTCCGCGAGCAGCTCCTCAAGGATTACCCGAAGCTCTTCCGTCCGCTGGTCATCGATTCCGTCTCCACCGAAGGCATCGCGAAGTTCCTCTTCGAGACCTTCGACCCGATGGTGCGCCGGGAGACCGGCGGCCGTGCCTGGGTCCGGCAGATCATCCTGCACGAGGACGCCAAGAACAAGGCGAGCTACCAGCCGAAGGCCTGATCATGGCTGAGCTCTACCCCGTCAATGAGACGTTCCTCAGTTGGCAAGGGGAGGGGGTCCATCTCGGCCGCAAGGCCTTCTTCATCCGGCTGCAGGGTTGTCCCGTGAAGTGCGCCTGGTGCGACTCCGCGTCCACCTGGCATCCGCAGTTCGTGCCCAAGCAGCTCCGGAAGGCCTCCGCCACCGAGTTGGCCGACGAGGCTGCGGCCGCCCGTCCGGAATTCGTGGTCCTGACCGGCGGGGAGCCCTGCATCCATGACCTGACCCTGTTGCTGGCCGCCCTGGCCTCGGTCGGACTCAAGGTCCATCTCGAGACCTGCGGCGCCTATCCGATCGTCGAGGGTTTCGCCTGGGTCACCGTCAGCCCCAAATGGGCCAAACCGCCGCTCGCCGAATCCCTGGCCCGGGCCGATGAGGTCAAACTCATCGTCGAGGCGCCGGATAGCATCGCCCGTTGGACCGAGGCCGTGGGCGGCCAGTGGCTAAGCCCGAACGTCTGGCTGCATCCGGAGTGGTCGCGACGGGCCGATCCGGCGGTCCTGCGGGCCATTACCGAGCAGGTGAAGCAGGGGGGTGCCCCTTATCGGGCGGGTTGGCAGGTCCATAAGCCTTATTCGGCCGACAGTCTGGACGCCCGGGCCCGCCCGCCGGCGCCTTTGGGCGGCGACGTCGCCAAGGGTTTCTGAGCAGGGCGGCTCCCTTCGCCGGAGTCATGCCGGACCATCGCGTCGGCACTATCTTCGAATGGGAACTTTTTTTGCTTCACACGGGGGCGGAACCCTCATTCAAAACCACCTCATGAACCGACCTGCCGTGCTCGCTCTTGAAGATGGGACCATTCTTCGGGGCAGGGCGTTCGGAGCCTCGGCCACCCTCTGCGGCGAAGTCGTGTTCAACACCAGCATGACCGGCTACCAGGAGATCCTCACCGATCCTTCCTACTTCGGCCAGATCGTCACCATGACGACCCCGCAGATCGGCAACTACGGCGTCAACGAGGACGACTTCGAGTCCGCCCGTCCGCACGTCGCCGGTTTCGTCGTGCGCGACCTTTCGCCGATCGTCTCCAACTGGCGCGCGACCACCGACCTCAGCACCTGGCTCGCGAAGTACGGCATCCCGGGGATCGAAGGCGTCGACACCCGCTCTCTGACCAAGAAGCTGCGCTCCGCCGGCGTCATGAAAGCCTGCCTCTCCACCGAAGGCATCACCGACGAGGAAGCCCTCAAGCGCGCCCGCGCCTGGACCGGTACCGTCGGCGCCGACTTCGTCAAGGACGTCACCTGCAAGGCGCCTTACCATTACAACTCCACCGTCGGCGACTGCGAGGCCTTCACCGTCCCGGGCACGCACCTCAACAAGCCCAAGGCCCGGGCCAAGAAGTACCGCATCGCGGCTTACGACTTCGGCGCCAAGACCTCGATCTTCCGCCGCCTCGTCGCCTCCGGCTTCGACGTGCACGTCTTCCCCGCCCGCACGCCCGCGGCCGAGATCCGCGCCTTCAATCCCGACGGCGTCTTCCTTTCGAACGGACCGGGCGATCCCGCCGCCCTGAAGTACGCCCACGAAGCCGTGGCGGACCTCATCAAGACCTACCCGGTCTTCGGCATCTGCCTCGGGCATCAGATCATCACGCACGCCATCGGCGCCTCGACCTACAAGCTGAAGTTCGGCCATCGCGGCGGCAACCAGCCCGTCAAGAACACCGAAGAAGGCCGCGTGGCCATCACCGCCCAGAACCACGGCTTCGCCTCGAAGCGCGAGGAGCTGGAGCGCTGCGGCGCCATCGTCACCGAGGTGAACCTGAACGACGACACCGTCTCCGGCCTGCGTCTGAAGGACAAGCCGGTCTTCTCCGTCCAGTATCACCCGGAAGCCGGTCCCGGCCCGAACGACGCGGACGTGCTCTTCGACCGGTTCTACGAGCTGATCGCCAAGAGCAAGGGCGCCAAGTAAGCCCGCGGCCATGGCTGCCCGAATTCTCGCAGCCCTTGGCCTCGCCCTCGGTCTCGCCGGGTGCGCGTCATCCTCGCCGCGCTCGCCCGAGGCCGCCTTGGCCCGGCTCATCGAAGCGGCCGTCGCCGGACACGCCTCGGCGGACCGTTACCAGAACGTCGACCCCGTCGACGAGGACTCCATCCGTCAGTTCGTGTATGTCGAGGAGTGGCTGGACGTGAACGGGGAGTCCGTCGTCGGCGTGGTGCCGGGCGCGGTCCCCGCCGAAGGATCCTTCCGCTTCACCCGCTCCGCCGACGGTCGTGCGACCTATCTGATCTCCTACGGCTGGCCCGGCCCGCAGGTGCGTTCCCGCGTCCTCCGGCCGGCGCCCGGCTCGAAGGTCATGCTGCTCGGCTGGTCGGATCTCCTGCCGTGGGAGCAGCTCGGCGCCGTCTGCGTCATCACCACCCCGCGCGAGATGGCGGACGAGGAGAACCACCCGTGCAAGCAGGCGTTCGTCTTCAAGGTCGAGGCGCCGCGCTGAGCGCCGGCCTCAGAGTTCGACCTGCATGCCGAGCTCGACCACGCGGCCGGGCGGCAGGTTGAAGTAGGCCGTCGCGGAGAGCGAATTGCGGTTGAGCACTTCGAAGAGCTTCTCCTGGACGGCGTTCAGCGAGAAGCCCGTCGTCGCGCGGACGATCGTCTCGCGGCTGAGGAAGTAGGTGGTCTCGAGCTCGTTGGGCGTGATGCCCAGCTCCTTGTAGGCCGCTTCGAGCACCGGGAACACGTCCTGCTTCTCGCGGAAGCCGAACCTGCCGGTCACGCTCAGGACGGACGGGAACTCCTCGTGGCTGTCGACCTTGCAGAACTTCGGCCCGCGGGTCTGGAAGGTCACGCGGTCCGCCAGGGGCACGATCGCGCGGTCCTCGTCGACCTTCAGGGTGACGACGATGATGTGGTCGTGGAGGGCGCGGTTGTGCTTCAGGTTGTGGGCGAGCGCCATCGGCACCGCTTTCGTCGAGCCGGCGAGGTAGATGGCCGTGCCCTTCACGCGGGCGAACTTGCCCGCGACGAAGCGGTCTTCGACGCTGTCCAGGAAGTTCTCGAAGTCGCCGGCGCTGTCGCCCTCGCTCATCTTCTGCTTCATGGCGATGCGGCCCTTGTTCCAGACGGCCATCAGGTAGTAGACGACGACGCCGATCGCCAGCGGCATCCAGCCGTTGGGCAGGATCTTGTGGGAGTTGCCCAGGACGAAGAGCAGTTCCAGGGCGATGAAAGGAGTCAGCAGGGCGTAGGCGGCGACGGAGGAGATGCCGAGGCGCTGGCGGACGAACTGGCCGAAGAGCACGGTGGTGACCAGCATCGTGAGGCTGACCGCGATGCCGTAGGCGCTGGCGAGGTTCTCGGAGGTCTCGTAGTGGAGGACCAGGTAGACGGAGCCGATCATGAGCATCCAGTTGATGATCGGGACGTAGACCTGGCCCGACTCCTGGTCGGAAGTCCGTTCGATGCGCATCCGGGGCAGGTAGTTGAGCTGGATGGCCTGCATCGTGATCGAGAAGGCCCCGGCGATGAGCGCCTGCGAGGCGATGATCGCGGCCAGGGTCGCGATGATGACGAGCGGGATCTGCGCCCAGTTGGGCGCCATGTTGAAGAACGGGTTGAAGCCGGGGACCAGCAGCTCGCCGGGATGGGCGAGGGCCCAGGCGCCTTGGCCGAGGTAGTTGAGGATGAGGGCGGGGAAGACGATGAAGCACCACGCCGACCGGATGGGTTTCTGGCCGAAGTGGCCCATGTCGGCGTAAAGGGCTTCGGCGCCGGTGACCGAAAGGAAGACCGCGCCGAGGATGAGCACGCCCAGCCCGGGGTGGGTGATCAGCAGGTGGACCCCTTCGAGCGGGTTGAAGGCCCACATGATCTGGCCCATGACCGCGCTGTTCATGGCCATCGACAAGACGCCCATGCCGCCGATGACGACGAACCAGATCAAGGTGATCGGACCGAAGTACATGCCGACGCGCCCGGTGCCGATCTTCTGGAGCCAGAAGATGCCGGCCAGGATGGAGACCGACGCCGCCGGCAGGAAATACCTGAGGAAATCGGCCGAGAGGGGGCCGTGGAGCCGCTCGTTGGCCTCCTTGACGCCTTCGAGGGCGGACACCACCGAGATCGCCGGAGTGATGACGCCGTCGCCGTAGAGCAGGGCGGCGCCGAAGACGCCGAGGAGGACCAGGAAGCTGCGGTGCTTGCGCTTGGCCTTGTCCTTGTCCTTGGCCGAAGCCAGCGAGACCAAGGTCATGATGCCGCCTTCGCCGTCCTCGTTGGCCTCCATGACGAGGAGCACATATTTGATCATCACCACCGAGACCAGCGACCAGATGATGAGGGAAAGGATCGGCACGACCTGGGAGGCGCCGAGGATGTTGGCCTCGGCGTCCTTCACCCGGAGGCATTCCTTGAAGGCGTAAAGCGGGCTCGTCCCGATGTCGCCGAAAACCACCCCCAAGGCGGCGATGGTGGCCGCCATGGTGAGGGGTTTGACGGGGGCGGAGCCATCGGTCGGCTCCTGGGCGGGCTTGCTCATGTAGAGTTATTCACAGTGACAGGTCCTAGGGGGTAATCAAAACCAATCGGGGTGTGCCGGGGCTTGCTTTTTTGCCCTTAAATCGCATCTCCAGACCTTCACGGTACCCCTTTCCAAACAATACGAACAATGAATATCATCCAAACTGTTATCAATCAAGGGCTTGCACAGGCCGCTGGTGGTTCCGGAGCCCAAGGGGATCAAGCCGGTGGTGGCTGGACCATCCTCGCTATGTACGCCCTGCTTTTCGTGGGCATGTACTTCCTGCTCTTCGCGCCTCAGCGCAAGCGCCAGAAGGAGCTCGAGAAGCTCCAGTCCGAGCTCGCCGTGGGCGACAAGGTCCTGGCCGCCGGCGGTATCTACGGCCGCGTGGTCTCCATCAAGGAGGAGCGCATCACCCTCGAGCTGGATTCCGGCCGCCTGGTCGTCCACAAGTCCGCCATCATGGGCAAGGATGCCGACGCCGTCGTGCAGGCCTGAGGACGTCCAACCCCTAACCCGCCCCCGATACAATGACATCCAGGACCTGGTTCTGGAAGATCGCGGTCTCGCTCGCTGCCCTGGCCATCGCCTGGTACGAGTTCCACCCGATCGCTCCGGTCCCCCTCGAACAGTTCGTCCCGTCCAAGGTCATCGCGCAGAAGCCCGAGTTCGACAAGCTCCACACGGAAGCCCTCGAACGCGTCAAGCTCTACAAGGACGCGGCCGCGCCCGCGGAAAAGAAGTCGGTCTCCTACTTCCAGGCGCTGCGTGACATCGGCGAAGGCCGCGGCCGCGCCGCGCCGGTCGACTTCCGTCCGTTCTTCTTCACCGAAGACCAGATCGTGCGCGAGCCCGACCAGTCCAAGCGCAACGGCCTCGTGCTCAATCGCCTCAACAGCGACTCCAAGGGCCGTCTCAAGCTCGGCCTCGACCTGCAGGGCGGCGTCTCCTTCACCCTGAAGATCGACCCGACCGGCGCCGAGTCCGGCGAGAAGTCCGCGGGCGACAAATCCAACGTGTCCCACGCCGACATGGTCAACCAGGCCCTCCAGGTCATGGAGCAGCGCGTCAACAGCACGGGCGTCGCCGAGCCGATCCTGCGCCCCGTGGGCGACCTCTCCCTGGAGGTCCAGCTGCCGGGCGAAGACGCGGCGAACGATCCGGAGCTGATGGCCAAGCTGAAGAAGCCCGCCAAGCTCGAATTCCGCCAGGTCCACCGCGTCCTGCGGCCGGATCCCGACGAGCTCAAGGAGCGCGAGCATTCGCTCAAGTCGCTCGCCGTCGACCCGATGCTCGGCGCCTCCTCGGCGATCTCGACCTACGAGGTCCTCTCGCTCCGCGACGTCGACGCCCGCACCGGCGCCATCACCGTCACGCGCTACTACGTCCGCAAGGCCGCCGACGCCACCGGCAAGATCATCAAGGCCGCCTCGGGCCGCTCCGACGACGGCGTCTCCTTCTACGTGGACATGAAGTTCACCGACGAGGGTTCCAAGAAGTTCGGCGACCTCACCGCCAAGATCGCCGAGGGCAACGGCCGCTCGGTCGGCCAGCTGGCCATCGTCCTCGACGGCAAGCTGCAGTCCGCTCCGACGGTGCGCGAGGCCATCCGCAGCAGCGGCGCGACCATCACCGGATCGTTCTCCCGCGACGAGGCCGTCGAGCTCGCCAACGTCCTCAACAACCCGCTCGAGTTCCCGCTCATCACGCAGGACGTCACCTCCGTCGGACCGTCCCTCGCCAAGGACGCCCAAGGCAAGTCCGTCGTCGCGTCCCTCGTGGCCGTCGGCCTCGTCGTCTTCTTCATGGTCGGCTTCTACGTCTGGGGCGGCTTCATCGCCATCCTCGGCATGATCCTCAACCTGCTGATGATCCTCGGCGCCATGGCCGTCTTCGGCGCCACGATCACGCTGCCCGGCGTCGCCGCGCTCGTGCTCACGCTCGGCATGGCCGTCGACGCGAACATCCTCATCTTCGAGCGCGTGCGCGAAGAGGCCGCCCTCGGCAAGGACCGCTCCATGGCCCTCCGCGAAGGCTACGCCCGCGCGACGTGGACGATCGTCGACGCGAACCTCACGACCTTGCTCACGGCCCTCATCCTGGTCTTCATGGGCACGGGACCGATCCGCGGCTTCGGGATCACCCTCACGATCGGCATCTTCACCACGGTCTTCACCTCGCTGGTGACGTGCCGCGGCCTGCAGGAGCTGGCCCTCGCCCGCGGCGTGATGACGCGCATCTTCGGCCTGCCGGTCTTCCGTCCGACCCTGGACATCCCGTTCCTGAAGTTCGCCCGCCTCGCCTTCATCGCCTCCTGGGTCATCATCGCCCTGGGCATGGGCGAGCTCTTCATCAAGGGCAAGGAGGCCTTCGGCAAGGACTTCCGCGGCGGCGAATCCGCCCTCGTGGCCATCGCGCCCGGCGCCAAGGTCGACACCGGCAAGGTGACCGCCCTCGCGGCCTCCGTCGGCCTGCCGGACACGACCGTGACCGTCCAGACCCCGGTCGGCGGCGGCGAACCGACCCTCCGCATCGAGACCGAGCTCACCAAGGACAAGTCCAAGGGCGAATTCGCCAACGTCGCCGCCATCGTCGGCGCGATCAAGGCGCAGAACCCGGACATCCTCAAGGACCGCGCGTCCCCGGTCGACAAGATCATGCTCTCGAAGGAGGCCATCGGCGGCTCGGTCAGCTCCGAGCTGCGCAGCAACGCGATCTGGTCGGTGCTCCTCGCCCTCCTCGGCATCGGCATCTACGTCGCGCTCCGCTTCGAGACGGGCTTCGGCGTCGCCGCCATGGTGGCCACGCTGCACGACGTGCTGATGACGATCGCGCTGTTCGTCTTCTTCGGCGGGCAGTTCAACGCGACCCTGATCGCCGCGATCCTGCTCATCATCGGCTACTCCATCAACGACACCATCGTCGTCTTCGACCGCATCCGCGAGGAACTCCAGGCCAACCCCGGCCGGGAGCTCCGCGACGTGATCCACTTCGCCATCAACCGCACGCTGTCCCGCACGACGCTGACCTCCGCCACGGTCCTCCTCTGCGCCGTCGCCCTCTGGGCCTTCGGCGCCGGGGACGTCCGCCTCTACGGCGAGATCTTCATCTACGGCGTGCTGACCGGCACCTTCTCCTCGATCTTCATCGCGAGCCCCGTCTTCTACTGGTGGCACAAGGGCGATCGCAAGGGCGTGGACGCCGCGGAACTCCCGCGCACCTACTCCTGGGAGGCCGGCTCCGAGAAGGACGCCTAAGGGCAGACCCGCACATGGCCGCCTGGTCTCACCGGGCCGCGGACGCCGGGCTTGCCCGACGGATCGCGGCCGCGCTGGGGGTTAGCGAACCCCTGGCCGCCGTCCTCGCCCGCTCGTTCGCGGACGAGGCCGAGGCGGAGCGTCATCTCCGCCCGCAGCTCGCCCATGTCTCCGATCCGTTCGCGGTCGGCGGCCTGCGCGAAGCCGCCGAACGCCTCGTGCTCGCCGTCGCCAGGGGCGAGCGCATCGCCATCCTCGGCGACTACGACGTCGACGGGGTCTCGAGCACGGCGATGCTCGTCCATTTCCTGCGCCGCCTCGGCGCGCATCCGGAGTACTTCGTGCCCCGCCGTCTCGAGGAGGGCTACGGCCTCTCGATGGCCGCCTTGGAGCGCGTGCTGGCCGAGGCGAAGCCGCAGCTCTTCGTGGCCCTGGACTGCGGCACGAACTCGAAGCCCGAGGTGGATCGTCTCCGCGCCGAAGGGGTCGATGTCATCGTGGTCGACCACCACGTGGCCAAGGAGACCCGGGTGGGCTGCACGCTGGTCAACCCCCGCGTCAACGACGCGGAGGACGCCCCTTGGCAGGCGCTCTGCACGGCCGGACTGGTCTTCAAGCTCGTGCACGGCGTGCTCAAGGTGCTCCGCCTGGCCGGCGACGAGCGCGGCACGAGCATCGCGGTGAAGGATTACCTCGACCTCGCGGCCCTCGGTACGATCGCCGACCTGGTGCCGCTCCGGGCCGAGAACCGCATCCTCGCCGCCCATGGCCTCAAGGCCCTCGGCGAAGCCCGCCGCCAAGGCCTGCGCGCCCTCATCGCCGTCAGCGGCATGGAGCCCGGCGGCGTGCTGACCTCGGTCGACGTTTCCTATCGCATCGGACCGCGGATCAACGCCAGCGGACGTCTCGCCGACGCCTCGCTGCCGTTGCGGCTGCTGCTTGCCGACGACCCCGCGGACTGCCTGCGCGACGCCGCCCAGCTCGACGCGATCAACCGCGAACGTCAGGAGATCGACAAGAAGGTCACCGAGGAAGCCATGGCCCAGGCCAAGGCGATGGGGGACCTCGCGGGCTACGTGGTCCACGGAGACTGGCATCCCGGCGTGGTGGGCATCGCCGCCGGCAAGATCTGCCGCGCGCTCGACCGTCCGGTCATCGTCCTCGGCAAGGAGGGCGAGGTCGCCAAGGGGTCCGGTCGCAGCGTCCCGGGCACCAACCTCGTCGATGCCCTGGCGGCCTGCGCCGACCTCCTGAAGACCTACGGCGGCCATCCGATGGCCGTCGGCGTCTCGCTGGGCGTCGGCGAGGTCGAGGCCTTCCGGGCCCGCTTCGCCGCCGCGATCCAGGCCCAGCGCCTCGCCGGGGTCTTGCACGCGGATGGGCGCGACATCGAGATCGCCCATTGGATCAAGCCTGCGGAGGTCACCGACCAGCTGCTCGACGACCTCGACCTGCTGCAGCCGTACGGCGAAGGTAACTCCGAGCCGGTCTTCGGCTTCAAGGGTTTCGTCTTCGATCGCCCGCCCACGCTCTTCGGGGAAGGCAACTTCCGCCACCAGTTCCCGCTCAGCGGCGGCCGCCGCCTGAACTTCGTCGCGTGGCGCATGGCCGACCGCACGCCCGAACCCGGCAAGGCGATCGAGATGGCGGTCAAGCTGCAGTGGAACCGCTGGCAGGGCCGGCGCATCCCGCAGGCCGAGATCCTCGACTGGCGTTACGCTTCCTGATCACTTCCGACCCCCGGCTTCCGCCGGGCGCCGATCCTCGATGGACTTGCTGCGTAGCGCGATGGGTTCGTCGGGCACGGGCAGTAGGAAGATCAGCGTGCGGACGTCCGGCTGCTGCAACGCGCGATAGATCAGGCCGAGCTCGTGGCCGTCGTCGGTCTTGGTGAAGATCTCGGTCGCGGCGTAACGGTGGTCAGGGACGGGATTCTTCACGACGGTACGGGCATTCGGCTTCAGCGTGCGCTTGCTGCCCGGATACCGGAGTTCGAGTTCCTTGCCGGTGAGGTTGATGAACTGATATGACCCGTAGGGGAAGGCGCCTTCGACGTCGTCCATGGCCAGGATCTGGTGTCCGTTGCCGGCGGAGGAGAACAGCAGGAGATACCGGCCGTCTTTCTGGAAACTGTATTCCGCCGTGGGCGTGGAGGTCGGGCGAGGCCCCGCCGAGGGCCTTTTCCTGGCGGGATCGGGCGGCGCCGTCGGCGCCGACTCCAGTCGCAGGATATGCAGGTTGGTTTCTTCGGTCTCCTTGGCCGCCGCGGCCAGGATGCCCGAGAGTTCCCGGAGTCTCTCGTTCAGCGCCGCGATGCGGGCCTGGTCGCCCTCCGACGCCTTGCCGCCTTTCTCGCTGGCCTGCAGGTTGAGCGTATCCAGCAGGCGGGTGATCTGGGCCTGCTCATCGGAGGCTTGGAGCGTCAAGGCCTGCGCCCGCCGGAGCCGTTGCGTGGCCGCCGACATTTCCGGCGAAAGGGGCTTGGGCTTGAGGGTTTCCTCGTCGATGGTGATGAAGCGAAGGGTGTTGGCCCCTTGGTAGCTGATCTCGCGGGTGAACGCGTTGTTCGGGATGTCGATCCGGCGGAGGTCGTCGCCTTCGAGATAGCTGGCGCCGAGGATCGGCTCGTCGAAGGCCAGCGCCTGGAAGCGGATCCGGACGCCGGTTTTGTCGGCGCCTTGGGCGCCGAGTCCGACCGTCACCAGGAGCAGGGCAAGGCGGGCGATCATAGGTCTTTCTGCGTGAGCGTGCGGGTGGAAAGAATCACGAAGCGTCGTCCCAGCGTGCGGTTGATCTGGTTGAGCAGGGGGTTGTGCTGCTGGCCGTCGGAGAGCCGCGCCACTTCCGTCTCAGGCGGCTGGCTGGGATCGCAGAACTCCGGGATGCGCTGGACGACCGCTTCGATCCAGCAGCCGGCCAGGGTGCGGGAAGGGTCGAGCGGGTCCGTCGCGTCGCCATAGCAGCGGATGACGAAGGTGTCGGAGCGCGTGCTCAGGGAGGATCCGACGGCCTCGAGGATGTCGGATTGCATGAGGGAGGTCGGGGCGGCCCGGAGCGAGTGGGCTTTGTTGCTGCTCGTCCGCGGGTCGGTGGCGACGACGTTGCCCGGCTGGGAGGTGTAGGGAATGACCCCGGCGGCCGTCGGGGTCGTGTCCGGATTGGCGGCCACGGCGGCGAGCTTCGACGCATCGTAGGCGGGGGCCGGGGTGAGCGGCGAACTGCGGTTCGAGAGATTGGCGCCGTCGACGTCGGCCCGGAGGATGGCGTTCTGGAGGCAACCTTGCCAGGCGACCTGGTTAGGATACGCGCCGCAGTTGAAGCGGTTCACGAACTGGGCGAGGCCGATGTAAGGAAGCGGCACCTCGACGCCGCGGTTCTTGATGACGTAATGGACATCGAGTCCGTTCTTGATCCCGTATTGGTAGCGATGGTTGTAGCGGATCCGCATGCGCGTCTCCTCGACGATCGATTTGGCCAGGAGCCTGATCTGGGCGTCGTCCATCGTCGCCAGCCCGGTCCATGCTTTCCGGTCGTTGAGGGCGGTCTTGTAGTTGTGGTCGGCGGCGTCGGCCCGGACGGCCCGGGGAAAGCGCGCGTTCTTGTCGGCGGCGGGCAGCAGTTCGGTCGCCGAGCCCATGACATTGCGCTTGGCGCTCGCCAGCAGGGCGGCCCAGGCGTCGACGGAGGTGCTGTTCACGTTGAAGGTCCCGTCCGTCAGGATCGTGCCCGCGATACGCCGATGGTCGCCCAGCATGGAACGGACCGTGACCGGATCGCGGCTGGCGAACAGCCTGGTCCGCGGGTTGGCCAGCCGGCCCGTGCCGGCGGCGAAATCGTCGAGGACCGTGGTCAGCGGCTTGGTTTCCGTGACGGAACTCGAACGGCTGACGACCGGCGCGGCCCCGGAAAGGAAGAACCGGTCGTAGATCGCCGCGTTGGCCATCCAGGCATGGTCATGGCTGCTGACGTTGCACTTCGGGTCGGTGTAGTAGGTCGTGCTGTTGTAGGTGGTCAGGGGCGCGAAGCTGTTGCCGATCTGGAAAAGCGGTTCCTGGTCGCGGAGACCGAAGTTGGCATGGGCGTACTGGGCGAGCGACAGCGGGGCGGAGAGCGGGATTCCCGTGTAGACCGCCGCCGTGACGCCCCCGAGCCCGGGGGAGACGCTCAGGCCGCCGTAGGCCTGCCCGCCGGCGAGGGCCGGCGTCTCGATGACGTCGTTCCAGTTGTTCGCCGGGCGCAGCGTCATCTTGTAGCTGGGCGAGGTGAAGGCATAACCTGAGCCAACCGAGGTGGTCGCCATGCCGTTCGCGTCGGCCCGCGTCACCGGTGCCATGGGGTTCGAGTGCGAGAAGACCGGGAAGGGAAGCGCGTCCTTGGGCCAGCGGATGCCGTAATCATGGATGCCGAGGATGCGCGGCTCCGACCGGTCGTCAGGCAGGGTCAGCGCGCTGCCGCCGACCATCAGCGACGTCGCGCCGCCGCTGCGCGAAAGGTCGGCGGCGAACAAGGTGGTCAGTTCGCTGCAGGTGTTGTAAGTCAGTCCTAAGGTGGAGTTGTTCTGGCTCGTGAGACGGTCTCCCGGCCAGGAAGTCAGCAGTGCCCTCGCCTCGAAGACGCCTTTGTTCAGGAGGGTGACGGTGATGGCTTCCCCTCCGGCCCCGTTGACCACGGGCAGGGGGTTGCCGGCGGCGTCGGTGCAGTTCATCCAGAAGCCGCCGCGCGTGTCCAGGCCCGACACGGCGGTCAGCGGCACGACCGGGACGCTGGCCGTGACGGGGTGGCGCATGAAGCCGCGGGCGCTTGGGAAATCCGGCGGAGGGCCCTCGGCGGCGTAGGACAGGATCCGGAACTCTCCGGGCTGAAGCAAGGTGTCGACCGCGACGTAGGCGCGGAAGCTTTCGTTCGCGTTGACCGAGGTGTCGGCGCCCTGGGCCAGCTCGCCGATGGTCCGGAACCAGGTCTCGCCATTCTTCTCGAACTTCAGCTGGAGCGTCTCCCAGTTGCGGAAGGAGAGCCGCAGGGCGGAATTCTCGGAGGATACGTTGTCGCGCGCGAGCCGCAGGGCGACGTTGTAAGGATTGTGCAGGACGATGACGGGCGAGACCGTCAGCCGGAGGCGGCCGGCGCTTTCCTGGAGGCCCCAGACGAGGAGCAGGCGGGCGACGTAAGGCGCGACGGCCACCTTGGTCGGCCGGGGCGGGGTGAGCCCGTTGATGGAGCTGGCGTTGAGGAAATCCACCGCTGCGTCGGCCCGGTTGTAGAAGCGACCGTAGTGGCTGCGGTCCCCGTAGGCGGAGGCGGCGAGGGCGACGGAGTTAGGGTAGTGGGCGCGGGCGTTGAGCTCCGGGGCGACCGGGTTGAACCAGTTGATTTCCTTGTAGAGGCGATGGTAGCTGCGCAGGGCCTCCCAGGTCGGACCGCGCGTGGTCCCGCTGACGGAGAAGGAATACAGCGGGGCGATGCTCCGCGAAATCCCGTCATGCCGGACGAGCACCTTCGCGTCGGCGAAGGCCGACCGGACGGTCGAGCCGTTCGGGTGGAAGGTGTAGGTCACGCCGGAGAGCGGGTTGCCGGCCGAATCCTTCGGGGCGACGCCCTCGCCGAATTCGGACAGCTTCCATTCCGCGTCGGTCTTCTCGAAGGCCAGCGAGAGGTCGATCTTCAGGCCGCCCCAGAGCGAGTCGCAGTTGACGCCGCGGGACCAGAGCGTGGCCTCGGTGAAGAGGCGGCGCGCGCGGGTCGGCGGGGTGGTCTCCGTCAGCCCGAGGCCGGCCTTGGTCAGGAACGGCAGCTCGCGCATCTGGGTCACGCGGGGGTCGATGCCGCTGAGCGGCATGGTTTCGAGCCCGGGCAGGATGTCGGTGCCCGAGCGGACGGTCCCGCGCAGGGCTTCCTGCTGCAGCTGCGGGGTGGTGGTTCCGCCCGGCGGAGTCAGGCGCGGGTCGGTCAGGTTGATGCGCGCCTTGACGCCTTCGTCGCCGATCCAGTAGCAGTAGGAGCCGCGCGTCTCCGCGTCGGGCAAGGCGATACGCGGCAGGCTGATGCGCCCGTCCGGCTTGCCGGGACTGGTGGCCGTCGCGAGCTCGGCCGGGCTCGCGCAGACGTCGCCGACCAACGGGACGAGCAGGTTCGCCGGCACGGTGAAGTCGTTCTGCCAGGGCACCCACTGGTCGACGTAGAAGTCGGTTTGCCCGTAGAGATTGGCGGATTGGGCCCCGGGGGTCTGGTCCGGCCTGCCGCTGACGAGCCAGGACGGAGGTTGCAGCTGCAGGTCGCTGCGCCAGACGCCGGTCCAGAGCGGATTGCGAATCGTGGCCCATGTCCAGCCGGGCTGCGTCGTGTTGGCCAGGATGTCGGCCCGCGCGGTCATGCGCCGGTCAGGGCCGGCTTCCTGCTGCAGGTGGGCCAGGGCGAGGCGGAGGGAGACGGCGGCGTTGAGCTTCGCCCGCAGGTAGTGCTGGTGCTGCGCCGCCAGCCGCGACTCGATGGTCACGAAGGAGGCGACCGTGATGACCGTCAGCAGCACGGTGGCCATCACCACGAGCGACAGCACGAGGCTGAAGCCGGAGCGCCGGCGTCGAGGCAGCGTTTCGGTGGGGCGGGGCACGGCCAAATCTTGTAGGGTGCCCCCCGCAGGACAACGGTTATGTGGCTCGTCCGCGGCGGCCCTCTTACTTTTTCGCGTTAGCCGGGAGCAATTGGCCACCTTTCGCGGGGGCAGGTCGGTCCTCTATGTCCTGGAGGGTGATGCGATGGTCTGTCCCGGCGACGGGGATCGCGATGATCAGCTTCCTGGTGGATTCGAGGTGATAGACCCTGCTGGAGAACAGCAAGCGGTCACCGTCGTCCGCCGGGAAGAAGACCTGCATGTCGAAGTAGTCGTTGTTCTTCGCTCCAGGCCTGAGCACCTTGGAGTTCCCGGGAGAGATCAGCTGCTCCCCGGAGGGGATCTTCAGCTTGATCGGGAAATCGCAGAGATTGAGGTACCGGTTGCTTCCCGGAGGGAAGGTGCCTGGCGGGTCGTTGATCGCGACGATGCCGTTGTCCTTGCCCTTGGTGACAAGCAGGATCAGGTTCAACTTCCCTTGGTTCGCGGGAAGGTCGATCCACGCGATCGGGGGCTGACCGTTAGGCACGAAATCTTTGGACGGCGGGCGGGCGACGACTCCTCTGGTCGCCTTGCGGTCGCTCGTCTTGTCGCGCTTCTCCTCGGCGCCGATTATCTCCGGAGGCGTGCTCCCGGGGACGGCCGTAAGCTGGAAGAGTTCCAGGCGGGGTGGTCCCCGGTAGATGACTTCGTCAGAAAACATGTCCGTCGGAATCACGACATGCTCCGCCGATTTCCCCGACTTGATTCCGACGCCCACGAGCGGACGCGTGGTCGAGATGAACTTGACCTTGGCTTCGATCAGGGGTGGCGTTTCGGCGGTCTTTCCTTCGAGCCAGATGAACGCGCAAGCCGACAGAAGCGCCGCTTTAAATCTCATCGAATTTGAGCCATCGCATCGAGATGACCTTGAATCTCCTGCCGAGCACGTTGTTCACGGGAGTCAGCGCGGTGCTGAGCGTCACGTCCGTGGCCGACGAGGGGGCGGGCTTGAAGGGGCGGGGGACGCTGTTGCCGGTCTCCGCCGGGTTCGCGGGGTCCACGTAGCTCGGTATCCGCTGGACGACGACTTCCATCCAGGCTGAGCCGATCTCCCCGTTGGATTGGGCGGCTTCACCGTAGCATCGAATCGTGAAGGTGTCGGAACGGGTGGAGAGGGCCGACCCGAGCGATTGCAGCAGGTCGGACTGCAGGAGGTTCCCCGGGGCCGCCAGGGCGGTGTGCGTGCGACTGGCTCCCTTGGCCGCGTTGGATTCGATGTTCTCGGGGTTCGGGAAGAATCCCGCGGTCGAGGACTGAAGGGACGCCTCGGTGAGCCTGCGATCGGTCGCCCCGGAGAACAGCCTGTCGCTGATGCCGGACGTGAACGTCTGGTCGGCCCTGAAGATCGCGGATTGGAGGGCGCCGCAACGGCTGGCCCATGCCTCGGGCGCCAGGAATCGATTGATGAATTCGGAGAGGCCTAGGTAAGGAGTGGTCGCCTTGGTCTTGCCGTCGAAGAGGCGCAGGCCGGGCGGGGTGACGAGGTCGCGCTCGCTTCGTCGCTGGATCGCGAAGCGTTCCTTGTTCTCCGCCACGATGGCTTTGGCCAAGGCGGCGATCTGGGCGTCGTCGAGCTGCGCGAAGCCGTTCCAGTTGGTCGGGTCGTTCAGGTTTCCGGACGCCTTGGACGGGGTGGCCTTGCCCAGGGAGCGGGGGAAACGCGCGTTCTTGTCGGCTGGCAGGCCCGCCAAGGCCATCTTCTTCGTCGAACCGAGGAACGCCTGCCAAGCCCCGACCGAGGTGGAGTTGACGTTGAAGGCTCCGGCGTTGAGCAGCACTGCGGAAGCGCGTCGGTAGTCGCTCAGCGCCTGCGTCGTGGCGACCGCATCGCGGTCGGATTCGAGAACGAAGCGGGGATTGTCGAGCGGGACGCCGCCGACCACGAAATCATTGATGACCGAAGCCAGCGGCTTGATCTCGTTGGGGTTGGCGGGAAGGGTCGTCTTCGTCGTCGAGGTGATGTCGGGAGGGGTGGGGGCGGCTGCGTCGACGGCGCCACCATTGCCGGACTTCATCCAAGGCGCGAGACTCGAGAGGAAATAGCCGTCCCATAGCGCCTCGTTCAGGAGGTAGTTCTGGTCGAAATCAGTCCAATTCGGCCCGTTCGTCTGAATGGCCTTGGAAGCGTCTACGAACGGGGTGGAGAAACTGTTGCCGATGCCCAGGAGAGGTTGTTGGTCGCGTACGCCGAAATTCGCGTGGGCATACTGGGCAAGGGAGGTGGGTTGGACGAGGGGTACTTCGACGAGGATCGCCTTGGGGCTGCCCGCGGGTCCCATCGAATTTCCACCAAAGGCCAGCTTGCCGCTGTCCATGTTGGAGAGCACGTTCAACCAGGTGCCGCTGCGCACGGTGAGCTGATAGCTCGGGGATGCGCCAAGCGCGCCCATGTCGGTGCCCAGGCCGCGTCGACCTGAGGCACTGGCCCTTTGGGTGGGCGCCAGGGGGTTGGAATGCGTGAAAGACGGGAACGGCGCATCGATCGCGTCGGCGGTCTTGGCGGAGATGTCGATCGTGGCGATGAGGTCGGGCTCCAGCGGCGGGGAGGTCGGTGTAGGGTACGGGTTCCGGCCATCGTAGGTGGGGTCTGGCTTCGGGTACTTGTCGCGCACGTGCCTCCAGCTCGCGAAAAACTTCTCTCCCGCGCTGGGATACTTGGCCTGGTTGATGTCCGTGACGATCACCTCGTTGATCTCGCTGTTCTTGTAGAAGAAATCGTTCTTGTCGGAATTGCCCGGGCTGGAGTCCAGGAAGACCTCGTCTCCCGGCCAGCAGGCGATGGTGCTGCGCATGCGTACCGACCCGCCGGGAATGATCTCGAAGGCGATGGGGGAGTTGATGTCGAAGGTCTCGGTGGCGGGGTCTCCGAAGCCCCAGTCCCAGACATTGTCCCGGTAGCCTCCGCGGGTGTCGAAGGTGTTCTTGAGGGCGATGGACTTGGCCCATTCGCCGATGACGGGCTCGCAGGAGAACACCCTCAGCTCGCCGGGCTCGAAGACGATCTCCTTGTTGGTGTCGTCCTTGGTCAGGTAGAGGCGGAAGGTGTCTTCGTCGTCGCTGTTGGAGCTCTGCAACGAGAAGAACCGGGAGAGAGGGGTCTCGTACACGTACGGATTGCTCATGTTTCCGGACTGGTACTGCTTGAAGCGGAACTTCCATCCGGCGAGCTCCGAGAACGACACGGAGGCCGCGTAGGGTTTCTTGGTTCCGGATGCGGCGGAGGACCCGGGCTGCCAGCTCATCCGGACGTTGTAGGGGTTGTGGACGACGACGACGGGGGTGATGTTGAGCCGGATATCCACCCACTCCTCCTGGTACCACATGACGTTCTTGCCGATGCGGATGGATTTCCAGACGAACCATTGCATCTTGTTCACGCTGAAGGCCAGCGTGACGCGCTGGACGTAGGGCGTGGCGGCCACGCTCAAGGGGCGGGTGATGAGTCTGCCGCTGTCCCCGTTCAGGAGGTCCGAGGCGGTCGGGTTGATGGGGGTGGGGAGGTCTCCGTTGTAGACGTCGGAGTAGCCGTAGATGCGGTTGCGGATGCCGTTGTTGGGCAGGCCGCTGCTGGCAGGAGTTCCGTTGGGGTGCGCGGCGGCTACGTTAGGCCAGAGCGCGCGGGCTTTCAGCCAAGGAGCGCCTGTCGCGCGAGGGGATGTTCCAGTGGCGACGTCCCAGCCGAGGTTCTTGTAGAGACGGTGATAATCGCGCAACGCCCACCAAGTAGGCCCGCGGACATCCCCTTCGGTCGTCTTGCGGCTGAAGATCGGGGTGGCTTCGGTGGATTTACCTCCCTTGTCCATGATCACGGGCATCTTGACCGACGCTACTCCCTCGCCCGTGGACGTCGCCGCGGCTGAGGGCGCGATCCCTTGTCCGAACTCGCTGGCCGCGAAAGCGGAGTCAGGAAGCTCGAACGCAAGCGAAAGGTCTCGCTTCAGTCCTCCATGAAGCGAGTCGGCGAGCACGCCCGCCGAGGTCAGGGTCAGGTCGTGGAAGAGGCTCCGCGTGTCGAAAGGCGAACCACCTGTGACCACGGGGTCGAAATCCTTGAGAAGGGAGACATCCTTGGACCGGGTCAGGCCTTCCAGCTGCTGGGGGACGGGAATCTCCTTGAGCAGGCCTTGCGCGACAGGGCTTCGCAGGGCGATCATTGCGGTGGCGTCGGAGGCCGCGTCGGAGCGTTTTTCGACGAGATTGACGCGCGCCTTGATGCCCTCGTCGCCCACCCAGTAAGCGTAACTTCCGTCGACCCGCTCATCAGGAAGGACGATCTTCGGCAGGGAAACGAAGCCGTCGGGCGTCGAGCCGTCGGATGGGGCCGCGCTTCCTCTGCTGACCAGAGGGACAGTGATGTTGGCGTCGGGCGCGTAGGCTTTGCTCCATGGGGTCCAGTATCCAAGGGGGTAGTCCGCGGACGGACCGGTTTGGAAAAGAGATACGGACTGGGTTCCGGCGTATCGGTCGCCGCGTCCGGAGACGAGCCAGGCGGGAGGGAGGTCGGGCAGATCGGTGCGCCAGACTCCCGTCCACATCGGGTTCCGCAAGCCGCTGGCCGTCTCGTCCGGCTGGGTGATGTCGCCGCGGGCGGTGGAGCGTCGGTCGGGTCCGGCTTCCTGCTGCAGGTGGGCCAGCGCGAGGCGCATCGAGACGATCGAGTTGAGCTTGGCCCGGATGCTCAGCTGCTGATTGAGCGCGGCTCGCGATTCCACCGTGATGAAGGCGGAGACCGTGACCAGCAGCATGACGATGCTCGCCATCACCGTCAGGGACAGGATGAGGCTAAATCCGGGGCTGCGCTTACGGTGGTTCATGCCTGGGCTGCCACGAGGCAACATGAGCATTATCACCCATCTTTGGACGCAGGCAAGTGCCACCTTCGCGTCCTCCGCCGAATGCCGTCATGGTTACCTTGGATTAATGATATAAAAAAGGTGTTTTCAAGCCCGTCGGGAAGACCTAACGTGATGAGGTCATGAAAAGCCCGCTGCTCGCCACGACCCTTCTTTTCGCCTCCGTCTCCCTCTTCGGCGCCGTCGCCGGCGGCGGTGGCGGTGGCGTGCCTCCCACCGTGCCTCCCACTCCGCCGGTCAGCCAGCCTCCGGTGCCTAAGACCCCCGACAAGAAGTGCGATGACAAGAAGAAGTCCGACGACAAGAAGAAGTCCGACGACAAGAAGGTGACGCCCAAGGCTCCGGAAAAGAAGTGCGACGACTCCAAGCGCCCTTTCAAGAGCTAAGCCCGCCTCAGCTTCATTGATCTGCCGAGGGCCTGACTTTCGTCCGGCCCTTCTTGTTTCCGCTTGTCGGCCGCCGGCGATCGGCACCATAGGAGTCATGCGTATCCTGACCACCCTCCTGCTCGTGGCTTCCGGTTTTCTATTCGCCGCCGACAAGCCGGCCGCGGCTCCCGCCAAGGTCGCGCCGAAATACCAGGAAGGCAGCTGCTGCGACAAGGCGGCGAAGAAGGGCGACAAGTGCGTCCATCCCTGCTGCGTGAAGGCCGCCAAGGCCGGCAAGGTCTGCGACCACTGCAACGAGCCCGCCAAGAAGTAAGGCTTCCGTCGGTCGCGCTTGCGATGGCGTGGCGGTCGCCCACTCTGCCGTCATGCTGAAGCGCTACCCCCTGCTTTCCTCCGTGCTGCTCCTGGGCGGCACGGTCGCTTTGTTCTGCTTTACGCGTCCGGTCGACGCGGCTCCGGCCGCCTCGCTGGTCGCCTCGCCGGCCAAGTACGAGACGCGCGCGCCTTCCCGCGACGGCATCGGCAAGGTCTGGATGGGCCGCGAGATCTCCCACGTGATGGGCCACCCCGGCATCGGCTGGCTCGAGCGCACCGAGCGCGAGAAGGAGGAGGCCCCGTCCAAGGCCATCGCCTTGCTCGAGCTGGCGCCCGAGGCGGTCGTCGCCGACGTCGGCGCCGGCTCCGGCTACTATGCGTTCCGCCTCGCGCCCCGGCTGCCCCGCGGCAAGGTCGTCGCGGTGGACATCCAGCCCGAGATGCTCGCGTTCCTGCGGGCCGAATCCGCGCGGCGGGGCGTCACCAACGTCGAGCCTCACCTGGGCGCGGTCGACGACGTGAAGCTACCCGCGGGATCGCTCGACGCCGCCCTGATGGTCGACGCCTACCATGAGTTCGACCACCCGGCCGAGATGCTCGCTTCGTTGCGCGCCGCCCTGAAGCCGAAGGGCCGGATCTACCTCGTCGAATTCCGCGCCGAGGACGACGCCGTGCCGATCAAGCCGCTCCACAAGATGACGGAGGCGCAGGCCCGCAAGGAATTCGAGGCCGCCGGGTTCCGGTTCGTCGTCAACAAGCCGGACCTGCCGTGGCAGCATCTGCTGATCTTCGAGAAGCCCTGAGCGCGCTCACGCGCCGACGCTCTTCTTGATGTCCTTGAGCTGCTGGAACTCCGGCTTGGCGGTGTAATACTTGTCGAGCGGGTAGCAGCCGGAGATGAGCCCGTTGCGCGGCGCGGTCGTGCAGTCGCTGAAGGTGCGGCAGATGAACTTCGTCTCGAGCGCGCCGTTCTTCGCGGCGTCGGCGAGCATGGCCGGATAGCTGAGCACCGCGCGGCCGACGCCGATCGCGTCGCTGCCGCCGGTCCGCAGGATGTGCTGCGCGAGGTGCGGGAGGTATTCCTGGACGTAGCTGAGGCCGGAGCTCACGACGATCATGCCGGCGGGCGCCTGGGCGCGCACTTCGCGGACGGCGCGCACCTGGCGGGCGACGTCGATGAGCGGGTCGTGGGCGGGCTGGTAGCCGTCGCTGGGCGGATAGGCCGCCGGACGCTGGATGTGCGGGTTGTAGTAGGGCGAGCCCGCGGTGGTGTTGAGAATCTTGACCCCGAGTTCGCCGAGCAGCTTCACGAAGGCGAAGGTCTCGGTGAGGTCGATCTCGGTGGGTTTCGTCGGGTTGACGCCGAAGGCGTAGCGATAGGGCAAGCAGCCGGAGTAGTCCTCGGGGATGCCGGGTCCGAGCTTGCCGGGCTGGCTGAGCGCCGGATCGGGGCGGAAAGGCACCATGTCGAAGAGGCTCAGGCGCACGCCGAGGTCGATCGCGTTGCCGTCGGCGCGGATGCCGGCGACGATGTCCCGCAGGATGCGGGTGCGGTTCTCGAAGGAGCCCCCGAACTTGCCCGGGCGCGTGTGGGCGCCGAGGAACTCGTGCAGCAGGTAGCCGTGACAGTGCTTGATGTCCACGAAGTCGGCCCCGCAGTCGCGGGCCACGCGGGCGGCGCGGACGTAGCAACGGATCAGCTCCTCGACGTCGGCGTCGGTGAGGACCTGTTCGTCCGAGGTCACGTTGAACTTCTTGTCGAGGAGCGGGTGGCGGTAGGCGACGCGCGATTCCCAGCGCTTCTTGTCGTGCGGGCGGCAGAAGCGACCGGAGTGCGTGAGCTGGAAGCCGATGACGAGGTCGTCGACGGACCCCCAGCGGGCGAGGTGCTCGGCCTTGAGGATGGCGACGAGCTCGGTGATGCCGGCCCGGTTCTCCTCGTTGATGATCAGCTGGTTCATGTTCGCGCGCCCGTCGGCGCGCACGGCCATGGCCTCGGCGCCGCAGATCAGCTTGGCGCCGCTCGCGCCGAAGCGCTGCCAGCGGCGTTTCATCTCCTCGGAGACACCGCCGGTGGTGGTGCCGTCCCAGCCTTCCATCGGATGGATGGCGATGCGGTTGCCGATGGTCTTGCCGTTGACCTGCGTGCGCGCGATTGGCTGCGAGAGGGGGTTGCCGGCGCCGGCCTCGATGGCGTCCTCGATGGGGAGGTCGGCCCCGATGGAAGCGCAGTGCGCGCGGAAATCGGCGACGGTCTTGAGCGACGCGACGCGGGTCAGCTTGAAGGGGGTGGTCATGGTAAGGTTCAGCGAGGGATGTTCAGGCGGTCCGAGATGCGGCGCGTACGCACCATCGCTTCGGTCATGCGGGCGGCTTCGTCCGGGCCGCGGACGTCCTTGCAGGCGGGGTGCGGCTCGGGCGAGGCGATGACGCCGAGCTGATGGAGGAGGTGGGCGGTGCTGTGCTTGTAGGCGGCGGCGCTGCCCTTGGCATCGAGACGGAAGACCTGGTCCTCGAGCGACTGGAAGGCCTCGAAGAGCTTGTAGACGCGGGTGTCGAAGCGACCGGTGCCCGTCGGGAACTTCTTGCCCGGGGCGCCGTCCTCGAGCCACATGTCCTTGGCCGCGCAGATCTGCGGGGCCGCGCTGCTGGCGGCGCCGATGAGGAGCGGCAGGCCGGTCTTGATCGCGGTGGCGATGCCGTAGTCGTCGCCGCTGTGCGGGGCGAAATCGAGCTTCAGGTCCTTGCACATCGCGGCCCAGTAGAGGAAGTGAGGTTCGTCTAGCGTGCTCACCTTGCCGCCCACGAACTTGGGGTGGATCGCCAGCTGGTGCAGCAACCAAGGCTCATAGGGCGTGGCCCAGGAGACGAAGGAGGGTTCGAGGGCGTGCACGATGCCGGGGCGGACGAGCCACTCGGCGATCTCGTAGTAGCCGTCGCGGCGACGCTCCGGGTCGAGCGAGTTCAGCCACTTCGACGTCATGATCATCACCTCGCAGTGGTCGTGCGCCTGGACCAGGTCCAGCAGTGCGCGGTAGCGCTCCGCCTTGAAGGAGGTGTCGTCCTGCGCGCCGCGGGCGGTGATGCCCGCGATGAAGCGCATGTCCGGGAAGGCCAGACGGAACTGCCGGAGCACCTCGGCGTACATCTTGTCGTCGAGGTCGAAGATGTAGCCCGTGTCGGCGTTGAGCACCGGCACGAGTTCGACGCCGTAATGGTCGGCCGCGGCCTTCTGCCAGCGGATCTCGGCAACGAAGCTCTTCCAGTCCGGCTGGCCGTCCCGGAAGGGCAGGAGCACGGCGGAACAAAGGCGGGCCTTGGTGCGGTGATCGACGAGGGCTTCCTCGGCCGTCCAGGCCCATTTCGTCGCGGACCAAGGGGTCGTCGGCAGCAGGTCTTCGGGGCGATCGATGAGCGGCTTCATGGGGTGGACACCTTACCACGATCTTAGGTGCTTGAAAAACATTAGTTTCCAGCGATTAAGAACGGGAAAAACGATGGACCTCTACCAGCTCGAATACTTCCTCGAAGCCGCCCGCCAGCGGAGCTTCACCCGGGCCGCGGCCAAGCTGAACCTGGCGCAGGCGGCCTTGAGCGAGCAGATGCGCAAGCTCGAGGCCGAGCTGGGCGCGAGACTCTTCAATCGCGGCCGTCAGGAGACGACCCTGACCCCGGCGGGCGAGACGTTGCGGGTCCATGCCGAGGCCTTGCTGGCCGGGGCGGCCGACGCCCGGCGCGCGGTCGGGGACCTGGTCGCGATGAAAGGCGGCCGGCTGGCCGTCGGCGCGATCCCGTCCGTGAGCGCCTGCCTGCTGCCCGCCGCCGTGGCCGCGTTCCGTCGCCGTCATCCGCAGGTCGAGCTGGCGCTGCTCGAAGGCACCTCGGAGGCCGTGGCCCAATGGGTGGAGTCGGGCCGGATCGAACTCGGCGTGGTGCAGCTGCCGGCGCCCGGCGACGCGTTCGAGGTCACCCCTTTGCTCGATGAGTCCTTCGTGCTTCTGGTGCCGAAGGCGCATGCGTTGGCGCGCCGACGTCTGCCGAAGCTGGCCGAGCTCGCGAAGGAGTCCTTCGTCTTTTACAAGGGCAGGGCGCGCGACGTGGCCCAGGCCGCCTGCCGGTCGGCCGGCTTCGAGCCGCGCACGGCTTGCGAGAGCGGCGAACTGGAGACGATCCGTTCGCTCGTGGCCGCGGACCTGGGCGTCGCCTTGCTGCCGGAACTCGCGGCGCGCGACGCCGTCCCCGGTTGCGCGGTGGTCCGGTTGGGCGGGACTCCGATCCGGCGTTCCGTGGCCCTGCTCCAACGGCGTAAGCAGGAACTGTCGCCATCCGCCCGATCCTTCCGTCGGCTGCTGGTCGGCGAGGCCGGGGTCTAGCCGACGAAATCGCCCCTTGAAGGCTGGGGTTAAGTCCTTCTGATGGGAGCACCCCCATGCACGACGCCAAAGACACCCGCGACGCGATCACCAAGGGCATGCAGATGACCCTGCTCGCCGGTTTCCTCGGCTGGATGATGGACGGGTACGAGCAGGCGCTCTTCCCGACGCTCGCCGGTCCGGCGCTCAAGAGCATGGTGCCCGCGGACATCTCCGCGCTCGGCGCCACGGCGATCAACGGCTGGGTCGGCGGCTGGATGGGCAAGATCACGGCCGCCTTCCTGGTCGGCGCCGCCCTCGGCGGCGCGGCCTTCGGCTGGCTCGGCGACCGCATCGGCCGCGTCAAGGCGATGTCGATCAGCATCCTCTTCTATTCGCTCTTCAGCGGCGTCTGCTACTTCGCCTCCGATCCGACGCACCTCGCGGCCGCGCGTTTCATGGCGGCGCTCGGCATGGGCGGCGAATGGGCGCTGGGCGTGGCGCTCGTCATGGAAGCCTGGCCGGAGCGCCATCGTTCCAAGATGGCCGGCGCCATCGGCATGGCCGCCAACCTCGGCATGGTGCTCGTCGGCTGCATGGCGCTGGCCTATCCCGCCGATGGCTCCTCCTGGCGCATCCATTTCCTCATCGGCGCCTCGCCGGCGATCCTCACCTTGCTGATCCGTCTGTTCGTCCCCGAGTCCGAGAAGTGGGAGCGCTCCGCCGCGAAGGAGGCCGCCGCGGCGACGCCGGCTCGTTCCAAGATCGGCGAGGTCTTCAGCGGCGAGCTCGCCGGGACGACCATCGCGGGCATCCTGATGGTGTCCGTCGTCTTCGTCGGCACGTGGGGCGCGGTGCAATGGATTCCGCTCTGGGTCGGCGAGCTGGCCGGTCCCGATAATCCGCGCGCCAAGGCCCTCGCGATGGTGATCGTGTCCGTCGGCGCCTGCACGAGCACCCTCGTCGCCCCGCTGCTCCTGGCCGGCCTGCGTCGTCGCCTGGGCTACCAGCTGCTCTGCCTCTTCGCCTTGGCGGCCACCCTCTGGATCTACCGCACGCCGGCCGACTGGTCCGGCGACATGCTCTTCGGGATCTTCCCCTACGTGATGGCGGCGAAGGTCTTCGTGCTCGGCATGGCCGCCACGGCCTTCTTCGGTTTCTTCCCGCTCTACCTGCCCGAGCTCTTCCCCACCCGCGTCCGCGCCACGGGACAGGGCATCTGCTACAACACCGGACGCCTCGTGGCCGTGCCGTTCGTGCTGCTGAGCGGGAAGCTGGTGGAGAGCCTCGGCGGTTACCAGCACGCCGCCGCCGCCATCACGCTCGTCTACGCCGTCGGTCTCTTCGTGGCGTTCCTCGGCAAGGAAACTTCCGGCCAGGCGTTGCAGGACTGACCACGCATGAATCCTCGCGACATCCGGATCCGCGCGGCGCGCTGGCATGCCTTGCCGGTCACCTTGCGGCTTCCCCTCAAGTTCGGGCATGAGACCCTCACGAGCGTCGTCTGCGCCCGGGTGTGCGTCACGGTCGAGAAGGCCGACGGCTCCCGGGCCGAAGGGTGGGGCGAGACCCCCCTCAGCGTCCAGTGGGTCTGGCCTTCGCCGGTGCCCTATGACGTCCGTCTCAAGGCCCTGCAGGACTTCTGCGACACGTTGACCGAGGCCTATGCGTCGTTCGGCGCCCGCGGCCATGCGATGGAGATCGGCCATGATTTCCTCGAGGAGGCGCTGCCGGGCATCCTGCAGAAGTTCAACGCCGGGCTGCCGGAAGGCGTCGCGATTCCCACGCTCGCCGCGTTGGTCTGCTGTTCGCCGTTCGATCTCGCCCTGCATGACGCCTACGGCGTGGCCCATGGCGTCCCGACCTATTCGACCTACGGCGATCCGTGGATGAACCGCGACCTGGCGTCGTTCGTCACGCCCGCCGCCGACGCGCGGGATGTCTCCTTCGCCGGACGTTATCCCGCCGACTACTTCCGTGCGCCCGTCACGACCAAGCTTCTCGCCTGGCATCTCGTCGGGGGCCTCGATTACCTTACGCTCGCCGAAGCCGGCGCGAACAAAGTGGCCGACGGCTACCCGTCCTCGCTCGACGAGTGGATCAAGGCCGACGGCCTGAAGGCCCTGAAGGTCAAGCTGCGCGGCAACGACGCGTCCTGGGATTTCGAGCGCCTGAAGCGCGTCGCCGAGGTCGGCCTGCCGCTCGGCGTCGTGCTCTTCACCGCCGACTTCAATTGCACGGTGATGGATCCGGCCTACGTGAACGGCGTCCTCGACCGCGTGAAGGCCGAGTTGCCCGAACTCTGGAAGCGCCTGAGCTACGTCGAGCAGCCCTTCCCGTACGAGCTCGAGGAGCATCCGATCGACGTCCATTCGGTCAGCCAACGCATGCCGCTCTTCCTCGACGAGAGCGCGCACGACTGGCGCATCGTCCGCCGCGGCCGCGAACTCGGCTGGACCGGCGTCGCCCTCAAGACCTGCAAGACGCAGACCGGCGCGCTCCTGAGCCTCTGCTGGGCGCGCGCCCACGGCATGCAGCTGATGGTGCAGGACCTGACCAACCCCATGATGGCGCAGATGACGCATGTCCTCCTGGCCGCCCACGCGCCGACCATCGCCGGCGTCGAGACGAACGGCATGCAGTTCTACCCCGCGGCCTCCGCCGCCGAGGCCAAGGTCCATCCGGCGCTCTTCGCCCGTCGTGACGGCCAGGTCGACGGCTCCAGCCTGCGCGGCCCCGGTTTCGGCTATCGTCTCGCCGAAATCGGCCGCGAACTGCCGCCGGCCCGCCGTTCCGCGGGTCGCTGAGGCCCAATCGGCTTGCCTGCGGAGGGCAGGGCGGGTTTGTTCACGGGACACCCCCCCCATGATGCTCCGCTCGCTCCTCCTCTGCCTGCTGTCGCTCAGCGCGTTCGCCGCCGACGCCCCGAAGCGCAAGGTCCTCTTCTTCACCAAGTCCTCGGGCTACGAGCACGAGGTGATCTCCTACAAGAAGGGCCAGCCCAGCTTCGCCGAGAAGCAGCTCCTCGAGCTCGGCGCGGCCAACAACATCGAATTCGTCTTCTCCAAGGACGGTTCGAAGTTCTCGCCGGAATACCTCGCCCAGTTCGACACCGTGATGTTCTACACCACCGGCGACCTCTGCTCCGAAGGCACCGACAAGAATCCTCCCATGACGATGGCCGGCAAGCAGGCCCTCTTCGACTTCGTGAAGTCCGGCAAGGGCTTCGTCGGGACGCACTCCGCCGCCGACACCTTCCATACCGACAACGAGGCCGTGAAGGGTCCGGAGCGCTTCAAGAACCACGGCGACAAGGCCGACGCCTACGTCTGTTTCCTCGGCGCCGAGTTCATCCGCCACGGCAAGCAGCAGGAAGGCGTCAACAAGGTCATCGACAAGACCTTCCCCGGTTTCGAGAAGGTCGGCGACGCGTTCTCCTTCATGGAGGAGTGGTACACCCTCAAGGATTTCCGTCCCGAGATCCACGTCCTCACGACCTTCAACGAGCCCGCCCTGGAAGGCGACGACTACAAGCGCCCGCCTTACCCGAACTGCTGGGCCAAGCACGAAGGCAAAGGTCGCGTGTTCTACACCGCCATGGGCCATCGCGAAGACGTGTGGACCAATCCGACCTTCCGGCAGATCCTGACCGGCGGCCTCAAGTGGGCCAACGGCGACGCCAAGGCCCCCGACATGTCCCCGAACCTCCTCAAGGTCGCCCCGGGCGCCATGACGAACCAGCCTTACACCCCGACGCCGGCCCCGAAGGCCAAGGCGCCGGCCAAGAAGGCCGAAGCCAAGAAGTAAGTCCCCACGCCGGGCGGGCCGCAAAGCCCGCCTTGCTAATTCTTGGGCGGTTTCAAGAGTCTCGTGATGCGCGACACCCCCGCCGAAGCGACCAAGCTCAGCGAGCTTTCCTCGCACCAGAAGAAGTCGGGCTTCGCCGCCTGGCTCGGTTGGTTCTTCGACGGCCTCGACCTGCACCTCTATACCCTCGTCGCCACGGTCTTCGTGGCCGAGCTCCTGATGACCCGCGAGGCGGACCCGGACGTGGCCCGCTACGGCTCGATCATCCAGGCGGCGTTCCTGCTCGGCTGGGCCTTGGGCGGGGCGTTCTTCGGCATCATCGGCGACCGGCTGGGGCGGAGCCGGACGCTCGTGCTCACGATCCTCACCTATGCGCTCTTCACCGGGCTTTCGTTCTTCGCCCAGAACTGGTGGCAGCTGATGATCTTCCGCTTCCTCGCCGCGCTCGGCATCGGCGGCGAATGGGCCGTGGGCGCCTCGCTGCTGTCCGAGACCTGGCCGAAGAAGTGGCGTCCCTGGATCGCCGCCGTGCTGCAGTGCGCCGTCAACTTCGGCATCCTCGCCGCGATCGGCGCGGTGTTCCTCCTGCAGCAGGTCCCGGGCTACCAGCCGCGCTGGGTCTTCCTCATCGGCGTGCTGCCGGCGTTCGTGACCTTGTGGATCCGCAAGGAGGTCCCCGAGACCGCCGAATGGTCCGCGGAGAAGGGCAAGCAGGCGGCGCCGTCGATGACGGGGCTGTTCGGCCGCGATATCCGGCGGACGACCCTGATCGCGTCCGTGCTCTGCGCGATCTCGCTCACCGGCCATTGGTGCTTCATGTTCTGGCAGCAGGCCTTCATCCGGAACCATCCGGAAGTCGTGGCCGCCTCGCTGGACAAGGCCAAGGTCGTCTCGACCGCGCTGTTCTGCGTCATCGCCGCCTCGGTGGTCGGTAATTTCGCCTCCGGCTGGGCGGCCCAGCGTTTCGGCTACCGTCGCGCCTTGGCGCTCTTCTTCGGCGCGTATTTCGTGCTCATGGCGTCGACGTTCGCGCTGCCCTGGAGCCTCGCCGCGACCTACGGACTCTACGCCGCGGTGGGCTTCTGCCAAGGCGTGTTCGGCCTCTTCACGATGGCGTTGCCGCCGCTGTTCCCGACCTTGCTGCGCACGACCGGGGCCGGCTTCAGCTACAACATCGGCCGCGTCTTCGCCGCCGCGGGCACGGTCTTCTTCGGGCTCTTCGCCAAGGTCGGCGATTTCAGCTCGGTGCTGCTCTACGCCTCGTTCCTGTTCCTGCCGGCCGCGATCCTGGCGCTCTGGCTGCCGATCGAAGAGGCTACTTCCTGAGCCCGCCCAGGCCGGCGATCGCCTTGAACTCGGCGGCGGTCACGGGCGTCACGGACAGACGGTTGCCGGGGCGGAGGATGAGCATCTCCTTCAGCGCCGCGCATGCGCGCAGGTCGGGCAGGCCGACGAGCCGTCGGAAGGCTTGGTGGAAGGCGACTTCGAGGCAGCTCCAGCGGGGGTTGTCCTTGGTCGACTTGGCGTCGTAATAATCGGACTTGGCGTCGAACTGCGTCGGGTCGTCGAAGGCCTCCTTGGAGACCTTGGCCACGCCGACGATGCCGGGCTCGTCGCAGTTGGAGTGGTAGAAGAGCACGAGGTCGCCGACCTTGGCGGCGCGCATGAAGTTGCGCGCCTGGTAATTGCGCACGCCGGTCCAGGGCTCCTTGCCCTTGCGGGCGAGTTCCGCGAACGAGAACTCGTCGGGTTCGGACTTCATCAGCCAGTGGCGCATGCGGCCAACGTGCAGGGCAGGGCGCCTTTTTCAAGGCAGGGCTGTGGTCTTGCCCTTTCGTCCCCGGGGAGCCTAATCACCCCGTGCGCCTGCTGGATTCCCATTGTCACCCGGAATACGCCCTCAAGGCCGGCCGTCTTGCCGCGTGGGTGGCCGAATGCCGCGCCGCCGGCGTCGAGGGCGTCGTGGCCATCGGGACGGACCTCAAGGATTGGTCGGACTACCGCGATCTCGCTTCCGCGCAGCCGGATTTCTTCCGGCACACCGTCGGGCTGCATCCATGCCACGTCGAGGAGGGCTGGGAGGAGACCGTGGCCGCGATCTCGCCTTATTTCGCCGACCGGACCCCTCCCGCGGCGCTCGGGGAGATCGGCCTGGATTATTTCCGCCTGCCCGCCGACGTCGCCGAGGCCGAGCGGATCAAGGGCTGGCAGCAGGAAGCCTTCCGTCGCCAGCTGTCGCTCGCCTATCAGTTCGGCTGCCCGGTGGTCATCCACTCGCGGCAGGCCTTCGACGACTGCGTGCGGCTGATCGACGCCAGCGGCGTCGACTGGCGCCAGGTCGTCTTCCATTGCTTCGTCGAGGGTCCGGAACAGGTGCGGCAGGTCAACCAGCGCGGCGGTCGCGCCTCCTTCACCGGGATCATCACCTACGCCAAATCGGAGGAGATCCGCCAGGCGCTCAAGGCGCAGGGCCTCGCCCGGCTGATGCTCGAGACCGACGCCCCTTACCTCGCCCCGCAGTCCGTCCGTGGTAAGGAAAATACGCCCGCCTATCTCCCGGAGATCTGCGCCCGGGCCGCCGAGCTGCTGGGCCTGCCCGCCGACGAGGTCGCCGAGGTCGCCACCCGCAACGCCCGCGAGTTCTTCGGGTTCCCGACGGGCTGACACGATATTGTCACGGCTTCGCCCCCGTCCGTTCGCAGGTCCGTGGCATCATCGCCACAGATGTCACCCGCGTCCGCTCCCTCCAATACCGACGAACTTAAGGGCCAGCTAGGCCCGCTGGCGTGGGCGGAACCGGTCTTCGACCGCTTCTTCAAGGTCCGCGCCTTCGACGCGTTCCTGGCGCGCATCCATGCGGCGGGCCGTCCCGATTTCTTTACCTCGGCGATGGAGCAGGCCGGCCTCAGCAGCGCCTGGAGCGACCAATGTCTCGCGCGCATCCCCAAGTCGGGTCCCTTGGTCGTGGTCGCCAATCATCCGCACGGACTCGCCGACGGGCTCGTGGCGATGGACTTCCTGCTCCGCGTCCGAGCGGATACCCTGGTGGTCGGCAATCGCTGGCTGGGCCGCATCCCGGGCATCCGTCCCTGGCTGATCGAAGTCAATCCCTTCGATCCGAATTCGCCCGACCTCGGCAACCTGGCCGGCACTCGTCGGATTCTCGCCCACCTCAAGGCCGGCGGTTGCATCCTGACTTTCCCGGCCGGCGAGGTCTCCAGTCTCCGTCTCCGCGCCCGCCGAGTGGCCGACCCGGTCTGGTCGTCACAGGTCGTCCGGATGGCCCGTAAGGTCGGGGCTTCGCTGCTGCCGATGCGCATCGAAGGGCGCAACTCCGGCCTGTTCCAGTCGCTCGGCCTCGCGCATCCGAGAATCCGGACGCTGCTGCTGCTGCGCGAATTCCTCCATCATCGGGGCAAGGTCATCCGGCTGCGTACGGCCAACCCGGTGACCCCCGCCCAGTTGGCGGATCACCCGGACGACGAGGAGGCCACGAGTTTCCTAAGGCTTCGTTGCGAATTACTGTCCAGCCGCAGCGAGCGCGAGAAGGACGTCGCCAAGCCGTCCGCCCCGCAGGCCCCGATCGTCGCGCCGGTGAATCCTTTGCTCCTGCGCGCCGAGCTGGAGAGTCTGCCGGAAGAGGACCTTCTCCTCACCAGCGGCGATTTCAAGGTCTACCGCTTCCTCGGCAAGGACCTGCCGCATACCTTGCGCGAGATCGGGCGTCTCCGCGAGACGACCTTCCGCTCGGTCTCCGAGGGCACGGGCCTCGAGTGCGACCTGGATGCCTTCGACGCCTGGTATGACCAGATGGTGCTCTGGGACGACAAGGCCTCCGCGATCGTCGGCGGCTACCGTCTCGGTCCGACCGACCGCATCCTGCCGCTGCAGGGCAAGCACGGCCTCTACACGTCGACGCTCTTCGAATTCAAAGGCGACTTCTTCCGTCGCATGGACCCGGCGCTCGAGATGGGGCGTTCGTTCATCCGCCAGGAGTATCAGCGCAAGCCCACCAGCCTGCCACTCCTCTGGCGCGGGATCGGACGCTATGTCGTGCGCTTCCCGAAGTATCACCTGCTGTTCGGTCCGGTGAGCATCAATCCGGAGTATGGTCAGGCCTCGAAGGAACTCATCCTTTCTTATCTGAAGAACAACCGTTCCGCCGACGACCTGCTGCCTCTGGTGCGGGCCAAGAATCCGCCCCGCTCGATGAGCCTGCGCGACGCCGACCTCGACGTCCTGCAGCGTTGCGCCTTCGACCTCGAGCACGTCTCGAGCCTCGTCAGCGACCTCGAGCCCGACGCCAAGGCCGTGCCGGTGCTCCTGAAGCATTACCTCAAGCTCAACGGGCGCCTCATCGCGTTCAACGTGGACGAGGGCTTCGGCGGATGCCTGGACGGCCTCATCGTCGTGGACCTCACTCAGACTGACCCGAAGTTGCTCGCCGCCTACATGGGCGACGAGGGCGCGCGCCAGTTCCTCGAGTATCACGATTTCGACGGCGCCCAGGTCCGGGCATGAAAAAGGGCGGGCCTGGCGGCCCGCCCTGATCGGTCGGTGGCGTTCGGCTCAGGCCTTGGCCAGCGCCTGCTCGAGGTCCGCGATGATGTCCTCGATGTCCTCGATGCCGACCGAGAGGCGGACGTAGTCGTCGGTCACGCCGGCGCTGTCGCGCTCCGCGGCGGTGAGCTGCGAGTGGGTCGTCGAGGCGGGGTGGATCGCCAGCGAGCGGGCGTCGCCGATGTTGGCGACGTGGCTGTGCAGGGCGAGCGAGTCGATGAACTTGCGGCCGCCTTCGAGCCCCGATTTCAGGCCGAAGCCGACGAGCGCGCCGTAGCCGTTGGTCAGGTACTTCTTGGCGAGGTCGTGGTACTTCGAGGACTTCAGCCCCGGGTAGTTGGTCCACTTCACCTTCGGGTGCGCCTCGAGGAACTGGGCGACCTTCAGCGCGTTGGCGCAATGGCGCTCCATGCGGAGGTGCAGGGTCTCGAGGCCCTGGATGAGGAGGAACGCGTTGAAGGGCGAGAGGCAGCTGCCGACGTCGCGGAGGAACTGCAGGCGCATCTTCATGATGAACGCGATGTTGGCGTTGCCGGCGGGCGGGAAGGCCTTGAACGCTTCCCAGTGCGGGAGGCCATGGTAGGACATGTCCGGCTCGGTGAAGCCGGGGAACTTGCCGTTGCCCCAGTTGAAGTTGCCGCCGTCGACGACGATGCCGCCGATCGAGGTGCCGTGGCCGCCGATGTGCTTGGTGGCGGAGTGCACGACGACGTTCGCGCCGTGCTCGAACGGGCGGTTCAGGTAGGGCGAGAGGGCGGTGTTGTCGATGATGAGCGGGACGCCGACTTCCTTGGCGATCTTGCCGACCTCGGCGAAGGGGAAGATGTTGAGGCGGGGGTTGCCGAGGCCTTCGCCGTAGAAGGCCTTGGTGTTGGATTTCACGGCCTTGCGGAAGTTCTCGGGGTCGTCGCCGTCGACGAACGACACCTGGATGCCGAGCTTCGGCAGGGTGTAGTGGAAGAGATTGTAGGTGCCGCCGTAGAGCTGGGAGACCGAGACGATGTGGTCGCCGGCGCCGGCGATGTTCAGGATCGCCGCGGTGATCGCGGCCTGGCCGGAGGCGTGGGCGAGCGCGCCGGAACCGCCTTCGAGGGCCGCGAGGCGCTGCTCGAGGACATCCGTCGTCGGGTTCATGATGCGGGTGTAGATGTTGCCGAGCTCCTTCAGGCCGAAGAGGTTGGCGGCATGTTCCGTGTCGCGGAACTGGTAGCTGGTGGTCTGGTAGATCGGGACAGCGCGCGAACCGGTGGTCGGATCGGGCTTCTGGCCGGCGTGCAGGGACTTGGTGCCGAGTTTCATGGAGGTGAGGGTGGGGGGAGGTGGTTATCTCTTTTCGGGAGGGCTGAAACAAGCCGGAACCTGCTTTATGACCTTGTCCGTCCCATCTTCGTGGGGAGAAGATATCTCATGCGCTTAGGTTTCCCCCTGCTTTTGCTGCCTCTCGGCCTCGCCGCCGCCGAATGGCGGGAGGTCTGGCGGGATGATTTCAACGGCAAGGACCTCGACTGGACCAAGTGGGCGGCCGAGGAGAACGGCCACGGCGGCGGCAACGGCGAGCTGCAGTATTATTTCGACCGCCCGCAGAACCTGCGCGTCGAGGACGGCCACCTCATCATCGAGGCCCGGAAGGAGAAGGTGAACGTCGCCGGCGTGCTCAAGGATTACTCCTCGGCCCGTATCCGTACGAAGCGGCGGGCCGACTGGCTCTACGGCCGCTTCGAGATGTCGGCGCAGCTGCCGGCGGGGAAGGGGCTCTGGCCGGCCTTCTGGATGCTGCCCTCCGAGGAGAAGTACGGCGGCTGGGCGGCGAGCGGCGAGATCGACATCATGGAATTCAAGGGCCATGAGCCGGAGCAGGTGCACGGCACGCTCCACTTCGGGGCCCCGTGGCCGAAGAACATCTACAAGGGCAAGCCCTACCGCCTGCCGCAGGGCGACTTCACGTCGGGCTTCCATCTCTTCGCCCTCGAATGGGAAGCCGGAGCGATCCGTTGGTTCGTCGACGGCGTCCAGGTCCAGGAACAGAAGGAGTGGAGTTCCGTGGGCGGGCCTTTCCCGGCCCCGTTCGACCAGAAGTATTTCCTCGTGCTGAACCTCGCCGTCGGCGGCGGCTTCGGCGGGCCCGTCGGGGCGGACACCCGCTTCCCGGCCCGATTCAAGGTGGATTACGTCCGCGTCCTGCAGCGGTAGGCCGCGTAGTTCCGTCTCGCCCAGCGGGGCCAAGGTTCGCTAACTGACCGACCTATGCCCGTGTTCCTGCATGACACCATGTCCCGCGAGAAGCGGCCCTTGCTCCCGAAGCCCGGCCGCGAGGTCTATGGCATGTATTGCTGCGGTCCCACGGTCTACGGTCCGGCCCATATCGGCAATTTCCGCACGTTCACCCTCCAGGACGTCCTGCGCCGCACCCTCGAGGTCGGCGGCCTGAAGGTGAAGCACGTCCGCAACATCACCGACGTCGACGACAAGACCATCCGCGGCGCCCAGGCCGCCGGCCAGACGCTCGCCGCCTTCACCAAGGGGTGGACCGACAAGTTCCATGCCGATTGCAAGGAGCTCGGCCTCCTGCCTCCCCATGTGGAGCCCAGCGCGGTCGAGCACATCCCCCAGCAGGTCGCGATGATCAAGGCCCTCGTCGACCGGGGACATGCCTATGTCGCCAAGGACGGGTCGGTCTATTTCAAGGTCTGCACCTGCCCGGATTACGGCAAACTGAACCATATCGACTTCACCAAGCTCGAGACCCAGTCGGAGAACTCGGCCGGCGAAGCCAACGACGCCGACGAATATGAGCGCGAATCGGCCTCCGACTTCGCCCTCTGGAAGTCCCGCAAGCCCGAGGACGGCGCCAACTTCTGGCCCTCGCCCTGGGGCGAAGGCCGACCCGGCTGGCACATCGAGTGCTCCGCCATGTCGCTCGCCCACCTCGGCGCCACCTTCGACCTGCACGGCGGCGGCGTCGACCTCTGCTTCCCGCACCACGAGAACGAGATCGCCCAGTCCGAGTGCGCCACGGGCGTGAAGGGCTTCGCCGCCCACTGGTTCCACAGCGCCCACCTGATGGTCGAGGGGGAGAAGATGTCCAAGAGCAAAGGCAACCTCTACACCCTGGGCGAACTCAAGGACAAGGGGTTCACCGCCAACGAGTTACGCTATGCCTTGATCAGCGGTCATTATCGTAGTCCCCTTAATTTCACCTTCGCCGGACTGGAGGGCGCCCGCTCGGCCATCGCGAAGCTGGAGCGCTGGACGGATCGCCTGCTGGCTTCCGCCGGCTTCACGCGCGCCGAGTTCGTCGCGCCGTCGGTCCAGGAAGTTCAGACCGCCTGGGGACGCTTCGCCCCGGCGTGGGATCTCCTGCAGGAAGACCTCAACGTCCCGGGCTGCCTCGGCCAGATCTTCACCGTGGTGGGAGACAAAGCCGAAGTTTCGCCCCACCAAGCCCGCGAAGACGTCTGCGGACTCGCCAAGCTTCTCCACGCCTTGGGCATCGTGCTCTTCGTCCCGCCGGCCGGCGCCGCGGTGCCCGCGACCATCGCCGAGCTCGGCGCCCGTCGCTGGGCCGCCAAGCAGGCGAAGGACTTCGCCGCCGCCGACCGGCTCCGCCAGGAGCTGACCGCCGCCGGCTGGGCGATGCTCGACCGGAAGGACGGCTACGACCTTCGCCCCCTCTGAGGGCTTCGACAAGATTCTTGGATAATCTGTTGTAAGGGATTTTTTAAGACGGTATGTTCGGCGGGCTATGTCCCATCCCGCACCCTCCCGTCCGTTCAGTCCCACCTTCTTCCCCTCGCTCGCGTTCGTCCTCTTCGGGGTCGCGCTGGCGCTGGGTTTCGTCACCGCCACCGACAAGTTCGGGCGCTCGCTGACGCAGATCCGCCAGAACCGTCCCGAGATCGTCGTCAAGGGCGTGGCGACGCAGAACCTGCGCTCCGCGCAGGGCATGGTCCAGGTCTCGCTGCGCTGGCGCGGCGAGGATTTCGAGGCCGGCCGCCGCGCGCTCGCGACCCAGCGCGCCGCGCTGAACGAAGTCCTGCGCGAACTCGGCTTCACGCCGTCCGAGCTCATCTACGCCGCGCCCACCGTCCGCCGGCTCGAGCCCGCGGCCTTCGTCGAGCCGCCCGTCGAGAACGGCGAGAAGCCGCCGGTGCGGCGCCCGCAGCTCGTCGACTTCGACCGCTTCGCGCGCGGCCGGGCGCCGGAATACCTCTTCGACCAGGAACTCAACGTCCAGTCCGTCGACGTCGAACGCATCCTGGCCTTCTCGCGCAAGGAGGTCTTCCTCGCCGACGGCGTGGGCCTCGAACGTTCCACTCCGATCTTCCGCCTGCTCGACCTCGCCGACGTGAAGAAGGACCTGCTCGAGTCGGCCGCGAAGGACGCCCAGCGCCGCGCGAACACCATGGTCACCGGTTCCGGCACCAGCCTCGGCGCCTTGCTCGAGGCTTCCCAGGGCGTCATCCAGATCAGCGCCAAGGACCGCATCGACGAGAGCGATTCGAGCCAGGTCGACGTCCATTCCATCGACAAGACCATCCGCGTGGTCGTGACGATGCGGTTCGAACTCATCAAGGAGTAGGCCGCCGGCCGGGCCGGGACGGGGGGTCGCCTCCGTCCTTGCCCTCCGCCTCGGGAACCCCTAGCGAGTGGGGTATTCCGCCATGTCTTCCCGCCCGCAGATGACTCCCCTCGAGGAGATCCGTCACTCCGCCGCCCATATGCTGGGCGCCGCCGTGCTCCGCCTGTTCCCCCAGGCCCAGCTGGACATCGGGCCGCCCACGGACCACGGCTTCTACTACGACTTCGACCTCGACCATGCCTTCACGGCCGAGGACCTCGTCAAGATCGAGGAAGAGATGCGCCGCATCTCCAAGGAGAACCAGAAGTTCGAACGCTTCGAGTGCACCCGCGAGGAAGCCGAGAAGCTGATCCGCGAGCGCGGCCAGCACGCCTACAAGGTCGGTCGGCTCGGCGACATCCCCGCCGGCGAGGCCATCTCCTTCTACAAGAACGGCGAGTTCGTCGACCTCTGCGCCGGCACCCACGTCCGCTACACCTCGCAGGTGAAGGCGTTCAAGCTCCTGCACATCGCCGGCGCCTACCACCGGGGCGACGAGAAGAACAAGCAGCTGCAGCGCATCTACGGCACCGCCTACGCGACCAAGGACGAGCTCGAGCAGGCCCTGGCCCGCGCCGAGGAGGCCAAGAAGCGCGACCATCGCAAGCTGGGCAAGGAGCTGAAGCTCTTCCATATCGACGAGAAGGTGGGGCAGGGCCTCATCCTCTGGACGCCCAACGGCGCCGTCGTCCGCCAGGAGCTCCAGAACTTCATCTCCGAGCGCCTCTTCCAGACCGGCTACAAGCAGGTCTTCACGCCGCACATCGGCAACCTCGACCTCTACCGCACCTCGGGCCACTTCCCTTATTACAAGGACGCCCAGTTCCCCCCGCTCGTCGAGCGCGAGGCCATGGAGCTGCTCGCCAAGGAAGGCTGCGGTTGCGGCGAACTGACCAACCGCCTGGCCGACGGCACCGTGCAGGGCTTCCTGCTGAAGCCGATGAACTGCCCGCACCACATCCGCATCTACGCCTCCCAGCCGCATTCCTACCGCGATCTCCCGGTGCGCCTCGCCGAGTTCGGCACCGTCTACCGCTGGGAGCAGTCGGGCGAACTGAACGGCATGACCCGCGTCCGCGGCTTCACGCAGGACGACGCCCACCTCTTCTGCACCGAAGACCAGGTCCTGCCGGAAGTGCTCGGCTGCCTCGAGCTCGTGAAGATCGTGCTCAAGACCCTCGGCCTGAACGACTATCGCGTCCGCGTCGGCCTGCGTAATCCCGACTCCGCCAAGTACACCGGCACCGCCGAGAACTGGGACAAGGCCGAGGCCGCCTGCCGCGCCGCCGCCGCCACCCTCGGCGTCGCCTTCTCCGAGGAGCCCGGCGAAGCCGCGTTCTACGGCCCCAAGATCGACTTCGTCGTCCGCGACGTCATCGGCCGCGAATGGCAGCTCGGCACCGTGCAGGTCGACTTCAACCTGCCGGAGCGTTTCGACCTCACCTACAACGGCGCCGACAACAAGCCGCACCGTCCGGTGATGATCCACCGCGCGCCGTTCGGCTCCATGGAGCGTTTCGTCGGCATCCTGATCGAGCACTTCGCCGGCGACTTCCCGACCTGGCTCTCGCCCGAGCAGGTCCGCCTCATCCCCCTCAACGACGACCTCAACGCCGATTGCGAAGCGATGGCCGAGGTCCTCAAGGCCGCCAAGATCCGCTGCAGCGTCGACGGTTCGTCCGACAAGCTCGGCGCCAAGATCCGCCGCGCGGAGATGTCCAAGGTCCCGCACATGCTCGTCGTGGGCGCCAAGGAGAAGGAAGCCGGCGTGGTCAACGTGCGTTCCCGCGCCGACAAGTCCTTCGAAGGCAACCGCACCCTGGCCGAGTTCGTGGCGCTGGTCTCGGCCGAAGTCGCCGAACGTCGCCTCAAGGCGCACGTCCCGGCGGCCCCCGCCGCTCCCGCCGCCCCGCAGGCCTGACCGTCACGCGGTTTTCACGGACTTCCCGGGAACCGAGGTTGCCCGGCGGGGTCTTTTGAGCCTATACCCGAACCATGAGCCAGCCCCGTTCCTCTTCCCGTCGCGAATTCCTGAAGTTCGCCGGCCTCGGCAGCCTCGTCTTCGGGGCCGGTTCCGCCCGCGCCCTCGGCGCCGACGGCCGTGAGGCCGCCGCCAACTCCGCCAAGCAACAGGCGAAGAACGTCATCTTCATGGTTTCCGACGGCATGTGCTTCGCGGTCCTCACCGCCGCGCAGACCTACCTGACCCGCACGGAGAAGCGCTCGTCGCACTGGATGAAGATGTATGCGGAGCGCCCGGTCGTCCGTTCGCTCTGCGAGACCGACTCGGCCAGCGGCATCGTCACCGACTCCGCCGCCGCCGCCAGCTGCTGGGGGATCGGCGAACGCATCAACAACGGCGTGCTCAACGTCACGCCTGACGGACGCAAGCCCGTGACCCTCGTCCAGAAGATGAACGCCGCCAAGAAGCGCTGCGGCCTCGTCACGACCGCGACCGCCACGCACGCCACGCCCGCCGGTTTCGCCACCACCGTCGCCAAGCGCTCCGACCAGAAGGCCATCGCCGCCCAGTATCTCGAGCGGGGTGTCGACGTCGTCCTCGGCGGCGGCACGCAGTATTTCAGCGACGACCTCGTCGCCGCCTACCGCAAGGCCGGCTACGGCGTCGCCCTGAACCGCGGCCAGCTCCTGGCCGACGCCGGCAAGGCCCCGCTGCTCGGTCTCTTCAGCAAGAGCCATGTTCCGTTCGAGATCGACCGCCTCAACTCCGCCGAGCTCAAGGCCTCCACGCCCACGCTGGCCGAGATGACCAAGGTCGCGCTGCAGCGACTCTCCTCCGCCCCGGAAGGCTTCTTCCTGATGGTCGAGGGCGGACGTATCGACCATGCCGCGCACGGCAACGACGGCGCCGCCGCGATCCGCGAACAGGTCGCCTTCGACGAGGCCATCGCCGCCGTGCTCGCTTTCGTGGATAAGAACCCCGACACCTTGCTCATCGTCACCACCGACCACGGTACCGGCGGCTTCAACGTGAACGGCCTCGGCAGCGAGGACTTCGATACCACCGCGCCTTCCTATGCCGAATCGTCGCCGGCGTTCGACCGGATGACCGGTTTCACGTCCTCGCTCGAGCTGCTCGGCGCCAGGACCAAGGGGCTGGCCCCGAAGGATTTCCTCGCGGCGGCGGAGCAGGCGACCGGCCTGAAGTTCAAGGCGGACGACCGGTCCAAGATCACCTCGACCAAGACCCTCGCGGCCGCGCTCATGCGATACACGTCGATCGGTTGGACCAGCAACAACCACACCGGCGAGATGGTGGAGTTCTGCGCGACCGGTCCGGGCGCGCAGCTGTTCCCGCCGCACCTGCGCAACGACCAGGTGCACGCGAAGATCCTGCAGGCGACCGGCGTAGCCTGAGCGCAGGACGAGCGGGCAACAAAAAGGGCGTCCTTGCGGACGCCCTTGGTCGTGCTCGGCCTTTCGGCTTAGAGCTTGTTGTACTTCACGCCGCAGCCGTAGGGCTTGCTGCTGGAGACTTCGGGGGCCTTGCCTTCCTTCACGGCCTTGACGGCGGCGAGGACGTAGTTCGTGGCCTTCTCGATGTCGGCGGACTTGGTGGAGGGGATGCTGTCGATCGCGCCCTTGTAGACGAGGGTGCCCTTGCCATCGATGACGAAGCAGTGCGGGGTGACCTTGGCGTCGAACGCGCGGCCGATGCTCTGGTTCTCGTCCTGGATCACGGTGCCGGGGTAGTAGGTGGCGTTCTCGAGCTTGTGGCCGCCGGTGTTGATGACGAGCCAGACGACGCCGTCGGCGACGGCCTGCTTCTGGAACTCCTGCATCTTGCCGCCTTCATAGAACTTCTTCACGTAGGGGCAGCCGGGGTTGTACCATTCGAGGACGACGGTCTTGCCCTTGAAGTCGGCGAGGCTGACGGTCTTGCCGTCGAGGGTCTTGCCGGAGAACTCAGGAGCAGCTTTGCCGACTTCGGGGGCCGCGAAGGCGGCCACCGCCGCGAGGCAGGCGAGGAGGGAGGTGAGGATACGCATGGGTGTGGAGGGTAGGACGGTAGTTGTAGGGGTTGCTTCACAGGTTTCAACCCCTTCGCGGACGATTGGTTCAGGAAATCCGTCCAAACCAAGGGTTTTTACAGGGTTTTGACTCATGGGTTGCCAAATTGGACGAAAAGCCCGAATTAATCCCCCGAGTATGGCTGACGCCCGATCCATCGCCTTGGTCTGCGCCAACGAAGCTTCCCTCTGGGGGGAGCTTCGGTCGCGCGCGTCCGTCGTGGCCCAGGCCGAACCGGCTTTGGCCCCGATGCTCCATCGCCATGTTCTGGACCGCGCCGGTTTCGGCGAAGGCATCATCCAGCGACTGGCCGAGCGCGTCACGCCGACCGGACAGGACCTGCCGGTCATCCTCCGCGTCCTCGGCGAAGCCGTCGCGGCCGACCCCGAGGTCCTGTCGCAGATGCGCGCCGACATCCGGGCCACGCTTGAGCGCGATCCGGCGACGGAGCATGCGCTGATCCCGTATCTCTGGTACAAGGGTTTCCATGCCATCTCGACGCATCGGCTCGCCCATGCCCTCTGGAAGGCCGGACGCAAGGAGCTCGCCACGCACCTGCAGTCGCTCGTCTCGGAGCACCTCGGCGTCGACATCCATCCCGCCGCCCGTTTCGGCGTGGGCATCCTGCTCGACCACGCCACCGGCTTCGTCGCGGGCGAGACCAGCGTCGTGGCCGACAACGTCTCCTTCCTGCACGAGGTCACCCTGGGCGGCACGGGCAAGGCCCGCGGCGACCGCCATCCGAAGATCCGTTCGGGCGTGCTCGTCGGCGCCGGCGCGAAGATCCTCGGGAACATCACCATCGGCGAAGGCGCCAAGATCGGGGCCGGTTCCGTGGTGCTCAAGGACGTCGCCCCGCATACCAGCGTGGCCGGCGTGCCCGCCGTGATGATCGGCCAGACCACCGTCGACGCCCCGGCGCTCGACATGGATCACTCGCTCTAGGCCATGCCGCACTCCCGTCCTCCGCAGGATCGTCCCGGCGACGCCCGCGTCCTGGACTGCCTTTACCGCGTGGGGGCCTTCGTCAACGCGACCGAAGACCCGCGCGAGGCGCTCGACTTCATCCTCGAGGAGATCGTCCGCACCCTGAACGCCTCGAGCGCCTCCATCGCGCTCGTCGAACCGGCCACCGGTTCGCTGCGGATCGAAGTGAGCAACGGTCTCGACGCCGCTTCGGCCGCCCGGGTCATCGACCAAGGGCAGGGCATCACCGGCTGGGTCGCCCTCTACGCCAAGCCGCAGCGGATCCCCGACGTCGCGAAGGACCCGCGCTACGTCGAGATCCGCAAGGGCATCCGTTCCGAGCTCGCGGTCCCCATGGAGCTCATGGGCAACGTCATCGGCGTGGTGAACTGCGACTCCGACCGGCTCGACGCCTTCACGGAGCAGGACGTCGCGTTCCTCGCGCTCCTGACCAACGAGGCCTCCAAGGCCGTCGGCCGTATCTGGCTGCTGCGGCAGCTGCGTTCCAAGGCCGCCCAGCTGGAGGCGCTGGTCCGCGCCGCGCAAGGGCTGGCCCGCGAGCGCGACGAGCCGGGCATCAAGAAGGACCTGGCCCGCCACACCCGCGGGCTGCTCGGCGCCCGCGCCTGCGCCTACTACAAGATCGTCGACGACGTCCTGTTGCTCAAGCAGCTCGACGGCGAGCTGGGCAGCAGCGAGCTGGCCCCCAGCATCGCCGTGAACCAGACCTCGCTCGGCACCGTCGTCACCCGCGGCCGGCCCGTCGTCGTGCCGTTGGCGGGGAAGACCGAGGAACATCTCTTCCTCCGGCTTTCCGAACCGGTCGCCTCCTCTTCGCTCCTCGCGGTACCGGTGCGTTACGAGGACGAGACGTTCGGCGTGCTCCTCTGCGTCGCGATGGGCGCGTATCGTTTCTCCGACGACGACAAGCACCTCGTCACCGCGCTTTCGTCGTTCGGGGCGTCCTCGATCCAGAACGCCCGACTGTACGCCAAGGTCTTCGCCGTGGAGGAAGGCCTGCGCCGCAGCGAACGTCTCACCGCGCTCGGGCTGCTGTCGGCCGAGGTCGCGCACGAGATCCGCAATCCGCTGACGGTGATGAAGCTGCTTTCCGACACTTTGGCGCAGGGCATGGCCGCGGATGATCCGAAGATGGAGGACCTGGGCGTCATGCGCGAAAAGATCGCCCACATGGAGGGCGTCGTCGCGCGCGTGCTGGGCATGAGCAAGGCCCAGTCCGGGGCGTTCCGCGTCGTCGACCTGCGCAAGGCGTCCGAGAACGCCGTGCTGCTCCTCCGCCTCAAGCTGCAGCAGCTGGGCGTGAAGGTGGCAGTGGACTGCGACCAGGTCATCCCGGCCATCGAAGGCAACCCCGGCCAGATCCAGCAGGTCTTCCTGAACCTCATGATGAACGGCGTCCAGGCCATGGCCGGCGGCGGCCTGCTTGCCTTGCGCATCGGCGTGGAGCCGGGCCCGCAGGGCGAGGTCGTCGTCGTGCGGGTCGCCGATACCGGCGCGGGCATCCCGCAGGAGATCCTGCCCAAGATCTTCGAATCGTTCTTCACGAGCCGCGAGGACGGCACGGGACTCGGTCTCGCCATCGTCAAACGCATCATGCGCGACCACCGCGGCGACATCGTCGTGGAGTCCACCGGCCCGGCCGGGACGACCTTCAAGTTCTGGTTCCCGGTGAAGAAGTGAGCAGGCGCTTCGCCGCCGTCCAGACGACGGGGATGAAGGAGACCACGACCACGATGAGGATGACCTGGTGCAGCTGGTCGGCCAGCGGCGTGCCGCCCAGGGCATGGCCCAGCCAGACGAGCGAATTGATCCACAGCAGCCCGCCGGCGAGGTTCCAGCGCAGGAAGCGCCGGGCGGACATCTCGCCCATGCCGGCGGCGAACGGGACGAACGTGCGCATCAGCGGCACGAACCGGGCGAGGACGATGGCCAGCGGTCCTTTCTCGGCGAAATAGCCGCGGGCGGCCTCGAGGTGGCGGCGCTTGTACCACCAGCTGTCGGGCTTCGTCTCCATGACGTGGCCGTACTTCCGGCCGAGCCAGTGGCCGGTCTGGTCGCCGACGATGGCCGCGAAGGTCAGGGCGGCGCAGAGCGCCCATGGGTCGAAGAGGGCGGGGCGTTCGCCGTTGGCGACGGACAGCACGCCGGCGGTGACGAGCAGGGAATCCCCGGGAAGGAAGAAGCCGGCCAGCAACCCGGTCTCGGCGAAGATGATCAGGCACATCAGCCCGATGCCGCCGGCTTGGATCGTCTGCTTGAGTCCTTCGGCCGTGTGCAGGTGGGACCAGAAGTCGCTCAGCCATGATTCCATGCCGCGACTAAGGCGGAAAGCGCCGGGATGGCAATCACCCTTGAACGAAACGGGCTTTGTCGTCACGTTGGACTCGTCGCATGTCGCCCGAATACGAGTCCTCCGCCGTCTTGCTGCGCCGTGCCGCCTTGCAGCACGGGCTGGCCGGCCAGGCCGCCTTGGAGGGAGAGTTCGTGCCGCGGGCCAAGGTCTTCCTCGCCGAAGCCCGCGAGATCCAGCTGGCCGCCCATCGCGCCGGCGTCCGCGGCGGCGAAGTCGCCAAGCTCCGCTCCGACGCGATCGACATCCTCTTCGACGCCCTCTTCCTGAAGGCCGGGCCGTCGGCTTCCGCGCTCAGCCTCGTCGCCACCGGCGGCTATGGCCGCGCCGAACTGTGCCCGCTGAGCGACATCGACCTGCTGGTGCTGGTGCCGCGTCACTCGGCCGCGACGAAAGCCCTCGTCGAATCCATCCTGTACCCCCTCTGGGATCTCGGGCTCAAGGTCGGCCAGTCCGTCCGCACGGTCACCGAGTCGACGAACTACGCCAAGGACGACCTGCATCTGCATGTCGCCCTCCTCGAGACGCGCCATCTGTGCGGTTCGGCCGAACTCTACGCGCAGCTCGAGGCCAAGACCGCGGCGCTGCTTTCCGGCCAAGCGTGGAAGCCGTTCGCCCGGGCGATCGTCGAGTCGCAGCGCAAGCGCCGCGAGAAGGCGGGCGGCAGCGCTTACCTGCAGGAGCCCGACCTCAAGAACGGCGTCGGCGCCCTCCGCGACGTCCAAGGCTGCGTCTGGATCGCCCGGACCGCCCGCAACGGCGTCGGCCCGGGCGGGCTCGCGTCCTCGGGTTTCCTGCCTTCGGTCGACCTCCAGAAGTTCGAGGAGGCGAAGCAGGTGCTCCTGCGGCTGCGTTGCGAGCTGCATTTCCAGGTCACCCGCCCGACCGAACAGCTTTCGTTGGAGCGTCAGGACACCGTGTCCCAAGGGCTCGGCTACCAGGGCACGCTGACCGAACGGATCGGCGCGATGATGCGCGAGTATTTCGACGCCGCCGACCATGTCCGCCGGTGCGCCGAGATCGTCGAGGGCGCGGTCATGGGCGAACCGGAACCCGAGGGGTGGGGCGCGCCTTTCGTCATGGACGGGCTGCGCGTCGTCCCGGGCGGGACCGTCACCGCCGAGCATCGCCTGGTGTTCGAGGAGGACCCCGGCCGGCTCGTCCGCCTGTTCCGCATCTGCCAGATCCATGAGGCCCGTCCGGACCGCGCGCTCTCCCTCCTGGTCCGTGAGCGCGCCCACCTGCTGACCCCCGCCTTGGCGGCGTCCGAAGAGGCCAGCAGCGCCTTGCGCGCGATGCTGACCGAGGGCGGCCGCGTCTACGGCACCTTGAACGCCTTGCGCGAGCATGGTCTGCTCTACCGCCTCGTCCCGGAGTTCGCCGGGCTGCATTGCCTGGTGCAGTTCGAGTTCTACCATCGCTGGACGGCCGACGTGCACACGCTGCGCTGCCTGATGGAGCTCGATGCCATCTATGCCGGCGAGACGGAGGTGGACCAGAAATACCGCCAGGTCGTCCTCGGCTCCGAAGCCCCGTCGCTCCTCTACGCCATCCTTTTCCTGCACGACATCGCCAAGTCGGGCGGCATCGAAGGCCACGCCGAACGCGGCGTGCCCATCGCCGACCGGATCCTCGAACGGCTGGGCTTCGACGCGCGCGAGCGGGAGATCGCCGCCGGCGTCATCCGCCATCACCTGGTGATGGGCCTCTATTGGCAGCGCCACGACATCGACGACCCGGCCAACATCGACCGCTTCGCCCGGCTGATGGGCGACGAGCAGGTCCTGCGCAGCCTTTTCGCGCATACCCGTTGCGACGCCCGGGCCACCTCGCCCGACCTGTGGACCGACTTCAAGGACGGCCAGCACTGGTCCCTTTACCGCCGCACCTTGGCCAAGCTGGCGGGCGAGGCCGAGCACGACCACGGCGCGGTCGCCGCCGCCTTGCGCGCCGCCACCGCCGCGCTGCTCGGCGCCGAGGTGCCGTCGGACGAGGTCGAGGCCCATTTCACCACCATGCCGCAGGGCTATTACCTGCATGCCGCGCCTGAGGACGCGGCGCACCACCTGCGGATGATCCATCGCCTCATCGCCTCGGTGTCCGAGGCCGACGCCGAGGTCTCCCTCCGCCCGATCGTGGAATGGCATGACGACGCCGGTTCCGGCCAGTCGCTCGTCACCGTCGTGACGTGGGACCGGGCCGGCCTTTTCAGTCGCATGGCCGGCGCCTTCGCCGTCGCGGGCATCAACATCGTCTCCTGTCGCGCCTTCTCCCGCGCCGACGACGTCGCCATCGATTTCTTCAAGGTCGTGCTGCCGGTGGGCAAGGAGGCCGCGTGCAAGGAGCGTTTCACCGCGGCCTTGGCCCGGTCGCTGTTGGAAGGAACGGACCTCGTCGAGGACGTGGCCGCCGAGGAGCAGCGCGCCCTCCTGACCGCGCCGCGCCGCAAGGCGTTCGTGCCGCTGGCCGCCAAGGTCGAGGTCTATTACGAGGTCGACCTGGCCCGGACGGTCATCGAGATCCAGTGCAACGACCGGCTCGGCCTGCTCTTCCGCGTCGGCCGTTCCATCCGGGAGGCCGGCTACGCCATCACCTTCGCCAATATCGCGACCGAGCAGGGCTTCGCCATCGACACCTTCTACCTGACCCCCGAGCGCGGACTGACCCGCGACCCGCATCCGCCCGAGGCCTTGGCGGAAGTCCTGCGCGGGGTGGTGTCCTGAGCTTCGTCCCACCTTGCTTCGGACGGGGAATCGTCCAAAGTAGGGATGTTCCGCCATGAACCAGCTGCTCACCCTCCTGAAGTCGGGCCTCGCCGCCTGCGCCGCCTGCGGTCTCCTGCTCGCGGCCGACCCTAAGCCTTCCCAAGAAAAGACCATGACCACTCCCCCTAAGCTCGAGAAAGCCACCTTCGGCGCCGGTTGTTTCTGGGGCGTCGAATACCAGTACGCCAAGATCCCCGGCGTGCTTTCGGCCGAGTGCGGCTATGCCGGCGGCAAGACCTTGAATCCCACCTATGAGGAGATCTGCGCCAAGGGCACCGGCCACGCCGAGGTGATCGAGGTGACCTTCGATCCCGCCAAGGTCAGCTACCGCACCTTGGTGGAGTATTTCTTCAAGATGCACGACCCCACGCAGGTGAACCGGCAGGGGCCGGATATCGGCGACCAGTATCGTTCGGTCATCTTCACCCATTCGGACGAGCAGAAGAAGGTCGCCGACGACGTGAAGATCGGCCTGACCCTCGCCAAGGCCTTCAGCCGCCCGATCGCCACGCAGATCGAGCCGGCCCCGAAGTTCTGGCGCGCGGAGGAGTATCACCAGAAGTATTACCAGCTCCGAGGCAAGAAGCCCTATTGCCACCTGGTGCCCTTCGCGGAAGAGAAGTAAGCCGTGGCTGAACGGCGACCTCGCTCGGACGACGCTTTGCCTGGTCTCGGGCAGGGGGTGCCTGACGCCATCCCGGAACGCCGCCGACCGCTGGCCTCGCGGATGCGCCCGCGCAACCTTGCCGAGGTCGTCGGCCATGCCGGCCTGCTCGGGCCCGAGGCCCTGCTGCCCCGGCTGATCAAGGCCGACACCTTCGGGTCGCTGCTCTTCTACGGCCCGCCCGGCTGCGGCAAGACCACCTTGGCCGAGGTCATCGCCGCCGAGACGCAGTCGCACGTCGTGCGGGTCAACGCCGTGCTCTCGGGCACCCCCGAACTGCGCGAGATCCTGGCGGACGCGCGCCGCCAGCCTTCGCGCAAGACCGTGCTGGTCGTCGACGAGATCCATCGCTTCAACAAGGCGCAGCAGGATCTGCTGCTGCCGGACGTCGAGGCGGGCGTCGTCCGCCTCATCGGCTGCACGACGCACAATCCCGGCCTCTACGTCGTCCCGGCGCTGCTGAGCCGCAGCCATCTTTTCCGCCTCGACCCGTTGTCGCCGGACGAGATCGCGGCTTTCCTCGGCACCGCGCTGGCCGACAAGGAGCGCGGCCTGGGGGCGTTGGGCGTCAAGGCCTCGGAGAAGGTCCTGCGGCAGGTCGCGGAGATGGCCTCGGGCGACCTCCGTCGCGCGCTGAACTGCCTGGAGACCTTGGTCCTGTCCGCCCCGACCCTCGGCGCCGTGACCGACGAGGCCGTGGCGGCCTTCGCCCGCGAGCGCCGCATCCGTTATGACGACGGCGGCGACGACCACTACGACACCGCCTCGGCCTTCATCAAATCGGTCCGCGGCGGCGACCCGGATGCCGCCCTCTATTGGCTGTTCCTGATGCTCGAAGGCGGGGAGGAACCCCGCTTCATCGCTCGGCGGCTCGTCATCTGCGCCTCGGAGGACGTCGGCCTGGCCGATTCCCGCGCCTTGGGGGTCGCCACCGCGGCCTTCCAGGCCTGCGAGATGGTCGGCCTGCCCGAGTGCGAATACGCCCTCGCCCACGCGACGCTCTTCCTGGCGCTCTCGCCCAAGAGCAACAGCACCACCTCGGCGATCTCGGCGGCGAAGGACGCCGTGCGCAACCTGCCGAGGCAGGAGGTGCCGCCGCACCTCAAGGACGCGCACAACAGCGTGAACAAGAGTCTCGGGAACGGCGGCGCCTATCGCTACAGCCATGATTATCCGGAGGCCGTCAGCGGCCAGGATTACCTGAGCCGGCCGCTTTCGCTTTATCACCCCGGCGACGCCGGCGTCGAGCCGCAGCTCGCCGAACGTCTGGCGCGCTGGCGCGAGCTCAAGGCCGCGCTGAAGAAGAAGGACGGACGTCCGTGAGCAAGCCCGCGCCCCGCCTGCCGTGGTTCGGTCCCGGCAAGTTCCCGCTCTACCTCGCCCCGATGGCCCGTCACACCGACGTGGCGTTCCGCCAGGTATGCAAGGAGCAGGGCGCCGACGTGATGGTCACGGAATTCGTGCAGTCCGAGGCGCTGATCCGCGACAACGTCAAAGCCTGGGAGATGGTCGATTTCACCGAAGGCCAGCGTCCCATGGGCGTCCAGATCTTCGGGGCCACGCCCGCGTCGATGGCCAAGGCCGCGCGGCTCGTCTGCGACCGCATGCGGCCGGATTTCCTGGACCTGAACTTCGGCTGCCCGGCGCACAAGGTCATCGAGCAGAACGCCGGTTCCGGGCTGCTCCGCTGCCCGCCGTTGCTGTACGATCTCGTCAAGGCCGTGAAGGACGCGCTCCCGGAGGTGCCGCTCACCGCCAAGATGCGTCTCGGCTGGGATCATTCGACCATCGTGGCCGTGGAGGTCGCCGGGCGCCTGCAGGAACTCGGCGTCGAGGCCTTGGCGGTCCACGGTCGCACCAAGGAGCAGGGTTACTCCGGCGAGGCCCATTGGGGCTGGATCGGCCGGGTCGCCGCCGCGGTCGATATCCCCGTCATCGGCAACGGCGACGTGAAGGACGGGGCTTCGGCGCTCCGTCGGCGGGAGGAAACCGGCGTCTCCGGGCTGATGATCGGCCGGGCGGCGCTGGGGAATCCCTGGATTTTCGCCCAGATCAAGGCCGCGATGGAGGGCAGGGAAGGGTCGGCCGCCGAAATCGGCGTCAAGCAACGCTGGGATTGCATGATCCGCCTGGCCGAACTCACGATCGAGACGCATGCCTCGCGTCTGGGGGCGCGCGATGTGCGCTGGATGCTCGACCGTATGCATCCGCTGACCCATGGGCTGCCTGGATCGCGCAAGCTGCGCGATCGTCTCCGTCACTGCCTCACTTTGGACGACCTACGTCGGCTGCGCGACGAGCACCTCGCGGAATCGGTGAGGTGAATTAAAACCCCTATTCGCTAGGCGACGATGAAGGTGTGACGGTCGTGCAACAGAAACCTCACTTTCTTATCTACAGGCGTCCTGTTAATAACCTGTGCAGGGCTTGCACTTGTCCCTCGTCCCGGCGCGTTCACAAATGGCTGCCGATTCGCACCCCTCGGATCGAAACCGCCTCTTCCGCTGGCCCTTAAGCGGAGCATCCCTTTTTCCACCCTCTCAAGCATCCATTCATCAACGACTTACACGGTATACGGCTCACGCCACTCATTTGGCACGGAAGCAGGTAAAACCCGAAGGTCATTCCATTAACATCCCTTTTACAAAAAATACCTCATTTTCGGGCTTCCAAAGAGCCTGTGAACAACCTTTCTCAAACCTCCCCCTTTCTCATGTCCCCTTCCGTCAGCCACCTTTCCCTTTGGGAGACCGCCAAAAGCGAACTCCGTAACAGCCTGCCTCGCGCGGATTTCGAAACCTGGATCTCTTCCCTGCAACCGCTCAGCATCGTCGAAGGCAAAGTCCTCGTGCTCGAAGCTCCGTCGGTCCTGACCGAGGCCTGGGTCAACAGCAACTACGCCGAGATGCTGCGTCGTCAGCTCACGCTCGTCGCCGGACGCAACATGGATTTCCGTCTGACCGCTTCGGTCGACGCTTCGCGCGAAGCCGCGCCGGCGCCCGCCCCGGTCGCGCGCGCCTCGCGCCAGTCCGCCGCCAACGCCTCGCCGGCTCCGGCGATCAAGGCGACCAACACCTTCGACAACTTCATCGTCGGTCCCGAGAACGAGATGGCCCATGGCGCCTCGCTCGCCGTCGCCAAGGAACCGGGCCATTACTACAACCCGCTCTTCATCCACGGTCCGACCGGCCTCGGCAAGACCCACCTGATGCACGCGATCGCCCACTCGGTCTACGCCGCCAACCCCCAGGCCCGCATCGCCTACATCTCGTCCGAGACGTTCACCAACGATTTCATCCAGGCCCTCCAGACGGGCAGCGTCGCCGCGTTCCGCCGCCGCTACCGCGAGCTCGACCTGCTCCTGATCGACGACATCCACTTCCTCGCCGGCAAGGAATCCACGCAGGACGAGTTCTTCCACACCTTCAACGAGCTGCACAACAACCATAAGCAGGTGGTCCTCACGAGCGACCGTCCGGCCTCCGAGATCGCCAAGCTCCAGGAACGCCTCGTCTCCCGCTTCCAGTGGGGCATGGTCGCCTCCATCCAGGCTCCCGGCCTCGAGACCCGCATCGCGATCCTCCGCAAGAAGGCCGCCGCCCGCGGCCTCGACCTCCAGCCCGAGATCGCCGAGTTCATCGCCTCCCGCATCGCCCGCAACGTCCGCAACCTCGAAGGCGCCGTCACCCGCATCGTCGGCCTGACCGGCATGACCCGCAAGCCCCTCGAGCTCGCCCAGGTCGAGAAGCTGCTCCATGACATCCTCGTCGAGGAAGCCAGCCACACCCTCACGGCCGAGGTCATCCAGCGCAAGGTCGCCGAACACTACCGCATCCAGATGTCGGACATGACGTCCAAGCGCCGCATGCAGAACATCGCTTTCCCCCGTCAGGTCGCCATGTACCTCGCCACCCAGCTCACCGGCATGTCCCTCGTGTCGATCGGCCAGGCTTTCGGCGGCCGCGACCACGGTACCGTCATCCATGCCCGCAAGACGGTCGTGAACCAGATGGAAGTGGACGCGAACGTGCGCCGCACGGTCGAGTACCTCCGCGCCCAGCTGTCGATGAACCGCTGAGCGGTTCGGTCATGCATCCTTCGCCGATCGTCCGTGGCTTCTATCGTTGGAAGGCCCGGTTGCGTTGGCATCGTTACCATTGGCTGGACCGCCTGCTGCCCGCGGCCGATGCCCTGAGCTGTCCGGTCTGCGGCCGTTCGCATCCTCCGTCGGCAGGTTCCGTGAAGGCGTCGGCATGCGTCTTCGGCGGCGGGCCTTTGGTCCGGCAGGTCTGTCCGGATTGCGACACGATCTTCGGCACGCGACGGATGCTGCGCATGTCCGCCGAAGACCTGGGGCGCGAATACCGCGAACTTTATGCGACCTATGAGGAAGGGGATTCGACCGATTCCGAGATCGCCTCGTTCCGCCTGATGGAGCTGCGTCCGGGCGGGCGTTACCTGAATTACGGATGCGGACGGTGGTCGCGCTCGATCCCCGCGCTTCGGGCCGAGGGCTACGACGTGATCGGCTACGAGCCGTTCTCCCATGAAGGCGCCTTGCCGGCATACGTGAAGACGAGCGAGGCGGAGCTGGCTTCGCTGAAGTTCGACGGGATCCTGACCCATAACATCCTCGAGCATGTCCAGGATCCGGTGGCCTTTAACCTTCGGCTGGGTTCATGGCTCCGCCCGGGCGGCCGGATCGTCCATGCGACGCCGTGCTATGAGTATGCCTTCGAATATACCCGCTTTCATGTCCTTTTCCTGCCGGGTCGCTCCGCCGAAGTCCTGGCCGCTCGCTCCGGCATGAAGGCAGGGCCGTTGGTGGCTCCCTTGCCCGGGCAGCTGGCGAGGGTCTTTGCGCATTCCTGAGGCCAGCGCCTTCTTTCGACCGAGCAAGGTCTTGCGTCCGTCGCCGCGGGCTTCTTGATAAGGCCGTTCCTTCCTAGTCTTTCCCAGGGGAGTCCGTCACCGGACTGAGATGAGGCTTG
>CAZXSI010000003.1:0-74094 GCA_964643215.1 uncultured Klebsiella sp. | reverse complement strand
CGCGACGGCGCTGCTTGCGGGACTTGGAGCTCAGCAAGTGGCGGGTGTTGGGGGAACGGCGCATCACTTTGCCGGTACCGGTCACCTTGAAGCGCTTGGAGACTGACTTGCGGGTCTTTTGCATGGCGGAAAGGGTCGGAACAAAGGGCGTACGACGGGACTTGTAAAGGGGAAAGGGCCGGCGGAGCGGATAATGGGTCACTTTCCGGAAGGGGGCGGATCGGGCCGGCCGTTTGACAATCTCGTCCGAGCCCGCTCCCCTGCCCTGACCCACCCTCCCAAACCCATGCTTTCCCTCGGAAAAAAGCCTAAACTCACCTTCAAAATCGACGCCCTGGTCGATGGAAAGGCCGTCCACGGGCCGTTTGCCGCCCTGCTGGACGGACCGACCATCGTTTCGGTCTACATGCGCAACAACACCTCCGCCTGCGATAAGCAGGCCGCCGAGATGGATAAAAATGAGAAAGCCATTGTCAGACAAGGATTTAGGTTAATCGCCGTCTCCCGGGATACCTGCGCTTCCCATGCGAAGTACGCCGCCAAGCACGGGTATAAGTTCACCTTGGTCTCCGATCCGGAGGACCTCTTCTCCCAGGCCATGGATGCGATCGTCGAAAAATCCATGTACGGGAAGAAGTACCTCGGACCGCTCCGGGCGGCCTACCTCTTCGACGGCGACGGCAAGCTCATCGGCGTCGTGCCCAAGGTCGAGGCCGCCGCGCACGGCAAGCAGCTGCTCGCCGCGATCGCGACGACGAAGTAAGCCGCGGGCGCACGCGGCGCGGCGGGGATAATCGGTGCTTGAACCATCGCCGACAAACGGGGAGTTTATCGGCAAGACACCTCCGCAGTACCTAATGCCTTCGCCCTATCGTCCTAACAGCCCCCGCCCGAACAACAACAACAGCGGGGGACAGAACCGCGGCAACTTCCGCAAAGAAGACAAAGGGCCCAAGCGCAACGACCGCATCCGCGCGACCGAGGTGCGCGTCATCTCCCCCAAGGGAGAGATGATGGGCATCATGCCCACGCAGCAGGCGCTCGACCTCGCCCGCGAATTCGGCGTCGACCTCATCGAGATCGCCGCTTCCGCCGTGCCGCCCGTCTGCAAGCTGCAGGAATACGGCAAGTACCTCTACGAGGAGGCCAAGAAGCATAAGCACCAGAAGAGCGCCACGAAGGTCAAGGAGATCAAGCTCCGCCCTCGCATCGACGACCACGACCTCTTCATCAAGGTCCGGCGCGCCGAGAACTTCCTCTTCCACGGCCACAAGGTGAAGCTCCTGCTCCAGTACCGCTACCGCGAGCTCGAGCACCCCGAGATCGGCATCGCCACCATCACCAAGGCCATCGAGGCCCTGACGCACATCAGCACGCGCGACAACGAGCCCAAGCGCAGCGGCCGCGCGATCGTCGTCGGCCTGACGCCCGTCCAGCAGAACAAGCGCAAGCTCCTCCACAACGAGGCGCCGGGCGACGAGGACGGCGAGGACGACTCCGACGTGGACAACGGCGAGAACGACGCCGAATAAGCACGTGCGGCGCTTCGCGGCGATACTCCTGCTGCTCGGCCTCGGCGCGAGGCTCTCGGCGGCCTCGACCGACTACTACCTCGGCGAATCCGTCCGCCAGCTCGGCCTGCGCGACGCGCCCCGCCTGGCCGGCGACGGCCGGAGCTCCGAACGCTTCGTCTCGCGCGGCGGCGTCTCCCTCTACGCCGAATACAGCAAGGATTTCGTCCTCGTCGACGGCGTGAAGGTGATGCTCGACGACGCGGTCGGCTTCCAGCGCGGCCACCTCACCGTCTCCAGGCGCGACTACGACAAGGTCTTCGTGCCCCTGTTCTGGGAACTGCCCAAGGACCCCGTCCGCCGCATCCTCCTGGACCCCGGCCATGGCGGCAAGGACACCGGCAAGGTCAACGGCCCTTACAAGTACACCGAGAAGGCCGCCACGCTGGACACCGCCGCCCGCCTGAAGCTGCTCCTCGAGAAGCAAGGCTTCGAGGTCGTCTTCACGCGGACCAAGGACGTGTTCGTGGACCTCGACGACCGCGCCGCGATGGCGACGAGCATCAAGGCCGACCTCTTCGTCAGCCTGCATTACAACGCCGGCCCGGCCGGGGACACCACCGCGGACGGCATCGAGACCTACTGCCTGACGCCCGCCGGCCAGCGGTCGACCAACGCCGGCAAGGCCAAGTCCACCACCGGCTCCGAGCCCGGCAACCGCTTCGACACCGCCAACATGGCGCTCGCCTGGGGCATCCAGCGACACCTGGTCAAGAGCACCGGCGCCGACGACCGCGGCGTCCGCCGGGCCCGCTTCGCCGTCCTGCGCACCCTCTCGTGTCCCGGGGTCCTCATCGAAGGCGGCTTCATGTCGAGTCGCAAGGAAGGGGCGCTGATCGCCGACGCCGCCTACCGCCAGAAGATCGCCGAGGCCGTCGCCGCCGGCATCGTGGATTACGTGATCCGGGCCCGCCCGGTCGCCAAACCGGCCAGATAAAGGCCGGACAAGGGCGTTCCGCCCGCCCCCCTCCCGCCCAGATTCCGCTTGCCAACCGGGCGGTCGGACGGTTCGTTTGACCTTCCTTTCGGCCCGCCGGCATGTGTCTGCGGAATCTCCGGAGGGAAACCCAAAAACCAACCAAACCCTGGAAACGTCCTCCGCGACGGCCAGGACAAACAGTCAAAACAACATGAGCCTAATGGAAAAACTGCTCGCCGACTCCAATTTCGGCGCGCTCAAAGCACACTCCGTCATCTCCGCCACGGTGACCGAGATCCGCGACGACAAGTTCGTCGTGGTCGACATCAACGGCAAGTCCGAGGGCTTCATCCCCCAGGCCGAATTCCCCGACATGGCCGAAGTCCAGGTCGGCATGCAGCTCGAGGTCTACCTCGAGAAGCTTGAGAACAAGGACGGCACCCCGACCGTCTCCTACGATCGCGCCCTCCAGATCCGGAAGTGGGAAAGCATCGAAGCCAACTGCCAGGAAGGCTCCATCGTCCAGGGCCGCGTCAAGTCCATCGTCAAGGGAGGCCTCATCGTCTCCGTCGGCGTCGACGCGTTCATGCCCTCCTCCCAGATCGACGTCAATCCGCCCAAGAACCTCGAACAGTTCGTGGGCCAGACCTTCGACTTCAAGATCATCAAGATCAACAAGGAGAAGAAGAACCTCGTCGTCTCCCGTCGCGAACTCATCGAAGAACAGCGCGGCGAAAGCCGTCGCAAGCTCCTCGAGGAGGTCAAGCCCGGCGTCGTCCGCCGCGGCGTCGTCAAGAACATCACCGACTACGGCGCGTTCGTGGACCTCGACGGTCTCGACGGCCTGCTGCACGTGACCGACATGTCCTGGGGCCGCATCGGCCACCCGAGCGAAGTCGTCAAGGTCGGCGAAGAGATCTCCGTCATGGTCGTCGAAGTCGACCGCGAGCGCGAACGCGTCTCCCTCGGCCTCAAGCAGACCCAGCCCAATCCCTGGGAAGGCATCGAGAAGCGCTACCCCGTCGGCCAGAAGGTCCACGGCAAGGTCGTCAACCTCGTCGCCTACGGCGCGTTCATCGAGATCGAGGGCGGCGTCGAAGGCCTCGTCCACGTCTCCGAGCTCTCCTGGACCAAGCGCGTCCAGAAGCCGTCCGACATCCTCAAGGTCGGCCAGGAAGTCGACGCGGTCATCCTCAACTTCAACAAGGAAGAGCAGAAGATCTCGCTCGGCATCCGCCAGCTCGAGACCAATCCGTGGGAAAAGGTCCGCCACAACTACCCCGTGGGCGCCCGCGTCCGCGGCAAGGTGCGCAACCTCACCAACTACGGCGCGTTCGTCGAGCTGGAAGACGGCATCGACGGCATGGTGCACGTGTCCGACATGAGCTGGACCCGCCGCATCAACAACCCGGCCGAAGTCATGAAGAAGGGCGACGACGTGGAAGCCATCGTGCTCGACGTCGACGTCGACCAGCAGCGCATCTCCCTGGGCGTCAAGCAGACCCAGACCGATCCGTGGTCCGAGATCGACCGCAAGTACCGCATCGGCGACCTCGTCACCGGCAAGGTCTCCAAGATCGCGAACTTCGGCGCCTTCATCGAGCTCTCCGACGAGATCGACGGCCTCGTGCACGTCTCCCAGCTCGCCGAACAGCGCGTCGAGAACGTCAAGGACGTCGTCAAGGTCGGCCAGGACGTCACCGCCCGCGTCATCAAGATCGACAAGGAAGACCGTCGCATCGGCCTGTCGATCAAGGCCGCGAACTACGACGCCGAACGCCTCCAGGCCGAGATCAGCAGCTACGACCGCATCAAGGGCCCGTCCACCGGCGGCGCCCCGGCCCCCTCGGCCGGCGGTTCGTCCTCCTCGTCGTCGGGCAGCGGAGACTTCAACAGTCTCGGCGACCTCCTCGACAAGGCCGGCAACTAAGCCGTCCTTCGCAGGAACCGAACAGACCCCGGGCGACCGGGGTCTTTTTTTGTGCCCAATCGCCGGCGACGTCGCTAGCCTGCGGGCATGGTCCCGTTCAAAGGATACGGCCGGCTGACGCGCAGCACGACGCTGGCGCTGCTGACCACCTTGGCGATCCTCGCCGCCGAGTGGGCCGACCTGCTGCCGGACAACGTGATGCTGGCCGTCCACACCGGCTGCCAGATCTTCGTGCTCCTCCGCGTGATGCGCGCCCGCATCTCGCCCGCCTACCTGCTGCTCTGGGGTCCGCTGGCCTGGTTCTTCCCGATCCCGATCGCCCTGCTCCACTTCGTCTTCGGCGGACGCAAGCACGTCGCCCTCGCCGCCGCCAAGAAGGAGGTGAACCGCGTCTCCTGGCGACTCAGCGACGAACCCGACTTCGGCGGCAACCACTTCCGGCTGCTCGGCGACCGCCATGGCCGCGACACGCTCGAGGAGTTGCGCCGGCAGATCGCCGGGGCCCGGCGCCGCATCAGCCTTTCGACCTACATCCTCAGCAACGACGAGGTCGGCCGGGAGATCGTGGGCCTCCTGACCGCCCGGGCCAAGGAAGGCCTCGAGGTCCGGCTGCTCGTCGACGCCATCGGCAGCTTCGGCATCCCGCTGCGCCTCTGCCGTCCGCTGCGCCGCGCCGGCGGCCAGGTGGCCCGCTTCAACCCCGTCCTGCCGATGCAGGGCAAGGGCTCGGCCAACTGGCGCAACCATCGCAAGATCGCGGTCTTCGACGGAAGGGTCGCCATCATCGGCGGACAGAACCTCGGCCTGCGCTACATGGGCGAAAAGCCGTCGAAACGCCGTTTCCGGGACTGCTCGTTCCGCATCGAAGGGCCGACCGCCGCCGCCATCGAACGCGTCTTCGTCGCCGACTGGTGCCAGGCCACCGACGAGCCGCCCATGAGCCTGGCGCCCCTGCTGCGCGAGCGCTGCCCTCACGTGGGACCGGCGCGCGTCGAGGTCGTCTCGTCGGGCCCCGACTGCGAAGGCGACCCGCTCTGGGAGGCCTACGAGAAGCTGTTCTCCAACTGCAAGCGGTCGATCACCGTCGTCACGCCCTACTTCGTGCCCGACCATACGCTGTTCACGCTGCTCGTCACCGCCGCCCACGCCGGCCGCCACGTGAAGATCATGGTGCCGCGCCGCTCGGACCACCGCCTGCTCGACCTCGCCCGGCGCTGGCACCTGCGGACCTTGCGCGAAGCCGGGGCCGAGATCCTCTTCTTCAAGCCGGACGTCCTGCACGCCAAGCTGGTCGTGGTCGACGACGAGCACCTGGTCATCGGTTCGGCGAACCTGGACATGCGGTCGCTCTTCCTGAACTACGAGATCGGCGCGATCGTGCGCGACCCGGCGGCCCTCGCCGAGGTCGGCGCCCTCATCGCCGGCTGGGAGACGGAATCCACGCGCTACACCGAGGATCTTTACCGCCGCAGCCGCACGTGGACGGGCCGGGCGATCGAAACCGTGTCGAAGGTCATCGCCCCCTTGCTCTGATCAGCCCAGGAAAGCGTGCAGCCGGACCGCCAGCCCGGTGTCGGGCAGCAGGAAGCCGTCGTGGCCGGCGTCCGTCACGACCTCGTGGTAGGCGGCGTTGACGCCGACCGCGGTGGCCGCGGCCAGCAGCATGCGCAGCTCGCTCGTGGGATAGAGCCAATCGCTGGAGAAGCCGATCGCGAGCACGTCGGGCCCGTCCTGCGTGAAGAGCGTGCCCGAGGAGGCGCGGGCGGTCATGTCGAAGCGGTCCACCGCGCGGGTGATACGCAGCCAGCTGTTGGCGTCGAAACGCCGGACGAAGGACCTGCCCTGGTGCTCGAGGTAGCTTTCGACCTGCCAGTGCACCGCGTCGCCGGCGCCGGCGCCGGGCACCTTGGCGCGGCCGAACTTCTGCTCGAACGAGGCCGAGGAAAGATAGCTGATATGGGCGAGCATGCGACCGACGGCCAGGCCCGAGTCGGGGCCCTCGCCGGGGACATAATGGCCTCCGCGGAAATTCGGATCCCGTTCCACGCAGGCGCGCGAGACGGCGTTGAGGGCGATCGCCATGGGCGACTGGCTCAGGCCGGCGGCGAGGACGGCGATGCGGCCGACCTCGGCGGGATAGTCGGCGCACCAGATCAGGGCCTGCATGCCGCCCATCGAACCGCCGACGACGGCATGGAGCTTGGCGATGCCGAGGTGACGGACGACCAGGCGCTGGGCGCGGACGATGTCGCCCAAGGTGATCTCCGGGAAGAAGCCGCCGTAGGGCCGGCCGGTCCGGGGGTCGGTCGAGAGGGGGCCGGTCGAGCCGCGGCAACCGCCGATGCAGTTCACGCCGATGACGAAGAAACGGTCGGTGTCGATGGCCTTGCCCGGGCCGACGAAGCAGTCCCACCAGCCGGGCTTGCGGTCCTCGGCCGAATAACGTCCGGCCACGTGGTGATCGCCGCTCAGGGCGTGCGGCACCAGGATGGCGTTCGATTTGTCCGGCAGCAGCGTGCCATAGGTCTCGTAGCGCAGGGTCAGGGACGGCAGTTCCCCGCCCAGCTCCAGCTTGAACGGCTCGGACGAGACGAAGTCGCGGAACGAGACCGGGCAGAGCTCGCGAGCGGAGGTCGGATTTGCCGGGCGGTCGGACATGGACCCATCCAGCCAAGCCAGACCAGGACGGGAGGCAAGTGGCCATTCGTTGTTGCCTCGTCATAAACGACCCCAAACCTACGGGCCATGTCCCAAGGCCACCGCCATGAGGAAGGATGCTGCGGGGAGGGCTCCGGCGAGCGCATCGAAGCGGCCCTCACCCGCATGAAGGAGAAGGCCATGCGCGTCACCTCCCCCCGCCTGACCATGCTCAAGGTCCTCGCGGCGGCGAAGCACCCCCTCAGCGCGGAGCAGATCCACGAAGCGGCCGGCGACGACAAGCTGGACCTCGTCACGGTCTACCGCAGCCTCGGCGCCATGGACGACGCCGGCATCGTCCAGCGTCATCCGCTGGAACGCGGTCGCAGCCTCTACGCCCTCGTCACGCCCGGGCACCACCATCACCACGTCATCTGCCGCCGTTGCGGCCGGATCGACCGGCTGCCGGGTTGCGACACCTCTCGCCTCGAGGCCGCCGCCCGCACCAAAGGCTATGCCGACCTGACCCATGTCATGGAGATCTACGGCATCTGCCCCGCCTGCGCCCAATCTTCCCATGCCTGATTTCCCTCGTACCGCCTTCCTCCTCGGAGCCGGCCTCGGCACGCGCCTGCGTCCGCTCACCGAGCGCTGCCCCAAGCCGCTGCTGCCGATCGGCGGCCGCCCCATGGTCCTGCAGGCGATGGAGAAGCTCCGCGCCGCCGGCACCCGTCGCTTCCTGATCAACACGCACCACTGCCCGGAGGCGTGGACGCTCGCCTTCCCGGACGGCCGCTTCGGCGACGCCGAGGTGAGGTTCGTGCATGAGCCGGTGCTGCTCGAGACCGGCGGCGGTCTCGCGAACATCGCCGGCCTGCTCGGCGAGGACGACCAGGACCTCGTCATCTGGAACGGCGACATCCTCTCCGGTTGCGACATCGCCGCGGCCTTCGCGCATCACCGCGCCAACGGCGGCGCCGCGACGCTCGTCGTCCGCGAGCAAGGTCCGAACCGCAACGTCCGCATCACCGACGAAGGCTTCGTCACCGACCTGCGCGACCGCCTGGGCAAGACGGATCCCGCCTACCAATACGCCGGCATCTGCGTCGTCACCAAGGCCTTCGTCCAGGGCGTGCCCGCGACGATCGAGTCGCTCGTCGAGCATTTCCTTCGCCTCGTCCAGACGGAGCCCGGCAGCGTCCAGGGCTTCCTCGACGCCTCCGCGACCTGGCACGACCTCGGCACCATCGAGGAATACCTTGCCGTGAAGGCCGAGCAGGAGAAGCCCGTCCGCGGCGCGATCGCCCCCGCCGACGCCGCCAAGGCCCACGGGTACGAGCTCACCGCGGGCGGCGAGGTCCTGAAGGGCGGCTCCGGCCGCAAGTTCCACCGCCTGCGCAAGCCGTCCGGGGAATCCGCCGTGCTCTGCGTCTACGACGACTCCCGCCCGGAGAACCGGCTCTACGGCGCCATCGCGGGCGTGCTCCGCGACAAGATCGGCGTCCAGGTCCCGCAGGTCCTCGCCGAGGACCAGGCCGCCGGCGTGCTCGTGCTCGAAGACCTCGGCGACACCGACCTCTGGTCGCTCGCGCAGGGCAAGGAATTCCCGTGGGCGCCCGTCGCCTCGGCGCTCGAACAGGTCGCCGGCATCCATCGCCTCGGCGTCGACGCCTTCGCCGGCTCGGGCATCACGCTCATGGAGGCGTTCGGCCCGAACCTCTACCAGTGGGAACGGCAGTACTTCCAGGACAACGCGCTCGGCGGCCGCAAGCCCGACCGCGCCGTCGCCGACGAGATGGCCTCGCTGGCCAAGGAGCTCATGGGCCAGCCCGTCGTCACGATCCATCGCGACTTCCAGTCGCAGAACATCATGGTCCGCGACGGCTCCGCGTGGCTCGTCGACCTCCAGGGCCTGCGCCACGGCTGCATGTTCTACGACTTCGCCTCGCTCGCCTTCGACCCGTACCTCACGCGGAACGACATGGACCTGTGGCGCATCGAGATCGAGGACCACGCGCGCGAAGTCTCCGGCTGGAAGGGTTCCAGCGACGAGTTCTCGCACCTCTTCCACGTCGCCGCCACGCAGCGCCTCCTGCAGGCCTGCGGCGCCTACGGTTTCCTCGGCCACAAGAAAGGCCGGCCGGAATACCTCGCGCACCTGCCGCAAGGCCTGCGCAACCTGACGATCGCCGCCTCCCTCTGCGGGAAGCGACGCCTCGCCAGGCTGGCGGAAGAGCTCGCGGGCGACCCGGCGAAGGTCAGCCGTTGACCTTGTCGTCGAGGAAGCGGACGACCTCGTCCTCGGTCATGCGCACCTGTTCCAGCGTGTCGCGGTCGCGGACCGTGACGCCGGCGCCCTTCTCGATGGTGTCGAAGTCGATCGTGATGCCGTAAGGCGTGCCGATCTCGTCCTGGCGGCGGTAGCGGCGGCCGATGGCGCCGGCGGCGTCGTAGAAGACGTTATGGCGCTTCTTCAGGCGGCGGTAGAGGGCTTCCGCGCGTTCGACGAGCTCGGGCTTGTTCTTCACCAGCGGGAAGATCGCGGCCTTGAACGGGGCGACGCGGGCGGGCAGGCGGAGCACGACGCGCTTCTCGCCTTCGACCTCGTCCTCATGGTAGGCCGTGGTCAGGAGCGCGAGGAACACGCGGTCGACGCCGACGGACGGCTCGATGACGTGCGGGATGTAGCGGGCCTTGGCGGCCTCGTCGAACCAGTCGAGCTTCTGGCCCGACACGTTGCTGTGCTGGGTCAGGTCGAAATCGCCGCGGGCGGCGACGCCCTGGAGCTCCTGCACGCCGAAGGGGAACTCGAACATGATGTCGGTCGTGCCCTTCGAATAGTGGGCGAGCTTCTCGGTCGGGTGCGGGTAGAGGGAGAGCTTGGCGCGCGGGATGCCGATGGATTCGAACCAGGCCAGGCAGCCTTCGATCCAATCCTTGTGGGCCGTGGCCCAGTCGGCGGCCGGCGAGATGAAATACTCGATCTCCATCTGCTCGAACTCGCGGGAGCGGAAGATGAAGTTGCGGGGGTTGATCTCGTTGCGGAACGCCTTGCCGATCTGGGCGATGCCGAAGGGCAGCTTCACGCGGCCCGTGTCGACGACGTTCTTGAAGTTGATGAAGATGCCCTGCGCGGTCTCCGGGCGGAGGTAGGCGGTGGCGGAGGCGTCCTGCATGGCCCCGACGTACGTCTGGAACATCATGTTGAACGAGCGGGGCGGCGTGAGCGAACCCGGCTTGCCGGTGGCGGGCGAAGGCACGAGGGCGTGCTCCTCGGGCTTGGCCTCGGTGTAATCCTTGAGCACGACCGGCTCGAGCGCGCCCTGCTTGGCGAGCTTGCGCTTCATCTCGTTGGCCATCTCGTCGGCCTTGGCCTGCATGCCGTCGTCCTCGAGGACGGAGACGTAGCCGATCGTCTCGCCGGCGACGCGCACCGGGGCGAAGAAGAGCTGGTCGGCGCGGTAGCGCATCTTGGACTCCTTGCAGTCGACGAGCGGGTCCGTGAAATTGTCGATGTGCCCCGAGGCCTTCCAGGTGGTCGGGTGGTGGATGATCGAGGAATCCAGGCCGACGATATCGTCGCGGCGGTGGACGAAGTCCTGCCACCAGGCCTGCTTGATGTTGTTCTTCAGCTCGACGCCGAGGGGGCCGTAGTCGAAGAAGCCGTTGAAGCCGCCGTAGATGTCGGAGGACGGGAAGACGAACCCGCGGCGTTTGCACAGGTTGATGATGGATTCCATCTTGTCGGTCGGGTCGGCCATGGCTGGTAAAGTCCCTCACCTATCCCCGCTACGGGGTCCCGCCGCAAGCCTGTTCCCTCAGCGGGGGCGGGGCTCGGTGGTCAGGCCGGCCGCTTTCTTGGTCCACGTCCGGGCCGCGGCCGAGACGGCGCGGAAGAGTTCGGAGAACTCCGCCGAAGCGGCGTTCATGCGGGACTGCGAACCTTCGAGGGCCGCGGAAAAAGAGGCCAGCGCCGCGCCCGCGTCGGCGAGGCGCGCCTGCAGGATCGCCAGCGTTTCGTCGTCCGTCCGACGCTCGGCCGCCTCGACCGCTTCGCGCAGGCGGGCGCAGGCGGCGACCAGGCGGGCGCTCTGCGCGTCGAGCCGGCCGTCGCCGGTCGCCTCGAGCACCGCGCCGGTCCGGCGGACGATCATCGCCGAGAACCGCGCCGCGCGCCCGGGGTCGGTCGCGTCGTAGAAACCGTCGAGGTCGCGTTCGAGCTCCGCCGCGAGGCCGACCAGGTCCTTCTCGGCGACGGCTTCGAGCTGCTGCAGGAAGTCGGCGATCTTGCTCCGCAGGTTGCTGTCGAGGGGCGGGATCTCGTCGGCGGCCAGGGGGCCGGGCGCGGCGGGCGCGGCCTCGTCCCAGATGAGTTCGACCTGGAGCAGGCCGGACGCCGGGCTCACCGCGACCAGGCGGGCGCGCAGGCCTTTCGCGACCTCGAGACGGAGCCGGTCGCCGCGCAGCCGGTCGGCGAAGCCGCGGTCTTCCAACGTCGTCGGGTCGAGGCTCAGCCGGACGACGGGACGCAGGCGGCCCTCCGCGTCCGCGTCGAGCCCGATGGAGGTCACCTGCCCGACCGTGACGCCCTGCACGCGGACCGGCGTGCCGGAAGCGATGCCCTCGACCGAGAACGAGGGACGGAAGACCACGTTCACGAGCGGGGCCGACCAGGCGCGCCACCAGGAGAAGGCGGACCAAAGCAGGGCCACGCCGAGGACGGCCAGCATCACGCCTCCGAGGGCGCGCCGGCTCATCCGGCGGACTGCGGATAGCTGCCCAGCCACTTCACCACTTCGCAGCGACCCTTGAGCTCGGTGACGGCGGCCTGCACGGCCGCGGTGTCCCAGTGGCCCGGGAAATCGATGAAGAAGAGGTACTCCCAGGCGCGGCGATGGCTCGGGCGGGATTCGATGCGGATCAGGTTGATGCCGCGATCGGAGAAGGCGGCGAGCGCGCCTTGGAGGGCGCCCGGCTCATGCTTCAGGGTGAGGACCACGCTGGTGACCTCGTCCTGCGTGCCGACCGCGTTGGCGGCCTTGGCGATGACGAAGAAACGCGTGGCGTTGTCGCGGCGGTCCTGGATGCCGCGGGCGAGGATGGGGACGCCGCGCGACTCGGCGGCGGTGGCGGAAGCGACGGCGGCCTGGCCCTGCGGATCGCGCGCGACGAGCTCGACCGCGGCGGCGGTGCTGTCGGTCTCGACGAGGGCGGCGCCCGGGACGTGACGGGAGAGCCAGCCGCGGCACTGCGCGAGGGCGATGTCCTTGGAGAGGACCTTCTTCACCTGGTCGAGCGGGCCCTGGCCGACGAGGCACTGCTCGACGGAGAGCGTGACTTGGGCCACGACCTTGAGCTCGGATTCGGCGAGCAGGTCGAGCGAGTGGCTGACGACGCCTTCGGTGGAGTTCTCGACCGGGACGACGCCGTAGGACGCCTCGCCGGATTCGACCGCGGCGAAGATGTCGCCGATGGCGCGGAGCGGAAGCGAGGGCACGCTGGTGCCGAAGGCGCGGATCTGGGCCTGCTGGGTGAAGGAGCCTTCGGGGCCGAGGTAGGCGACCGGCTTGGCCATCTGGGCGCCGATGGAAAGGGAGATGATCTCGCGGTAGACCGCGCGGAGGCCGGAAGCCGGGATCGACGGGGCCGCCTCGGTGATGGAGCGGAGCAGCTGTTCCTCGCGCTGCGGGGCGTAGACCGGCGCGCCGGACTTCAGCTTCGCCTCGCCGATGGCGCGGGCCACCTGCAGGCGCTCGCCGAGCAGCTTGAGGATCTCGCGGTCGATGCGATCGACCTCGCGGCGGTGCTCTTCGAGGCTCATGCCGGGGGGTTCTCGTCTTCGGGCGGCAGACCGACGTCGGCATCGCCGACCGCGACCGGCGTGGTCGCGCGGGTGATCCATTCGGAGATCTGGGCGGGGGAAAGCACGTCGGAGGCCGGCAGCTCGCCGAGCGAACGCAGGCCCGTGAAGTCGAGGAACTTGTCGGTCGTGCCGTACTGGATCGGCCGGCCGGGCAGGTCGGCGCGACCGGTGACGGCGACGAGCTCGAGCTCGAGCAGGCGGTTCAAGGCGCTGTCGACGGAGACGCCGCGGATGGCCTCCATCTCGGAACGGGTGACCGGCTGACGGTAGGCGACGATCGAGAGCGTCTCGAGGGAGGCCGGGCTGAGACGCTGCGGGCGAGGCTCGCCGCGGAGCAGACGGACCCAGTCGGCGTAGGCCGGCGAGATCACGAGGCGGAAGCCTTCGGGCCCCTGGAGGATGCGGCACGCGTCGTTGGCTTCGCGCATCTCGGCCTCGAGGGCGTCGACGGCTTCGCGGATCTGGGTGGCCGTGAGGAGGGTCGGGACCTGGTCGATGATGTCCTGGATGACTTCCTGGACGGGCGGCGTGACGGGCGCGAGCGTCGGTTCGCCGGCGGCCTCGAGCAGGTCGGGCTGGCGCTCGGCGGCCGCCTGGGCGTGGAAGCGCTGCACGACCTTCTGGATGTCCTTGATGGACACCGCCTCGGAGGTCGAGAACAGGAGGGCCTTGATGATTTTCTTGAGGTTGAATTCCACGGGACGGAGAGGCTTAAATCGGATTGTCGGGAGCGAAGGGGCGGTTCAGTGTCCGCTCCCTGCCCTTTTATTAGGGGGCGCCCACCGACTGACAACCGCAGACTTTTCACACCCATCATGACCGACGCCAACCATTGCCGCCAACACTCCGCCATCGTCGTGGACGGCCCCGACCGCGCCCCCAGCCGAGCCATGCTCCGGGCCGTGGGCTTCACCGACGCCGACTTCGGCAAGCCCGTCGTGGGCGTCGCCTCCACCTGGTCCATGGTGACGCCTTGCAACATGCACATCGACCGCCTGGCGGACGAAGCGGTCAAGGGCGCGGACGCGGCCGGCGGCAAGTCGGTGATCTTCTGCACCATCACCGTGTCCGACGGCATCTCGATGGGCACCCCCGGCATGCGCTACTCGCTGGTCTCCCGCGAGATCATCGCCGACTCCATCGAAGCCGTGACCGGCGCCGAAGGCTTCGACGGCCTGGTCACCATCGGCGGCTGCGACAAGAACATGCCCGGTTGCGCCATCGCGATGGCGCGCCTCAACCGCCCGTCCGTCTTCGTGTACGGCGGGACCATCGTCCCCGGGCTGCATCGCGGCCAGTCGGCCGACATCGTCACCGTCTTCGAGGCCGTCGGCAAGCATGCCGGCAAGCAGATCGGCGAGGGCGAGCTCAAGGAGATCGAGGTCTGCTCGATCCCGGGCGAAGGCTCCTGCGGCGGCATGTACACCGCCAACACGATGGCCTCCGCCATCGAAGCCCTCGGCCTCAGCCTGCCGGACAGCTCCGCGCAGCTCGCCAATTCCAAGGCCAAGCTCGAGGACTGCGAACGCGCCGGCAAGGCGGTGCTCGAACTGATCAAGAAGAACATCCGTCCGTCGGACATCCTCTCCAAGGACGCCTTCGAGAACGCCATCACCGTCGTCATCGCCCTCGGCGGCTCGACGAACGCCGTGCTCCACCTCATCGCGATGGCCCATTCCGCCGGCATCAAGCTCACCCTCGAGGACTTCGAGCGCGTCGGCCGCCGCGTGCCGGTGCTCGCCGACCTCAAACCCAGCGGCAAGTACAACATGGCGCACTTCGTCCGCATCGGCGGCCTCCAGCCGCTGCTCAAGATGCTCCTCGATAAGGGCCTCCTGCACGGCCACTGCCTGACCGTCACCGGCAAGACCGTCGCCGAGAACCTCGCGCACGTCGGCAGCTACGCCGCCGACCAGGACGTCGTCCGTCCCTTCTCCAACCCGATCAAGGCCGACAGCCACCTGCGCATCCTGCGCGGCAACCTCGCCCCCGAAGGCTCCGTGGCCAAGATCTCCGGCAAGGAAGGCAACGCTTTCACCGGCAAGGCCATCGTCTACGAATCCGAAGAGGCCTCGCTCCGCGGCATCCTCGACGGCGAGGTCAAGGACGGCCACGTCATCGTCATCCGCAACGAAGGCCCCAAGGGCGGCCCCGGCATGCGCGAGATGCTCGGACCCACCAGCGCCGTCATGGGCAAGGGCCTCGGCAAGACCGTCGCGCTCATCACCGACGGGCGTTTCTCCGGCGGCTCCCACGGCTTCGTGGTCGGCCACATCACCCCTGAGGCCGCCGTCGGCGGCGTGCTCGCGGTCGTGCGGAACGGCGACACCATCACCATCGACGCGCAGAAGAACGAGATCAACCTGGACGTGCCGGCCGCGGAGATCGCGAACCGCCTGAAGTCCTGGAAGGCCTCCCCCTGCAAGGAGAAGCGCGGCACCTTGGCCAAGTACGCCAAGCTCGTGTCCTCGGCCTCCGACGGCGCCATCACCGACGGGGACTGAGGGTTTTACCTGACGTGAAACGAAAGGGCGGACGCCGCGGCGGACCGCCCTTTTTGTTGCCAAACGGGCCGGCGGCGGGGAAGACTGTCCTACCGTGGCCCACTCCTTCGACCTCTTCCGGAAGCAGCTCCAGAACTTCCCCGAACTCGGCATCGCGCTCGACTTCAGCCGCGCGCCGGCGCCCGCCGGTTTCGCCGAGAAGATGGCTCCGGCCATGGCCCAGGCGTTCGCCGACATGGCCGCGCTCGAAAAAGGCGCCGTCGCGAATCCGGACGAGCGGCGCATGGTCGGCCACTATTGGCTGCGCGCCCCGGAGCTCGCGCCCGACGCGAAGATCGCCGCCGAAGTGAAGGCCGCCGTCGACGCCATCGCCGGCTTCGCCGCGCAGGTCCACGCCGGCCAGGTCAAAGGCGCCGCCGGCAAGTTCACCGACCTCCTCTGCATCGGCATCGGCGGCTCGGCCCTCGGTCCGCAGTTCGTCGCCGACGCGCTCGGCGGCAAGGCCGACAAGCTCCGCGTCCATTTCATCGACAACACCGACCCCGACGGCATCGACCGCGTCTTCGACACGCTGGGCGGCCGCCTCGGCACGACGCTCGCGATCGTGACGTCGAAGTCCGGCAGCACGCCGGAGCCGCGCAACGGCCAGCTCGAGGCCGCGTTCCGCTGGCAGCAGGCCGGCCTTGCGTTCGCCGCCCACGCCGTCGCCGTCACCGGCGAAGGCAGCCAGCTCGACAAGGTCGCCGTCGCCGAGAAGTGGCTCGCCCGCTTCCCGATGTGGGACTGGGTCGGCGGCCGCACGAGCGAGATCGGCCCGGTCGGCCTGCTTCCCGCCGCGCTGCAAGGCCTCGACATCCGCGGCCTCCTGGACGGAGCCCGCGCGATGGACGTGCTCACGCGCGTGCCGGACGCGCAGCGTAATCCCGCCGCCGCCCTCGCGCTGGCTTGGCACCACCTCACCGAAGGCCGCGGCACCAAGGCCATGGTCGTGCTGCCTTACAAGGACCGCCTCCTCCTCTTCTCCCGCTACCTGCAGCAGCTCGTCATGGAATCGCTCGGCAAGGAGCTCGACCTCCAAGGCCGCAAGGTCCTCCAAGGCCTGACCGTCTACGGCAACAAAGGTTCGACCGACCAGCACGCCTACGTGCAGCAGCTTCGCGACGGTGTGAATAACTTTTTCGCCGTCTTCATCGAGGTCCTCAAGGACCGCGAAGGCTCGTCGTTGCAAGTCGAACCCGGCGTGACCTCGGGCGACTACCTGCAGGCCTTCCTGCTCGGCACCCGCGACGCCCTTTCCGGCAGCGGCCGGGCTAATATTACTATTACCATCCAGCAGGTGGACGCCCGTTCCGTGGGCATGCTCATCGCGCTGTTCGAGCGGGCCGTCGGCCTGTACGCCAACCTCCTCGGCATCAACGCCTACCACCAGCCTGGCGTCGAGGCCGGCAAGAAGGCCGCCTCCGAGACCCTCCGAATCCGGGCCGCCGCCCTCGCCGCCTTGGCCAAGTCCAAGGGCAAATGGCTCACCGCCACGCAGGTTTGCGAGGAAATTGCACTTGAGGGGCAGGAGGAATTGGTGTTTAAAGTCCTCCTGCACGTTTCGTCCAACCCCGGTGCGATCTCCCGTCAGGAATCTCCTGATCCCGGGAAGACCCTCTTCAGCCATTCTTAACCCCCCGTTTACCCTACCCCATGAACAAGAAGCTTAACGCCTTCCTCCGCATCCTGACCGTCGTCGCCGCCGTCGCCGCCTGCGCCTTCGCCTTCCTTCTCAAAGGAAAGATGGACGTCGCTCTGACCAAGACCGCCTGGGCCGTCGCCGACGCCGAAGTCAAGGCCGGCAAGGACTTCGACGCCCGCATGGCCTCGTTGGCCACGCTCCCCACCCTGCTTGACGCGAAACGCAAGTCCATCGCCGACCTCGAGCTCGCCAAGAAGGACCTCCTCGCCGACGTCGCCGACAAGAAGACCAAGATCGAAGGCCTCACCGCCACCAACGCCACCCTGGAAGGCGAACGCGCCGACCTGACCCGCAAGCGCGACGAACTCGCCGCCCAGCTGACCGACGCCAACAGCAAGAAGGACGGCGCCGAAGCCGCCCTCGCCACCGCCAAGGAAGAGCTCGTCAAGGCCACCGAAAAGGCCGCCGGCATGTTCACCAAGGAACAGCTGGCCGAGATCGAGGCCAAGGCCACCGCGGCCGAACAGAAGGCCGACCAGATCCGCGGCCGCTACGCCGCCCTCCACGCGAAGGTCTCCCGCGCGATGGACAACAACCCCGCCCCCTTCGGCTTCGCCAGCGACCCTCTCGGCGAACCGGCCAAGCCCGGCGAGGCCGCTCCTGCGGCGGTCGCCGTCGAAGCCCCGACCGAAAACATCCTGACCAACGTCCTCGCCGTCGACTCCGGTTCCGGCATCGTCGCCTTCTCGGTCGGCGAAGCCAACGGCATCAAGGCCAAGGACATCTTCGACGTGAAGATCGACGGCAAGAAGGTCGGCAAAGTCCAGATCTCGTCGGTGAAAGGCGTGCTCTCCTTCGGCCTCCTGCAGCCCGAGAAGGAACTCGACCTGCGCGCCATCTCCAAGGCCGGCGCCGTGTCCCTCGTTCCGTCCGCCAAGCTGACCGTCAACTGATGTCCGGCCGTACGCTGATCGCCTGCGCCCTTTTCGCCTGCCTCCTCGGCCTGGCGGGATGCGAAACCGTCGAGAAGCCGGCTGATTCGATGCTGCCCCAGGCCCAGCCTTCCAGCTGGCAGGGCGGCATCCCGGGCGTGTCGACGCCGGGATCCGGCTACCGCCGCTGATGTCGCCCGCCGACGCAGGTGCCGCCGGTCGTCCGCTCGGGACGCCCGGACGGCTCTGGGTCGTGGCCACGCCGTTGGGCAACCTCGGCGACATCACCCCGCGCGCCCGCGAGGCCATCGCGGACTGCGACCTCGTGGCCTGCGAGGACACCCGCGTGACCGGCGGCCTCCTCCGTCACCTGGCGATCTCCAAGCCGATGCTCGCGTACCATGAGCACAACGAGAAGGACGCCGCCGTGCTGATCGCCGACAAGGTCGCCGGCGGCGCGAAGATCGCCCTGATCACCGACGCCGGCACGCCCGGCATCAGCGACCCCGGCTTCCGCGTCACCCGCGAATGCCGGCGGCGCGGCCTGACCGTGACGCCGCTGCCCGGCCCGTGCGCGATCGTCGCGTTGCTGTCCGCCTCCGGCCTGCCGACCAACGCCTTCCGCTTCGTCGGCTTCCTCGCCCCGAAATCCGCCGCCCGTCGCCGCTTCCTCGAAGGACTCCGGGAGGCCGACGAGACCGTCGTCCTGCACGAATCCTGCCACCGCATCGCCGACTTCCTGGACGAGATGCTGGAGATCCTCGGACCCGGCCGCGTCGTCTGCGTCGGCCGCGAGCTGACCAAGCTGCACGAGACGATCCGCACCGCGCCGCTGTCGGAGCTCGTGCCGGCGCTCAAGGCCGGCTCGCTCAAAGGCGAGTTCACGGTGGCGATCGCCCCGGCCGGCTTCGCGCTCTAGCCCGCTTATCGCGGGTTGACCAGGCCGCCCCCTCGGCCGCATCCTGTCAGCCAATGGCGGGTTTCGACGACAGTCTGGTCCGCGAATATTTCGAGATGAACGGCTTCTTCGTGCGCCAGTCGCGCAAGTACGCCGTCCAATCCCGCAGGAAACGCGCCGACGAGGAAGGCGACCTGCTGGTGATCAATCCCGCCCCGCAGCGCGGGACCGAAGCCCCCTTCCAGCTCTTCAGCTCCGACCTGCCCAAGATCAGCGCCGCGGTCGTCGCCGTGAAGGCCTGGCATACGACCAAGGCCATCACGCCGACCATGATCAAGAAGGGCGACCTGCTGGAATTCGTCCGCAAGGAGGCCGTCGAGGCCGCCAAGGAGGCGTTCGCGGACCTGTCCCCGACCGAAGGCCAGCCGCTCGCCAAGATCCTCGTGCTCCCGGGCATCCCGGCCACGGAACCGCAGCGTTCCGAAAGCATCACGCTGCTCCGCGAAAGCGGCGTCGACCATGTGCTGACCTTCCGGACCATCCTCGAGAACCTCGTCCAGGCGGTCGAATCGAACCAGAGCTACGCGAAATCCGACACGTTGCAGTTGCTCCGCCTGCTCCGCGTCTACGATATGGTCAAGGCCGCCCAGCTCGAGCTGTTCGGCGGCCCCACCCCTCCCAAGTGATCCACCCGTCCGCCCAGGTCCATCCGTCCGCCCGCCTCGCCCCCGACGTCGCGGTCGGTCCGTTCGCGATCGTCGAGGCCGGGGCGACGCTCGGGGCCGGCTGCCGCATCGCGGCCCACGCGATCGTGAAGGCGCGCGCCGAACTCGGCGCCGGCGTGCGCGTGGACCATTTCGCCGTCGTCGGCGGCGATCCGCAGGACCTTTCCTTCGATCCCGCCACCGCTTCCGGCACCCGCATCGGCGAACGCACCGTCATCCGCGAGCACGTCACCATCCACCGCGCCGCCAAGGCGGGGGAACACACCGTCATCGGCGCGGACGGCCTGCTGATGGCCGGCAGCCATGTCGCCCATGACTGCGTGCTCGGCGACCACGTCATCCTGGCCAACGGCTGCATGCTCGGCGGCCATGTCCACGTCGGCGACCGGGCCTTCGTCAGCGGCGGCGTCGCGGTGCACCAGTTCTGCCGCATCGGCGGCGGCGCCCTCGTCTCCGGCAACGCGGTCATCACCGAAGACGTCCCGCCGAACGCCCTGGCCCACGGCCGCAACCTGGTCGCCGGCCTCAATCTCATCGGGCTGCGTCGTCGCGCCGTGCCGGCTCCGGCCGTCGCGGAGATCAAGCGCGCCTACCATGCCGTCTACGGCGCGCCCGGCGCCTGCGCCACGCTCGCGCAGCAGGCCCTCGCCGAGGGCGGCTACGAGACCGCCGAAGCTCGCGACTTCCTGAACTTCTTCCTCGGCGGCAAACGCGGCCGTTTCGTCTCGCCCGCATGAACGCCCTGCCCATCGCCGTCACCTGCGGGGATCCGGCCGGCGTCGGCCCGGAACTGCTCGCGAGCTGGCTCAAGGCCCACCCGGAGCAGGCCGGTTCGGTCGTACCCATCGGTCCGGCCGATTGGATCGCCTCGCTCGGCCGGGGCGTCGCCGTCGGGCCGGAGGATTTCATCACGCGCCCGGGCAAGCCCGACGAGGCCGGCCAGCGCATCGCGATCGAAGCGATGGAGATGGCGGCGCGCGGCGCCACGGGCGGCAGGTTCGCCGCGGTCGTCACCGGACCCGTGAACAAGCAAGGCCTCGCCGGCGTGGGCTACGCTTTCCCCGGCCAGACGGAGTTCTTCGCCTCGCGCTGGAGCGGCGAGCCCGTGATGGCGTTCGCCGGCGGGAAGATGACCATCGGTCTCGTCACCTGGCACCTCCCGCTCGCCGAAGTCCCCCGCGCGCTCACCGGCGCGCACATCCGTCGCACCGTCCTCGCGCTCGTCGCCCTGCGCACGAAGCTCGGCGACCGCCGGCCGCGCATCGCCGTCTGCGGACTCAATCCGCACGCCGGCGAAGGCGGCCTGCTCGGCAAGGAAGACGACGCCGTCATCCGCCCGGCCGTCGAAGCCTTGCGCGCCGAAGGCCATGACGTGAGCGGTCCGCTGCCGGGCGACACGGTCTGCCACCGTCATCTGCAGGGCGAGTTCGACGCCGTCGCCGCCATCTACCACGACCAAGGCCTCGCGCCGCTGAAAGCCGTCGATTTCGCCACGGCGGCCAACCTGAGCCTCGGGCTGAAGCACGTGCGCACCAGCCCCGACCACGGCACCGCTTACGAGATCGCCGGCCAAGGCAAGGCGGACCGCGGCAGCTTCGATGCGGCGATGCGGCTCGCCCGCGTGCTTTCGGCCTGATGCGCGCGCTGCTGCTCTGGCTCACGACCTGCCTGGCGCTGAGCGCCGGCGGCCAGCGCATCGCCAGCTACAGTCCTGGCGCGACGCAGACGCTGCTCGACCTGGGCTGCTCCGCCGAGATCGTCATGGCGACCCGTTGGTGTCCTTTGCCGAAGGACCATCCGGCCGCGCGCGACGCCGACGTCTTCCTGCCCGACCTCGAGCGGTTGCTGCGCACGAAACCCGACCTCGTGGTCCTGCCGCGCATGGCGAATCCGCTCTGGGCGGAGAAATGCGCGCAGGCCGGATTGCGCACGGTCGTGCTGCAGCCGGAAGCACGCGACGCCGTGGCCAGGGACATCCGGCTCCTCGGCGAGGCGACCGGACGGATGAACGAGGCCGCCCGCCTGGCGAACGCGCTGACGCGCCGGCCGGCGCAACGCGCCAAGACCATCGTCGTCGTCTGGGACGGCGTGATGGCCGGGCCGGAAAGTTATCTCGCCGAGCCGCTGGCGGCCGCCGGCTTCGTGTCGGCCTTAGGCCATGGCTCGTGGATCAAGTTCGACTGGGAACTCCTGGCCGCCGCCAAGCCGGATGCCGTGCTCTGGCTCCAGAACGCATCGGCGGGCGGAACGATCCGGAAAGACGCCGCCAAACTCGCCGAAATGGCCCGCCTTCCGGCGGTCAAGAGCCTCACTTGCGTCAATAATCGGCATGTTTACGAGACAAACAGCGGTTCCAAGTGGCTGCCAGGCAGTGGTTTGCTGAAAATATCCCAAGACCTGCAGTCGATCCATGAGGACCTCGCTCGCTAGGGTGGATTCCTGGTTCCGATTTCCTCCGGCCGGTTGACTTGGGTCGGATTACTCGGACTATCTGAGTCCACCATGAACACCAAGTTCCTCAAGCTCCTGACCCTCACCGTCGGCCTCCTCGCCCTCTCCGCCGCTTTCGTCAGCGCCGAAGAGAAGAAAGAAGGCAAGTGCCCCAACTGCCCTTGCGAAAAGGAAAAGCCGAAGGCCGCTCTCGTCTCCGAAGAAGAGAAGAAGGATGGCAAGTGCCCCTGCGAGAAGGAAAAGCCCAAGGCTGCCGCGGGCGACGAAGAGAAGAAGGACGGCAAGTGCCCCTGCGAGAAGGAAAAGCCGAAGGCCTAACCCTCTCGCTCAGGCGACCTCAGGACGAACCACCCGGTTCGTCCTTTTTGTTGGCTCAGAAAGCGAGCCGCAGCTCGGCGCGCACGAACGCCGGCAAGTCGTCATGCACCGCGAAACCACGGGCCGCGGCCTGCGCGAGCTCCTCCGGCTTGGCGGCGCCGCTGCGCATCGCGCAGGAACGGATGCCGGCGTTGAGCCCCGCCTCCCAATCGGAAACGCGGTCACCGGTCATCCAGCATCGCCCGGGGTCGAGGCCATGTTCGGCGATCTTCTCCAAGATGAACCGCGGGCTGGGCTTGCGGTAAAGGGACGGCTCATCCGGGCGTTCCGGGGCGGCCTTGATCTCGAGGATGCCCGGAGCCGGCAAGGCCAGGAGCTCGAGCATGCGGCGGTTGCACGCCTCGTACTGGGCCCACGTGAAGATCCCGCGGTTGATCCCGCTCTGGTTGGTCAGCACGAACAGGCGGTAGCCGGCACGCAGGCAGGCCTCCAGGGCGGGCTTCACCCCCGGAATCAGCTCGATCTGCTCCTCTCGGCAGGTGTGGTGATGGTCGCGGATCAGGTTGCCATCGCGGTCGAGAAAAAGGGCAGGATGGCCGGGCATCCGCCCAGCCAAACAAAAACGCCCACATTCGCAAGGAATGGAAAGGGGGCTTGACCGAGGGGGCGGGAGGGGTAGAACCGACCCTCATCCAAGCGTAGAACCATGGCCAATCCGAAACGTAAACAGTCCAAACGCCGCAGCCGACTCCGTCGTGGCGCCAACCAGTTCCGCGCCCCGAAACTCGTCAAAGACGCCGAATCCGGCGCTCTTCGCCGTTCCCACCGCGTCGACCCCACCACGGGCAAGTACCGCGGTCGTCAGGTGCTGGACACCGGAGCCTAAGCTCCACCCCGGGCTCAGCCCGATCGCATGAGCGAAGCCACCCCGAAGAAAGGCCACCGTATCGCCCTTGACTGCATGGGCGGCGACATGGGGCCCTCGGAAGCCGTGGCCGCCGCCGCCCTCGCCTGCAAGGAGGGGATCATCGGACCGGACGACAGCCTGGTGCTCGTCGGCCACGAGGACAACCTGCGCATGCTCGCGATCGAACATCGCTCGCTGAAAAGCAGCCGCGTCAGCTTCCGGCACGCCGCCAGCATCGTCGCCCCCGACGACGCCCCGATGGCCGTCCTGAAGTCCAAGCGCGACTCCTCGATGGTGGTCGCCCTCGAGATGCTCAAGGCGGGGGAAGTCGACGCCGTCGTCTCCACCGGCAACACCAAGGCCCTCGTCGCCGCCGGCACCATCAAGGTGCGCCCGATGGAAGGGGCCGAACGCCCCGCCCTCGCGGCCATCATGCCGCGCCGCGAAGGCCACTTCATCATGCTCGACGTGGGCGCCAACCCCGAGGCCACGCCCGCGCAGCTGGTGCACAACGCGGTCCTCGGCTCCATCTACGCCCAGAGCGCGCTCGGCATCGCCAGCCCCCGGGTCGGCCTCCTGACCGTCGGGACCGAAGAAGGCAAAGGCGGACCGCGCATCAACCGCACGCACGCCCTGCTCAAGGCCATGGGCGACCGCATCAATTACGTCGGCCCGGTCGAAGGCTTCGACGTCTTCGGCGACGCCTGCGACGTCGTCGTCACCGACGGCTTCACGGGCAACGTGATCCTCAAGACCCTCGAAGGCCTCGTGTACATGGTCCGCGACATGGTCGGCAGCAAGGTGAAGAGCAATCCGGTCTACCTGGCCGGCGGCATCGCCATGTTCCCGCTTTTGCGCGACCTCAAAGGCAAGCTCAAGCCCGAGCGCTACGGCGGAGCCCCGCTGCTCGGACTCACCGGACTCGTGATGAAAGCCCACGGCTCGAGCAATCGGCAGGGCATCGCCAGCGCCATCCGCCTGGGCCTGGAAGCCCTCGGCCATGGCGCCGGCCACCGCATGCTCACCTCGTTGGCCGAGGCGAATGCGGTGATTTCCTCCACCCCGGAGGAAGCCTGAGGTTTTAGTGTTCCCTTCCCCGCCCAAGGGGTCTTTTCTCACGCATCGATGAGCAGCGCTGAGCTTTCAGTCTTCATTCGGGCCATCGGGGTCCACACCCCGGATCGCAAGCTCACCAATGCCGAACTGTCGAAGATGGTGGATACCTCGGACGAGTGGATCAAGACCCGCTCCGGCATCGCCGAGCGCCGGATCGCCGCCCCCGGCGAGAACCCCTCGGACATGGGCGCCAAGGCCGCCGCGAAAGCCCTCGCACGGGCGGGCCTGACCCCGGCCGACGTCGACCTGCTCATCGTCGCCACGATGACGCCGGACATCCCCTTCCCCTCCACCGCCTGCCTCCTCCAGGCCAAGCTCGGCCTCCGCCGCGACATCCCCTGCTTCGACGTCTCGGCGGCCTGCTCGGGCTTCGTCTACGCGCTCCAGGTCGCCAAGGACATGATGCGCTCGGGCGCCTACCGCCACGCGCTCGTCGTCGGCGCCGAAAAACTCTCCAGCGTCGTCGACTGGTCCGACCGTACCACCTGCGTGCTCTTCGGCGACGGCGCCGGCGCCGCCGTGCTCGCGACCACCGCGGAGCAAGGCGTCGGCCTGCTCGGCAACCTCCTCGGCGCCGACGGCAACAACGCCGAGCTCCTGCACTGCGTCGGCGGCGGCTCCGCCGCCCCCGCCACCGCCGACTCGCTTCGCGACGGCAAGCACTTCCTCCGCATGAACGGCAAGGAGGTCTTCCGGCATGCCGTGCGCGTGATGGCCGAATCCTGCGAACGCGTCCTCGCCAAGTGCGACGTGCGTTCGGAGCAGGTCGCCTGGTTCATCCCGCACCAGGCCAACATCCGCATCCTCGAGGCCGTCGCCAGCCAGCTCAACGTGGGCATGGACCGCTTCCCCTCGAACCTCGACCGCTACGGCAACACCTCGGCGGCCTCGATTCCTCTCGCGCTCGAGGAAGCCTGGCAGGCGGGCAAGATCAAGCACGGCGACCTCGTGCTCATCGTCGCCTTCGGCGCCGGCCTCACCTGGGGCGCGACCCTTCTCCGCTGGCATGAACCTAAACGCTAAATCCCTCCTCGCCGTCGCGCTCCTGCTCGGCCCCATCGCCCACGCGGAATACGTCCGCTTCGAGGGCTCGTGGCGCCTGAAGCCCGGCACCGCGAACGACGTCACGCCGCCCACCCGCCTGCCCATCGTGCTGCTCGCGATGGACCACGCCTCGCGCACCGCGGAAGCCGGCGACGCCGGCGCGGCCCTCAAGGAGTGGGCGATCATCGCCGAAGCCAACGCCGGGACCGAGGCCGAAGCCCTCGCCCTCCTCGAGCGCGCCCGCCTGCACGCGAGCCGACAGGAGTTCGAGAGCGCCACCGAGCTGATCGACGACCTCTACGCGCGCCACTCGGGCTTCGCCGGGTTCGCCGAGGCCGTGAAGCTGCAGTTCGAGATCGCGAACCGGCTCGCCGCCGGCGAACGCCGCATGCTCGGCGGCTGGTTCCCCTGGTTCCGCGACCCCGAAGGCGCCATCGCGCTCTGGCAGAAGACCCTGCGGCTCGCTCCCAACGGACCTTACGCCGACGAATGCCTGATCCGGACCGCCCGGCTCGGCCAGGAGCGCGGCAACACCGCCAAGACGCTCGAAGCGCTCGAACGCCTCGTCAGCGACTACCCGGCTTCCCGGTTCGCCGCGGAGGCCCTCGAGATGCTCGCCACGATGCGCGCCAAGGAGTCGCTCGGCCCCGCCTGGGACCAGGCCACCACCATCGAGGCCGCCGACCATTGGCGCACGCTGGCCGACCAGTTCCCGAACGACCCGCGCGCCAAGCACGCCATCGAACAGATCGCCCTCCTGCGCGACCGCGCCGCCCGCGCCCGCCTGAACCTCGCCCGGTTCTACTTCTTCGACCGCAACAATCCGGAGGCCGCCAAGCTCATGGCCAACGCCTGCCGCAACATCGCCCCTGAGACCGCCGCCGCGAAGGAAGCCGAGGAGCTCCTCGCCCGCATCCAGAAGGACCCGAACCCGCCCAAGACCTTCGCCGACCGCCTGCTCGGCACCTACCCGCGGCCGCGCGCCGCCGCCGAGACGAAGCCCCAGGCCGTCGGCGACGAACTCGACTCCCTCGGCTTCAAGAAGGAAGCCCCGAAACCCGCCACGGGCGGAGACCGCCGATGAAGCGCCTCCTCGCCCTGCTCGCCGCCACCGTCCTCGCCGGCTGCTCCGGCTACCACCTCGGCGGCCCGAAGCCCGCCTTCCGGAGCATCGAGGTCGCCCCGATCCGCAACTCCACCGCGCGCACGGGCACGCATGCCGTGCTCCACGGCAAGATCGCCGAGGCCCTCGCGGCGGATCCGCGCGTGAAGCTCGGCCCCGGCGACGCCGTCCTCGAGGCCGAAGTCACGCGCTACCAGCGCGACGGCTTCACGACCAAGACGGGCGACGCCTACGCCTTCACCAGCTACCGCGTCAGCTTCGAGGTGCGCTGCACCCTGACGACCGACGGCGGCAAGCGCGTGCTGTTCAAGGACCGCGTCTTCCGCTCCGTCGCCACCCTGCAGGTAGCCGGCGATCCCGCCGCGGAGGAGCTGAGCCTCGGGCCGACCCTGTTCGGCGACATCGCCGCCCAGATCCGCGAAGCCGCGACCACCGCCTGGTAAGCATGAACCCCGCCGTCGTCGCCCCCTCCCTGCTCGCCGCCGACCATGGCGCGTTCGCGCAGGGTGTCCGCGCGGTGGAAGAAGCCGGCCTGACCTGGCTGCACGTCGACATCATGGACGGGCACTTCGTGCCCAACATCAGCTTCGGCCCCCAGGTCGTCGCCGACCTTCGCCCGCTGACCCGGCTGCACTTCGACGTGCACCTGATGCTCACCCACCCCGACCGCTACGTCGAGGCCTTCGCCAAGGCGGGCGCCGAGCGCCTGACCGTGCACGTCGAGGCCGACCACGACGTCGCCAAGACCCTCGCCGCGATCAAGGCCGCGGGACTTTCGGCGGGCATCGCGATGAATCCCGACGCCGACCCGCGCCGCGTGCTGCCCTACCTCGACGCCGTCGACCTCGTGCTCTGCATGACGGTCTTCCCGGGCTTCGGCGGACAGTCGTTCATCCCCTCCGTCCTGGACAGCATCCGTTTCATCGCGGCCGAACGCGCGAAGCGCGGCGCGCGCTTCCGCCTCGAGGTCGACGGCGGCATCAACGCCGAGACCGGCCGCCGCTGCCGCGAGGCGGGCGCGGACACGTTCGTCGCGGGCACGGCGTTCTTCAAGGCGCCGGACCGCAAGGCCTTCGCGGCCGCGCTGACGGCCTAAGCGGCCGCCGGCGGCGGATCCAGGCGCAGCTCCTTCTCCTTCTGGAGCCGGAGCTGGCCGCACGCCGCGTCGATGTCGTGGCCCTTCTCGCGACGCAGCGTCGCCGTCACGCCGAGCGCGCGGAGTTCCTTCACGAAACGGTCCTGACGGGTCAGGGACGGACGGACCCAAGGGAGCCCTTCGACCTTGTTGTACGGGATCAAATTGACGTGCGCGTGCAGCTCGCGGGCGATCACGGCGAGTTTCCTGGCCTGCTCCAGCGAGTCGTTGATGTCCTCGATGAGGATGAACTCCAGCGTGAGCATGCGGCCGTGCTTGCGGGCGAAGGCCTTCGCCGCCGGGATGAGCTCCTCGAGCGGGAACTTCTTGTTCACCGGCATGATCTGGTTGCGGACCTCGTTGGTCGCGCCGTGCAGGCTGATGGCGAGGCGGAAGCCCAACGGCTCCTCGGCGAGCTTCAGGATCTTGGGCACCACGCCGGAGGTGGAGATCGTCACGCGGCGGGCGCCGAAGCCGAAGCCCCAGGGCGCGTTGACGATGCGCAGGGCGGACAGCAGGTTCTCGTAGTTGGCCAGCGGCTCGCCCATGCCCATGACCACGATGTTGTCGAAGGACGCCAGCCCCTCGGCGGCGCGGGCCGGATCGGCCTTGTCCTCGATGCGGCAGACCTGGACGAGCTGGGAGACGATCTCGCCGACCGAAAGGTCGCGCTTCCACCCTTCGAGGCCGGAGGCGCAGAACTTGCAACCGTAGGCGCAGCCCACCTGGGTCGAGATGCAGATCGTGCGGCGAGACTTCTCCTGCCCCACCCCCTCCATGGGGGCGCGGATGATGACGGTCTCGATCAGGGAGCCGTCCCGGAGGCGCTGGAGGATCTTCTGGGTGACGTCGGAGGAGGCCTTGCGCTGGACGAGGCTGGTCGCCTCGAAGTCGTAGTTCGCCGCCAGCCAGGCCCGGAGATTGGCGGGCAGGTTCGTCATCGCCTCGGGGTTCTCGGCCCGACGGGGGTACAGCCAGGCGAAGACCTGGCCGGCCCGGTAACGCGGGTGGCCGTCCGCGACCAACCGCTCGCCGAGGGTCTCGGGAGTTTCGCCGTGGATTGAGGGTTTTTCGGGCTTAAAGGCCATGAGGGGCGCAGGCCAGGAGGGCCGTCGAGGCGTAGACCCCAAAGCCCCCCGCCTTCCTGCTTGCAAGTGAGAATTGTTATGCCCAAAACCCACTTTTGCAATGAGCAACAAGGCCCACAACCCACAAGGTGGTAAAATCAACTCCCTGCAGGCCGCCATCGACTTGGTCGCCACGGGTCAGCCGGCCTTCTGCCTCCACCAAGCCTGGGGTATCGGCATCATCCGCGCCTACGACGAGGCCACCAAGCGTCTTACGGTCGATTTCCCCGAGCAGAACAAGAAGGGCCACGCCATGGACGCCGCTTTCTTCCTCGGCAAGATCGAGGTCATCAACCCCCAGGGTATCGTGGCCAAGGCCTACGCCGAAGCCACCAAGGCCGAAGTCGCCAACCTGGTCGCCAACGACCCGGCCGGCGTCGTGAAGGCCCTCCTCGCCGAGTACCCGACCGGCGAATGCACGTCCTACGCCCTCGAAGCCAACCTCGACCGCATCTATTTCGCCTCCCTCCCCGCCGGCAAGGACCGCGTCACCGCCTTCAAGTCCTGGTGGACGAAGGCCCGCGCCGCCCTCCGCAAGGACCGCGCCATCCTCGTCCCGGAACGCAAGGGCGGCCTCTACGCCCTGCTCGAAGCCCCGAAGGACCTCGGCGAAGACCTGTTCGCCCAGTACGAGAGCGCCCCGAACTTCGAACGCAAGCTCGTGCTCCTCGAGGAGCTCGCCGGCAGCGCGTCGGCGGAGACCCGCTCGGCCGCCACCGTCGCCAACCTCGAGAAGGTCTCGGCCGACCTCGCCAAGGAGATCAAGAAGCTCGAGACCGCCCGCAAGCGCGACAATCTCCCGGCCATCCTCGGCGGCATCTGGAACCGCGACAAGTTCTTCCGCTCCGCCGTCGAGACCGTCGAGACCGTCAGCCCGACGGCCTCCGAGATCATCGCCCTGTGCACCGAAAGCGACCTCGCCTTCGTGGCGCTGAACATCCCGCACACCACCGAGAAGATCCGCAGCCTGCTCGACCTCGTGCGCGCCCACCACGGCGACAAATGGGCCGAACGCGCGTTCGACCTCCTCCGCAACCGCGACATCGGCGGCACCAAGAGCGGCTCCGCCAAGCTCGTCTCCGAATCCATCGCCTACCTCTGCGACCAGGAGCTCGCCGCCGTCGTGGCCGAGCGCTTCGCCCAGTGGCTCGAGACCCGCGAGCTCCGCGCGCCGGTCATCATCTGGGTCATCAAGAACCGCGACTCCAAGAAGTACGCCGACATCGTCGGACGCCTCATCAACCCCGCGCTCCTCGGCGCCATCCTCTCGTCGATCGACACGGAGTCGCTCGAATCCAACTCCACGGCCCGCATCCCGCTCGCCAACGAGCTCATCAAGGACAAGGAGCTCATCGCCAACATCCTCGCCCCCGCCGGCGGGAAGAAGGCCGACAGCGAGACCATCTTCGACCTCACCCGCACGATGATGAGCAGCCAGGGCTTCGACGAGATGACGAAGAAGGCCCTCCTCTCCCGCCTCGCCAAGATCGAGCCGCACGTCCAGCGCCTCGCCAAGTCCAAGCATTCCGGCTCCGAAGCCGAGGAGAAGGAACTCCTCGTCTCCAAGCACTCGAAGGAAGAAAAGGAGCGCGAGCTCGAGGACATCGTCAAGGTGCGCCTGCCCGCGGTCAAGGAAGCCATCCAGATCGCCAAGGAACATGGCGACTTGAAGGAGAATTCGGAATACAAGATGGCCCGCCAGGACCATGACACCCTCGCCGCCCGTCGCGCCGAGCTCGACGCGCTGCTGAAGAAGGCCAAGGTCACCGACTTCAAGGAAGCCAACACGGACACCATCAGCGTCGGCTCCAGCGTGGTCCTCCGCCGCGGCTCCGACCAGACGGAGATCGCCTACGACCTGCTCGGCGCCTGGGACGGCGAACCGGAGAAGAACATCCTCTCTTACATCTCCCCGCTGGCCAAGCAGTTCCTCAACCACAAGACCGGCGAGACCTTCACGACGAACATCAACGGCAAGGCCGAGTCCTGGACCGTGGTCCGCATCGCCCGCTGGGTCGACAAGCGCTGAGCGCCCGCCGACCGGCCTGCTGACGAAGCCCCGGCGACGGGGCTTCCTCTTTTGACACGGACGCCGGCGCGCCCCAACCTCCCCGCATGTCCGACCCCTGGGAAACCCTGCGCCTCCTGGCCGACCCGACCCGGTCCCGGATGCTCCACCTGCTCCACCGCGGGGAGCTGGCCGTCGGCGAGCTCCAGGAGATCCTCGGACTCCCCCAGTCGCGCATCTCGACCCACCTGGCCCTGCTGCGCAAGGCCCAGCTCGTCAACGACCGGCGCGACGGCAAGAAAGCCTTCTACTCCCTCGCCCGAGACCTGCCGGCGAGCGTCGCCGGCATCGTGGACGCCGCCTTGGCCGCCAGCGCCCGCGAACCGAAGTCCGCCGCCGACCAGCGCGCCCTGCAGCGCATCATCGAGAAGCGCCGCCAGAAGGCCGAACAGCACTTCAACCTCGTGGCGGACCGCCTCGGTCGCAACTACTGCCCCGGGCGTTCCTGGGAAGCGATCGGCCAGATGCTCTTCCTGCTGACCCCGCGCGTGCGCATCGCCGACCTCGGCGCCGGCGACGGCACGTTGTCCCGCCTGCTGGCCCGACAGGCCGAAAGCGTCCACTGCGTCGACAATTCCCCGCGCATGGTCCAGGTCGGCCGCACGTTGGCCAAAAAAGAGCACCTGCGGAACCTCACCTATGTCCTAGGCAACATCGAGAAGGTCCCCCTGCCTGACCGCAGCATCGACCTCGCGCTCCTCAGCCAGGCCTTGCATCACGCCGAGAACCCTCGCCAGGCCCTCGCGGAAGCCTTCCGCATCCTCAAGCCTGGCGGGCGGTTGCTGATCCTCGACCTGCGAGCCCATCGTTTCGAGAAAGCCCGGGAGCTTTACGCCGATCGCTGGCTCGGTTTCAAAGAAAACGAGCTGCACGACTGGATCGAGGAAGCAGGCTTCGCCCAATCGGAAGTCCGGGTCGTCGCCAAAGAGGTCAAAGAGCCCTGTTTTGAGACCATTTTGGCGACCGGCCGGAAACCGGGGGCCTGAGTTATTCACAGGAGCCGGAGCCGGGGGCTTTGCCCTCGCAAATCAGCCCCCAAGAAGGGGGCTTATTGCTTGGCAATCCTTGGGCGGCTGGGCAATTTCATCCCAACCCCGATGCGGAGCGAAACGCTCCCCTCACCCGATGCTTATCAAAGAGTCCCGCACCTATAAACTGGCGAAGGCCGCCCTCCTCGCCGTCCTCCTCGCCGTGACTCCGGTCACCGCCGTGCTGAAGGCGCAGACGCGACCCCTCCCCGGCGCCCAGAAGCAGGAAGAAGACCCGCTTTCCGTGCTCTACAAGGCCGCGGTCAAGAGCTTCGAGGAGAAGAAGTACAAGGAGGCGCTCGCCCAGTTCGAGGAACTCGAAGGCAAGGCCGTCGACGTCGAGCTGAAGCTGAAGGCGGTCCTCTCCTTCCAGAAATCGCTCTGCCATTTCTTCATCAAGGACTGGCCGCGCGCGCAGACCGAGCTCACCGGCTTCCTCGACAAATATCCGAAGGGGACCGAGGACTTCCTCTCCGACAGCGACAACCGTCGCGGCACCGCCGAGCTGCTCCTGATCGAGGCGCTCTCCAAGCAGGGCAAGTGGGAACTGGCCCTGGCCCGCCTCGAGAAGATCCGCACCAACACGCTGGCCCGCCCGGAAGAGCGCGTCAACGCCTTCACCCTTTCCGCGCAGATCGTCGTCGACCGCGCCAAGAACAGCCCCGAAGACGCCAAGAAGGCCGCCTACGCCCAGGCGATCGCCCTCCTCAAGCAGGCCACCGCCGACGGCATCAGCACCCCGGAACGCCGCGACGCCGCCTACAAGCTGATCGAGATGTACACCAAGCTCGGCCTCACCAAGGAGGCGACCCAGCTGAAGAACGAGGTCGACGCGCGGAGCAACGGCTCGCCCGTCGAGGTGGTCCGCTCCAACTTCCAGCGTCTCGAGATCGGCGACGCGCGTTTCGCCGCCGCCGAATCCGCCGCGGACGAGGCCTTCCGCGCCGACTTCTACCGCCAGGCGCTCACCAACTACCAGGGCACGCTGCGCCGCGCCAACCTCAGCAGCTCGTTCGGTCGCGCCATCGAGGCCAAGCAGGCCGAGGTCGAGACGCTGACCAAGAACTTCCCCAAGCCCAACCCCGAGCAGGCCGCCAACATCGAGAAGGCCAAGCAGGAGGTCGTCCAGTTCAAGAAGATCCAGGAGGAGTTCAACGCCAACAAGGACTACGACGCGTTCATCTCCTACCGCATCGGCCTCTGCCTGCTCGAGCTGAAGCGCAACTGGGAAGCCCACGTGGCCTTCCTCGACATCTTCGAGAACAGCCCCGGCTTCAGCCGCATCGCCGGCGCCTACTATTACCACATCCTCGCCCTGCGCCGCATCGGCCGCAACAACGAGGCGCAGGCCAAGTGCAAGGAGTTCATCGCCAAGTTCCCCCAGGACGAGCAGGTCTCGTCCATCGCGCTGATCCTCGGCGACATCTCGCAGGAGCGCGAGGAGTACCCCGAGGCCATCGCCCACTACAAGTGGGTCCAGGCCAACGTGAAGACCCTCACGCCGGAGATCGCCGAGGAGATCGACTTCCGCATCGCCGCCTGCCTGTTCTCGCAGGTCGACTGGGCGCCCGCACAGAAGGCCTTCGGGGAATTCCTCAAGAAGTACGAACGCTCGCCGGTCCGCCAGCAGGTGCTGTACATGAACGCGCTCTGCTCGTTCTTCCAGGGCAAGTACAAGGAGACCAAGGCCGACTTCGACAAGTACGAGCAGGAATACCCCAAGGGCCAGTTCATCCCCGACGTCCGCTACCGCCAGGCCATCGTCAAGTTCGGCACCAGCCCCCGTGACATCCCCGGCACCATCAAGCAGTGCGAAGACTGGCTGAAGGACTACGCCAAGAGCACTTCCGACGAGGTCGTCGCCCAGATCCCCGAGGTCCACACGCTCATCGGCGACGCCCACATCGCCCTCGCCGACGAGATCGACAAGAAGGTCAAGGCGGCCGACCTCGACGTCCGCGTCAACGCCAAGTCCCCCGACAAGGCCAAGTTCGTCGACATCCGCACCAAGTTCGAGAAGGAGAAGGAAGCCGCCACCAGCAAGGCCATCGACGCCTACGAGGCGGCCGCCAAGAGCGCCCGCACCAACCCGCAGGCCCTGGAATTCGTCCTCGGCGAACTCCGCAAGCTCCTCCCCGGCCGCGGCGAGCACAAGCGCATGCGCGACCTGTTCAAGGAGATCTTCGACTGGAACCATAACGACCCGAAGGCGATGACCTACCTCTACGAGGTCATCCGCTCCACCGAGCGCATGGGCGACATGCCGGAATTCGCGGCCGAAGCCGAGAAGGTGCGCAAGAAGTACAGCACCCTGCTCGCCGACGCCCGCAAGGCCGTCGACCAGACCGAGCGCAAGCCGGGCGTGACCCGCCCGGAGATCGACGCGGCCAAGGAAGCCGTCCGGAAGCTGTCCGCCGAGCTCGAAGGCGAGCTCGCCAAGGTCGAGGCCAAGCGCCAGGTCTCCATCGCCGACCAGAAGAAGCGCGCCCTCAAGATCCTCTCCGACGCCGTCTCCGAGTCCATCAACGACCGCAAGCAGGAAGGCACCGAGAAGCTGATCGTGTTCCTCGCCGAGAAGATCGCCCGCAAGATCAAGCGCGTGAAGCCCGGCGCCAAGCCCGAACCGGGCGCCTACACCAGCGCCGACGCCGAGAAGGAGCTCGTCAAGCTGCTCCGCCTCGAGGACCACCGCGACTCCCTCGTCGCGCAGGCCCGCGGCTTCTTCGCCCTCGGCCAGCTCGCCGTCTTCACCCGCGAACCGGAGAAGACCGCGGCCAACTTCGCCAAGATCGCCGCCAACTACAAGGCCGAGGAGCTCAACCCGACCATCCTCGCGATGGTGGGCGAAAGCCTCCTCGCCAAGGGCGACCTCAAGAAGGCGGCCGACTACTTCGCCTACATCCTCGAGCACTCGCGCTCGTCGGAGTACGCCGACTACGGCTTCTCCGGCCTGGCCGACATCGCCTTCGCCAACAAGAAGTACGCCGAGGCCCTCTCGCTCTGCAACGAGGCCATCGACAACAACATCCTGATGGCCAAGGAGCTCGACCTGCGCTTCACGCGCGCCCGCGCCCTCGCCGAGCTGGCGAAGTACGCCGACGCGAAGAAGGAGTTCGAGGAGATCGCCAAGACCAAGGAATGGCGCGGCGAGAAGACCGCCGCCTCCCTCTACTGGCTGGGCCTCATGGCCGAGCGCCAGGCGACCGACGAGAAGGGCTACAACGAAGCCATCGCCTACTACCGCCGCTGCTACATGACCTGGAAGAAATACGAGGTCTGGGCCGCCAAGTCCTATTTCGCTTCCGCCAAGCTGTTCGCCACGAAGCTCAACCAGAAGGACGCCGCCAAGCTGCTCCTGAAGGAGATGCTCGAGAAGGACCGCATCAAGGACACCCGCGAAGCGGAAGAAGCCAAAGCCTTCCTCCTCGGACTCTGACCCCCATGCGCCGCACCTTCCTCCTGCCTGCCCTCGCCCTCGTCGCGGCCGCCTCGGCCTCGGCCCAGACCTTCGTCTTCAAGACCGAACGCTGGGAGATCAACGACCCGTTCAAGATGGACAACTCCATCCCGCCCAAGCCGGTCGTCGACCCGAAGAAAGGCACCATCAACGTGGTCAAGGGCACCATCGACCGCGTCAGCAACTCCGGCGGCTTCGAAGTCACCCTCAACCGCAAGCTCTCCGAGGTCACCGAAGTGATCTGGCCCATGCCCGCCCGCCTCCGCGAAGCCCAGGACAACGTCAGCCGCGGCCAGCCGGCCAAGGCCCTCGAGAACGTCGAGGCCGTCCTGAAGTTCTTCGAGCCGATCAAGAACGTCCCCGGCTCCTGGTGGGTCAAGGCCTCCATCGTCAAGCTCGACGCCCTCGATCGCCTCGAGAACGACGCCGCCACGGCCGCCTTCCTCAACGCCTTCGAGAAGGAGGAGGCCGCCAAGCTGCCCGAGGTCGCCACGCAGATCCAGCTCGCCCGCCTCATGCAGCGCGCCCGCAAAGGCGACCATGACGAAGTCGTGAAGGAAGCGACCGACCTGCTGACCAAGGTCGACAGCGCCGAACTCCAGGCCCGCCTCCACATCGTGAAGGCCAACTCGCTCTTCGCCTCCAAGAAGTACGAGGCCGCCATGTCCACCTACCTGCGCGTCCCCGTCTTCTTCGGCTCCGAGACCGAATTCATCCCCAAGGCCCTCCTGGGCGCCGCCCGCTCCTTCCGCGGCATGGACAGTCCCGCCCTCCGCGACCAGAAGCTCGAATCGGTCTCCAACCGCTACCTCTACGACATCATCGTCTCCTACCCGGTCTCGAAGGAGGCCGAAGAGGCCAAGAAGATGCTGCCCCCCGAAGAACGCGCCAAAGCCGAGGCCGACCAGAAGAAGATCGCCGCCGGCGGCCCTCTCCCCGAAGGCGTCATCATGGCCAAGCCCAAGCTGGCCGACGAAGAGAAGGTCGAAGGCAACAAGTGAGTCCTTGCCCCTTTCCAAAACCTAACCTAAATACCACCCTACACCCCATCATCATGAAGATGAACCTCCGTTCCGCCACGTTCAGCGCCGTCCTCCTCGGCCTGATGACCGTTGCCGCCTCCGCCCAGGAAGCCGCCGCCGCCGGCGCCGTCCACAAGAAGACCCTCATGGACCTGTTCCATGAAGGCGGCTGGGTCATGTACCCCATCACCCTCTGCTCCGTCGCGATGATCTGGTTCATCGTCGACGGCTTCATCCGCACGAGCGCGGGCAAGCTCTACCCGGTCGAGCACGTCACCCAGCTCCGCGAGCTCTTCAAGAAGGGCGACTACGTCGGCGCCTACGCCTTCGCCAAGACCGCCGGCTCCCCCGTGGCCGACGTCGTCCGCGCCGGAGTGGCCTTCACCCCGGATGGCAAGACGATGACCGAAGAAGCGATCATCTCCGAGATCACCCGCATCAACGCGGAACTCAAGGGCCGCTCCTCCTACCTCTCCGTGATCGGCGTCTGCACCCCGATGATCGGCCTCACCGGCACGGTGACGGGCATGATGAGCGCGTTCGAGACCCTGGGCACCTCCGGCGTGGGCGACCCCTCCAAGCTCTCCGGCGCGATCGGCGAAGTGCTCGTGGCGACCGCCTCCGGCCTCTTCATCGCGATCCCGGCGTTCATGTCCTACTACCTCCTGGCCAACCGCATCAACAAGGGCATCCACGACATCACCGAGATCGTGACCGGCCTCTTCCGCGCGTTCCCCTACGAGGAGATCGAAGGCCGCAAGGTCGGCGACGAGGAGATCTACGCCTCCAAGCCCGACTGGAACGCGTCCTCCGGCGTCCAGTCCTGAGCCCCCTCCAACCCTAACCAAGCAGCACAGCCATGGCAGGCGGAGGAGGAGGCGGAGAAGGGGAACCGGAGTTCCAGGTCGCGCCGATGATCGACGTGCTCCTGGTGCTGCTCATCTTCTTCATGTCCATCACCTCGTCGCAGGTGCTCAAGGTCGACAAGAACATCTCGCTCCCCGTCGCGGCCAACGGGAAGAAGCGCGACGACAAGGCGGCCGCCGGCCTCATCAACATCTCGTGGGACAAGACCACGGGCCAGGCCAAGTACAAGCTCGACGACCGGGAGCTCGACCCGAACGACAAGGACGGCATCGCCAAGGAGCTCTCCGACCGTAAAGGCTCCAACGAGAAGTACCGCCTGCTGATCCGCGCCGACAAGGAATGCCACGCGAAGTACGTCTCGAAGGCCCTCGAATGGGGCGCCGAAGCCGGCATCGACAACATCGCCTTCTCCGGCCTCAACCACGAGGAATAAACCATGAAACAACGCGAACAACAGGCCGAGGCCGCCCCGGGCTTCCAGATCGCCCCGATGATCGACGTGGTCTTCGTGATCATGCTCTTCTTCATGGTCATGGCCGGCGCCGTCAAGGTGGAGCATGAGCTGAAGACCACCCTCCCCGGCAACGCCGAGACCGCCAAGGAGACCGAGCTGCCCGACGAAGTCACCATCGGCGTCAGCGAGACCGGCGAGATCACCCTCAACGAAGACCCGGTCGGCGCGCCCGGCGACAAGCTCCTCGAAAACCTCTACAACCAGATGCGGCAGATGGGCCAGGCGGCCGAACAGTCCAAGACCAAGCTGCTCATCACGGTGCAGGCCGAAGAGAACGCCCGCTACGAACGCGTCATCAACGTCCTCGACTGCCTCGCCAAGGCGAACATCTCGAACGTCACGTTCGCGGTGTCCGACACGGAATGACCGGCCTCGTGGCCGTCCGCGAAGGCCGCCTCCGGGCGGTCTTCCTGTTTTGGGGATTTGCCAAGCCCGCGCCGAAGCCTACGCTGGCCCCATGAAGACCGTCCTCGTCGCCACGCTCGCCCTCGCCGGCCTCGCCCTCTCCGGGTGCATCATCGTGATCGAACGCGCGCCCGCCGAACCGGCCGTCCCGGCCAAGAAGGCCGCGGCGAAGCCGAACCCCGACAGCGCCTCGAAGTAAGCCTCAGCGTCCGAAGCCGGCTTCGGACTCGAGGACCTTGCGGACGGCTTCGAAGTCGTTGCCGATCCTGATCGGCGCCGGCGCCGGCAGCTCGCCCGGGAAGCGGGAGGCGTTCGCGTCGCCGAAGGCCTCCTGGAGGACGTCGGGGAACTTGGCGGGATGCGCGGTGCCGAAGACCACGACGTCGTCGAGCTTGGCGCCGTCGCGGGCGAGCAGGTCCTCGGCGGCCTTCCAGCCGACCGCGGTATGCGGGCAAAGGACGTACCCGCTGGCGTCACGGACGCGGCGCATGGCGTCGAGCGTCGCCCGGTCGTCCACGGTGACGGCGCCGACGGCGGGGCCGCCCTCGCGCCAGGCGAGCAGGCGGCTGAGGTTGTTCGGGTCGCCGATATCCATGGCGTTGGAGGCCGTGGGGGTGGCGCGACGCGGACGGTATTCGCCGGTGGCGAAGAGGTCCGGCAGCGGGGAATTGGTGTTGGTCGCGGCGACGAGCGCGGCGACGTCCAGGCCCATGCGGCGGGCGAGCTGGACCGCGCCCACGTTGCCGAGGTTGCCCGAGGGCACCACGACGCCCATGCGACGACCGGGCGCCAGCAGGCGCTTGGCATGGAAGGCGAAAGGCACCTGGGCGATCAGCCGGACCGGGTTGATCGAGTTGGCCGTGAGGAGCGGACGGCGGCGGCGCAGGGACGCGTCGGCCAGCGCGCGCTTCACCATCGCCTGACAGTCGTCGAACGTGCCGTCGACGGAGAGCGCCACCACGCCGGGCCGGGCGCGGGCGATCTGCGATTCCTGCACGCCGCTGACGCCGATGCGGGGATAGAGGACCACGGCGCGGACGCCGGGGACGCCGGCGCAGGCTTCGGTGACGGCGGCGCCGGTGTCGCCGGACGTCGCGGCGAGGACGGTCAGCTGCGGGAATTCGTCGCCAAGGACGCGCGCGGTGACGCGCACGAGCGTGCGGACGGCGAAATCCTTGAACGCCGCGGAGGGTCCGTGGAAAAGCTCGAGGACGGCGATGCGCTCGGCCGGCGTGCCCTTGAACTTCTCCGGCCGCACGAGCGGCACCGGGAAATTGAAGGCTTCCTGGCAGAGCTGACGGAGCGCGGCCGGACCGAGGACCTCGGCGAAGTAGGGCGCGATGACGGCCTCGGCGAGGTCGGCATAGGAGGCGTCGCGATGGCGCTCCGCGAAATCAGGCGCGACCTGCGGGATGCGCGCGGGCACCCAGAGGCCGCCCTTGGCGGGCATGGCCGACAGCAGCACCTCGCGCAGCGAGCCGCGGCAGGCGGCGTCGGCGGTGGAGACGAATTCCAGCTCAGGACTCGGAGAGGACATGGACACCCTTGGGGTTGATGCGCGAGACGTAAGGCGTGGCCTTGATCGGCACCGACGAGAACACCGCGGCGACCGCGCCCGCGACCTTGCGGGCGGCCTCTTCGCCCTCGCAGAGCGCGAACACGCTGGGACCGGCGCCGGAGATCGAGAAGCCCAGCGCGCCGGCGGCCATGGCGGCGGCCTTGGCGCGGTAGAACTCGGGGATCAGGCGATGGCGATGCGGCTCGGCGATGAGGTCATGCAACGAACGGCCGATGAGGGCGTAGTCGCTCTTGAAGAAACCGCAGAGCAGGCCGCCGAGGTTGCCGCTCTGCTGCGTGGAGGTCTCGAGCTGCACCTGCCGCGGCATGATCTCGCGGGCGACCTTGGTCAGGACGACGATGTCCGGATGCACGACCGCGGCCCACAGGCGCTCCGGGATCGGCACGTCCATGACGTCGAGCTCGGCGTTGGAACGGATGAGGGTGATGCCGCCGAGGAGGCAGGGGCCGACGTTGTCGGCATGCCAGGCGCCGTCGGCCGCGGCTTCGCCGGCGACCACGAAAGGCAGGAGCTGGCGACGGGTGAGCGGGTCGCCCAGGAGACGGTTGACGACGAAGGCGCCGCCGACCGCGCTCGCGGCGCTGGAGCCGAGGCCGCTGCCGAAGGGCATCTTCTTGTGGATCTCCATCTCGATGCCGAGGTCGCTCTTGCCGAGGTGGCGCAGGAGGGCGTGGGCGGAGACACCGGCGGTGTTCTTCTTGGAATCGAGGGGCAGGCGCCCCTCGTCGCCGGTGATCTTGGTGATGCGCAGGCCGGGGGTCGCCGAGAAACGGGCCACGATCTCGTCGCCGGGGGCGTCGATGCAGAAACCAAGCACGTCGAAACCGCAGGCCACGTTGGCCACGGTGGCAGGCGAAAAGATACGGACTTCTTTGAGCGGCTGAGCGGACATATGACCCCCTTTAACAGGGGTGGGCAGACCTTTCGGGTTGCCTCCCCTTCGGTCAACGGTGAACATGACGGATACCAGTCCTTTGATGTCCAACCGCATCCACCAGAACGGTTTTGTGACCGTGGCGGCCGCCTCGCCGGCCCTCCGCCTGGGGGACCCTGCGGCCAACGCCACCCTGATCATCCAGGCCCTGGAAAAAGCCGCCCAAGAGGGGGTGGAAATCGTCGTCCTGCCCGAACTTTGCCTGACCGGCTACAGCTGCGGCGACCTCTTCGGCCAGCGGACCCTCCTGAACGGGGCCGTGAAGGCCCTGGGGCAGGTTTGCGAGGCCACGGCCAAGCTTGGCCTCACCGCCCTCGTCGGCACCCCCCTGGAGGTCAACGGACGCCTCTTCAACGTGGCCGTCGCGGTCTCCCGCGGCAAGGTCCTCGGGGTCGTCCCGAAGACCCACCTCCCCAACACCGGGGAATTCTACGAACAGCGCTGGTTCGCCTCCGCCCGGGTCGCCCCGGTCGCCGAAGTCGAACTCCTCGGCCAGAAGGTCCCGTTCGGCACCGACCTGCTCTTCCAGGCGACCGACATGCCGGACTGCATGCTCGGCATCGAGATCTGCGAAGACCTCTGGGCCGTCGAACCTCCCAGCGGCGCCCAAGCCCTCGCCGGCGCCACCCTGCTCTGCAACCTCTCGGCCAGCGACGAGCTCCTCACCAAGGCCGCCTACCGCCGCGACCTGGTGAAGTCGCAGTCCGCCCGCTGCCTCGCCGCCTACGTCTACGCCGCCGCCGGCGCCGGCGAATCGAGCACCGACATCGTCTATAGCGGCCACGGCCTCATCGCCGAGAACGGCGTCGTGCTCGGCGAGTCCGAACGCTTCCGTTTCGACCTCGCCCTGATCGTCTCGCAGCTCGACCTCGACCGCCTCGCGGCCGAACGCCGCCGGAACAGCACGTTCTTCGGCGCCCCGGTCGCCGTCCGCCCCCGCGTGATCGGCTTCACCCTCGGCGTCCCGACCGGCCAGACGCCGAAGCTGCGCCGCCGTTTCAGCCAGCACCCGTTCGTGCCTTCGGACCCTCACCGCCGCGACGAGAACTGCCAGGAGATCTTCGCGATCCAGTCGACGGGCCTCGCCCGCCGCATCCGCCACACGGGCCTCAAGCACGTCGTCATCGGCGTCTCGGGCGGCCTCGACTCCACCCTCGCCCTGCTCGTCACGCTCGAGGCCTTCAACCGCCTCGGCCTCGATCGCAAAGGCATCATCGGCCTGACGATGCCCGGTCCCGGCACGTCGGCCCGCACCCGCGTCAACGCGATGCGCCTGATGGAGACGCTCGGCATCACCGCCCGCGAGATCCCGATCAACGAGGCCGTCGAACGCCACCTGCGCGACATCCAGCACCCGGCCGGCAAGCACGACGTCACCTTCGAGAACGCCCAGGCCCGCGAACGCACGCAGATCCTGATGGACGTGGCCAACCAGAGCCACGGGTTCGTCATCGGCACGGGCGACCTCTCCGAAGCCGCCCTCGGCTGGTGCACGTTCAACGCCGACCACATGTCGATGTACCACGTGAACATCGGCGTGCCGAAGACCTTGGTGAAGCACCTCGTGGCCTGGGCCGCGCACGCCCGCCACGTCGGCACCGAACGCGCCATCCTCGAGGACATCGTGGCCACCCCGGTCAGCCCCGAGCTGCTCCCGCCCGGCGACGACGGCGAGATCGCCCAGCAGACGGAGATGCTGGTCGGCCCGTACGAGCTCCACGACTTCTTCCTCTACCACGTCATCCGCAACGGCTTCCGCCCCTCGAAGGTCCTCTGGATCGCCGAGCACGCCTTCGCCGGCAAATATGACCAGGCGGAGATCCGCCACTGGCTCCGGTCGTTCCTGAACCGCTTCTTCAGCCAGCAGTTCAAGCGGTCGGTCATGCCCGACGGCCCCAAGGTGGGCTCGCTGGCCCTGTCCCCCCGCGGCGATTGGCGCATGCCTTCCGACGCCGAGGCGACGGCGTGGCTTGCCGAACTGGGCTAACCCTGCTTGATGGGAGGCGTGAGCCCTCCCGCGCAGACGCATCCCGCCGCCACCCAGGCCCTCCTGGCGAAGCTGGGTCCGCAGGTCGTCCGGACCGACGAAGCCGAGTGCTTCGCGGCGTCCTTCGACAACCTGCGCCTGTCGTTCATGCCCGAGGCGGTCATCCGCCCGGCGACGGAGGATGACATCGGCGTCACGCTCAAGCTCGCCAACGAACACCGCGTCCCGGTCACCGTCCGGGGCCGCGGCACCGGCACGACCGGCGCCTGCGCCCCGCTCAAGGGCGGCTGGGTCATCCACCTCGACCACTGGGACCAGATCGAGATCGATCCGGTCGCCTCGATGGCGACGGTGCGACCCGGAGCGATCACGGCGCGCATCAACGACCTCGCCGCGCCGCACGGACTATTCTTCCCGCCGGACCCGTCGTCCGTGAAGCACTGCAGCATCGGCGGCAACATCGCCACCAACGCCGGCGGCCTGCGCGCCGCGAAATACGGCGTGGTCCGCGACCACGTCTACGCGCTCGAGGGCTTCCTGCCCACCGGCGAGAAGGTCCGCTGGGCCGCCCCGCTCCGCAAGTTCGTCAGCGGCCTCAACCTGCGCGACCTCTGGATCGGCTCGGAAGGCACGCTCGGCGTCATCACCAAGGCGACGATCAAGCTGTCCCCCCTGCCCGCCGCCCGCCGGACCTTCCTGCTGGCCTTCCGCACCGACGAAGCCGCGCTCGAAGCGGCCATCGAGCTGATTTCGCTGCGCGTGAATCCGTCGGTGCTCGAGTTCCTCGACGTCCAGACGGTCGCCGCCACCGAGAAGCGTCGCGGAAAGCGCGTCTTCACGGATGCGGAACTAGGCGGCTCACCCGAGACGCACGCCGCGCTGCTCGTCGAGATCGACGGCCATCCGGCCGTCCTCGCCGAGGACGCCGCCAGGGTCGTCGCCTGGGCGAAGCGCCACGCGGTCTCCTTCCGCGCCCCGGAGGACCCGGCGGAAGCCGAAGCCCTCTGGGAACTGCGCCGCACCTGCTCCCAGGCGATGTTCGCCCTCGGCGACGCCAAGCTGAACGAAGACGTGGTGGTGCCCATCCGCAGCTACGTCCCCCTGCTCCGCTTCACCCGCGAGGTCCGCGACCGCATCGGCCTGGCGACCCCGACCTTCGGCCATGCCGCCGACGGCAACTTCCACGTCCACATCATGTACGACCGCGCCGACGCGGAGCACTGTCGCAAGGCCGAACAGGCCATCCGCGAGGTGATGGAAAAGGTCGTCGAGCTCGGCGGCGCCATCACGGGCGAACACGGCATCGGCCTCGCGAAGTCCCCGTTCCTCTCCCTGCAGCACACGCCGGCCGAGATCGGCGCGATGCTCGCGGTGAAGAAAGCCCTCGACCCGAACGGCATCCTCGCGCCGGGCCAGATCTTCGAGTCCTTCAACGTCTGGGAGCATCGCCCGATCAAGGTCACGCTGCCTTGGGACAAGCACTGAGCCATGCCTCGCACCGTCGCCGTCTTCGACTGGGACGGAGTCGTCATCGACTCCTCCGTCGCCCATGAGCGCTCCTGGGAGGCCTTGGCCAAGGAAGAGAACCTCCCTCTGCCGGCCGACCACTTCAAGCGCGGCTTCGGCAAGCGCAACGAGCTGATCATCCCGGACATCCTGGACTGGACGCGCGACCCCGCCGAGGTGAAGCGCCTGTCGAACCGCAAGGAAGCCCTCTACCGCGACATCGCCCGCACCGGCCACGTCCGCCTGCTGCCCGGCGTCCGCGAACTCTGCGGCGCGCTCAAGGACCTCGGCATCCCCTGCGTCATCGGCACCTCGACCCACAAGGAGAACCTCGCCCTGTCGTTCGAGCTCTTCGGCATCGGCCATTTCTTCGCCGGCGCGGTCGCCAGCGAGGACGTCACGAACGGCAAGCCCGACCCGGAGGTCTTCCTGAAGGCCTGCGCCCTCGGCGGCGGCGACCCGGCCACCTCCTTCGTCTTCGAGGATTCCTTCTCGGGCCTGCAGGCCGGCTTGTCCGGAGGCTTCATCACGGTCGCCCTCGCGACCACGAACACCCGCGCACAGCTGGCGCCCGTCGGCGCCCATCGCATCGTGGCCGACCTCTCCGAGGTCGACCCGCGGTGGCTCGCCCGCGGGCGCCTGGACTGAGATGGAATTCCGCCTCAAGTCCGACTACCGCCCGATGGGCGACCAGCCGACCGCGATCGCCGCGCTCGACGCCTCGCTGCGCGCCGGCCACGGCCGCCAGACGCTCCTCGGCGTGACGGGTTCCGGCAAGACGTTCACGATGGCCAACCTGATCGCCCAGCAGCAACGCCCGGCGCTCATCATCTCGCACAACAAGACGCTGGCCGCGCAGCTGTACTCGGAATTCAAGAACTTCTTCCCCGAGAACGCCGTCGAGTACTTCGTCAGCTACTACGACTACTACCAGCCCGAGGCCTACGTGCCGGCGACGGACACCTTCATCGAGAAGGATTCGGCGATCAACGAGGACATCGAGCGCCTGCGCATCAGCGCCAGCAGCGCCCTGCTCTCGCGCCGCGACGTGATCGTGATCGCCTCCGTCTCCTGCATCTACGGCCTGGGTTCGCCCGAGGACTTCCTCGCCGCGATGATCGCCCTCAAGACGGGCATGACGCTGCGCCGCGACGAACTGCTGGCGAAGCTGGTGGCCAACCAGTACGTCCGCAACGACGCCATCCTGGAACGCTGCAACTTCCGCGCCCGCGGCGAGACGATCGACGTCTGGCCGGCCTACATGGAATCCGCCGTCCGCCTGGAATTCTGGGGCGACACCCTCGAGGCCATCCGCGAGCTCGACCCGGTCAGCGTGAAGCCGGGCAAGCAGCTCCAGAAGTTCGACCTTTATCCGGCCAACCAATACGTGATGGCCCCCGGCCGCGTGAAGGCCGCCGCCGAGGCCATCCGCGCCGAGCTCGAGGAACGGGTCGCCCACTTCGAGAAGACGAACCGCCTGGTGGAGGCCCAGCGCATCCGCATGCGCGTCGAGCACGACCTGGAGATGCTCCGCGAGACGGGCTTCTGCCCGGGCATCGAGAACTACTCGATGCACATGTCCGGCCGCCGCCCCGGCGAGCGCCCGCACTGCCTCCTGGACTTCTTCCCGAAGGACAAGCTGGTCTTCATCGACGAAAGCCATGTCTCGGTCTCGCAGATCGGCGGGATGTACCACGGCGATCGCGCCCGCAAGGAACGCCTCGTCGAGTTCGGCTTCCGCCTGCCTTCGGCATTGGAGAACCGCCCGCTGCGCCCCGAAGAGTTCGACGAACTCGTCGACCAGGCCGTGTACGTCTCCGCCACGCCGGCGCCCCACGAATACAAGGTCTCGGCCGTCATCGCCGAACAGGTCATCCGTCCGACGGGCCTGCTGGACCCGATCATGGAAGTCCGCCCGATCGCCGGCCAGGTCGAGGACATCATCGGCGAGGCGAAGGCCGCGGCCGCCCGCGGCTACCGTACGCTCGTCACGACGCTCACGAAGCGGATGTCGGAGGACCTCGCGAACTTCATGCGGGACAGCGGCCTGAAGGTCGAATACCTGCACTCCGACATCGACGCGATCGAGCGCGTCGAAATCCTCCGTCGGCTGCGCGCCGGCTCCTTCGATGTCCTGGTGGGCGTCAATCTCCTCCGCGAAGGACTCGACCTCCCGGAAGTGGCGCTCGTGGGCATCCTCGACGCCGACAAGGAAGGCTTCCTACGCAGCGAGACGAGCCTCATCCAGACCTCCGGCCGCGCCGCCCGTCACCTCGAAGGCAAGGTCCTGCTCTACGCGGACGTGATGACGAAGTCCCTCACCCGCGCGCTCACGATCTGCGGCGACCGCCGCAAGCGCCAGGAGGCCCATAATCAGAAGTACGGCATCACGCCGAAGAGCACGAGCCGACGCATCGAGGAGAGCCTCGTGGACCTCGAAGCCGAGGAAACCTTGGCGGTGGCCGAAGGCACCGACGACCGCGACATCGCCCGCGTGCTGGCCGACATGGAAGCCGAGATGCTGGCGGCCGCCGATGAACTCCAGTTCGAACGCGCGGCGAACCTGCGCGACCAGATCGAGGCGCTGCGCACCGGCAAGCCGGCTTCGCCGAAGCGCCACAAGGGCCGCCGCTGATCAGCCGAACCGTCGGGTCAGGTCGGCGTCCGTCCACTCGACGTAAGTCCGGCGGCCACGCGGGCAGGTGCCGGGCTGGGCGGTACGGAACAGGGCCTGCACGAGTTCCATCAGCTCGGCATCCGAAAGGCTGTCCCCCTTGCGACGGGCTTTGTTGACGGCGACCTTGGCGAGGGCGTCATAGGCCAAGGACGGGCGACCGAAGTCGCCTTCGCGTCGGGCCATCTCGGCCAGCAGGTCGCGGACGAAGGCCAAGGCGTCCTCGGGCTCGAGCCACGCGGGCAGCGCCTGGATACGCCAGAAGTTGCGGCCGTATTCCTCGAAATCGAAACCGGCGGAAACCAGCAGCGGCATGCGCTCCTTGAGGACCGCGGCGGGCAACGGCTCGAGCTCGATGCTCAGCGGCACGAGCATCGGCTGGCTGATCGGCTTCTGCGCGGTGAACTGCGCCAGGATGGATTCGTAGAGCACGCGCTGATGCGCGGCGCCGAGATCGAGGATGGCGAGGCCCGTCGGGGTCTCGAAGACCGCCCGCTCCTCACGGAGACGCGACAGCAGCCGCCAACCGAGGCGCACGGCCGGAGCGTGGGCAGGGGCCGCCGAGGAAGCGGCGGAGGGCGGCACGTAGGCCGGTGCCGGGATGCCGGTGGAAATCGGCGCGCTCACGGTCGGAGGCGCGGAGGCCGTCAACGGAGTCGCCGGCGCGACGGAAGGGATCGTCCCGGCCGGCAGGCCGTCGTCGGCCCGGGCGCGTAGCACCGCGAGGACGGACTCGATCAGGAAGTTACGGACCTTGGCTTCGTCGCGGAAACGCACCTCGCGCTTGGCCGGATGGACGTTCACGTCGACCCACGCCGGGTCCATCTCCAGGAACACGAACGCCAGCGGGTAACGCCCTTTGGGAATCAACGTATGGTAGCTCTCGGTCAGGGCGAAGGCCATCGTGCGGCTGTCCACGGGACGGCCGTTGACCACCGTGACGAGATCCTGACGGGTGCCGCGGCTGACGCCCGGCTTGCCCAGGAGTCCGCTGAGACGCATGCCCGGACGCTCGAAGAGCGGCATGATCGTGACCTCCTCGGCCACCTGCCGGCCCCAGATCTCGCGGACGCGATCCAGGAGCGGAGCATTGCCCGGCGAACGGAAGATCTCGCGGCCGTCTTCGCGCAGCAGGAAGCCGACTTCCGGATGGGCGATGGCGTAGAGACGGACCAGGCGCACGATGTGCGCGGCCTCGGTCTCGTCGGACTTCAGGAACTTCAGACGGGCCGGGACCGGGTGGAAGAGATTGGCGACCTCGATGCGCGTGCCCGGCGCCATGCCATGGTCGCGACGGTGGATCAGCTTGCCGCCGTTGACCGCGATCTCCGTGCCCGAAGGCGCGGAGGCCGGACGCGTCTGCATCGTGAAACGGGCCACGCTGGCGATGGACGGCAGCGCTTCGCCGCGGAACCCGAAGGTCGCGATCCGGTCGAGGTCGGAGGCCAGCTGGATCTTGCTGGTCGCATGGCGCTCGAGGCTCAGCAGGGCCTCGTCGCCCGTCATGCCCTTGCCATCGTCCTCAATGATCATCCGGGCCTTCCCCCCGCGGGAGAAATCGACCGTCACGCGGCGCGCGCCGGCGTCGAGGGAGTTCTCCAGCAGCTCCTTGATGACCGCGGCCGGGCGCTCCACCACCTCGCCGGCGGCGATCTGGTTGGCCACGGTCGGCTCAAGGATGCGGATGGTCGACATGGTCAGGCAGGACCGGCCGCGGACCGTCCGGAGGGACGACCGATGACGCGGCTGGGGCGGACGGAAAGCACGGGGAGACCTTTGGCCCTCGCCCCCTCCCCTGCAAGTCGAACGGCTCGGAAACGGTCTTTGTTGCACCCTGCCGACGGATGCCAACCTTCCAGACGTGTCCAACCGCCTGGCCCACGAAAGCTCGCTCTACCTCCGCCAACACGAGGCCAACCCCGTGCACTGGTGGCCGTGGTGCCCCGAGGCCTTCGCGGAGGCCAAGGCGAAGGACAAGCCCGTCCTGGTGTCGGTCGGCTACTCCTCCTGCCACTGGTGCCACGTCATGGCCCGCGAGTCGTTCGAGCAGCCCTGGGTCGCCGACCTGATGAACCAGCACTTCGTCTGCATCAAGGTCGACCGCGAGGAGCGCCCCGAGGTCGACAAGCTGATGATGGACGCCGTGCAGATGATCCAAGGCCACGGCGGCTGGCCGCTCAACTGCTTCTGCCTCCCGGACGGACGTCCCTTCTTCGGCGGCACCTACTTCCCGCCCGAGGACCGCGGCCACGGCCAGGTCCCCTGGCCGCAGCTGCTGATGCGTGTGTCGGACTTCTACCATCGGAACAAGTCCGAGCTCGCCGCCAACGCCGACGCCATCGCGCAGAACCTCACGCACCTCACGCGGGCGCCCGACGCCGACGGCAGCGCCCCGACGCCCGCCGACCTCGTCGCCGCCGCCCGACGGATCTGCGAACAGCACGACGATACCTTCGGCGGGTTCGGCGCCGCGCCGAAGTTCCCGGCCCCGCACACGCTCAACTTCCTGCTCGGCCTGCGCGGCGCGGCCGCGGTCGAAGCCGACCGGGCCCTCGCCTCGCGCATCGACGCCGTCCTGACGATCACCCTCGGCTCGATGGCCCGCGGCGGGCTGTTCGACCAGGTCGGCGGCGGCTTCCATCGCTACTGCGTGGACCGCGACTGGACCGTGCCGCACTTCGAGAAGATGCTGTACGACAACGCCCAGCTGCTCGGCACCTACGCCGAAGCCTGGGCCCGCTACCGCGACCCGCTCTACGCCGACGTCTGCGCCGAGACGGTCGGCTGGCTGCTCCGCGAGATGCGCACCGCCAACGGGCTGTTCGCCGCGTCGCTGGATGCCGACACGGATCACCACGAAGGCACCACCTACGTGTGGACCGCGCCCGAAGTGGCGGCCGCGCTCGGCGACGAGGCCTTCGCGTTCGCCCAGGCCTACGGCTTATCCGACCAGGGCAACTTCGAGGGCAAGAACATCCCCAAGCTCAAGGGAGACCACGCGGCGAGGCAGCGCTTCGCCGGCGCCCGCGCGAAGCTGCTCGCCCTTCGCGACCGGCGCCCGCAACCCGCGCGCGACGACAAGAACCTGCTCAGCTGGAACGCCTTGCTCGTCGGCAACCTCGCCAAGGCCGGCTGGATCCTCGGCCGCAAGGACTGGACCGAGCTCGCCCTCGAACTCGAAGCGGCCCTCTGGAAGCGATTCGCCCAGGAAACCGGCAGCCTGCGGCTGCTCTCGGTCGCGCATGGCGAGAAAATCACGCTCGGCGGCAACCTGAGCGATTACGCCTGGCTCGCCGAAGCGGAACTGGCGCTCGCAGCCTACGCCAGCTGGGCCCGCCCCGACCAGACGCACCCTTACGCCGCCCGCGCCGAGCAGATCCTCCTCGCCGCGCAGAGCCTCTTCGGCGACCCGCACTCCGTCGGCGCGTTCGTGGTCCCGGCGGAGCGTGACGACCTGTCGGTCCGCCAGAAGGACTGGTTCGACAACGCCGTCCCGGCGGGAAACTCCTCCCTGCTCCACGGCTTCGGCCAGATCCAGATGCTCTCGGCGGACATCCGCTGGGCCCGCGAGTTCGCCGACCTGACCACGGCCTACGGAGGCCTTTGCAAGAACGTGCCCAACGGGGTCGCCCATGCGTTGGACGGCATCGCCCGCTTCGCGCTCGGCCATGCGACCGTGAAGTCAGCCGGCGACTGGGAAGGCCTGCGCTGCGCCCTCAACGGCGATGATAAGACCGCTCCCCACGCCCGCCCCTACCGCCCCGTCTTCCTCGTCCAGGAGGCCGCGGCGGCCGGCTTCGCCGTCTGCGTAGGCCAGACCTGCCTCGCGCCCGGCAAGACCGCCCAGGAGGCCGCCGCGAGCCTCTGACGGGCAATCCGCTCTTGCCCGCCCCAAGCGGAGCAGGAACATCGTGGCAGGCATGTCAGCCGACCCCCACTACGTCTACGGCCAAGGGCAGAGCTCGCGCTCGAGCTACCCTATCCTGCTGGGGATGGTCATCGTCGAGGCCATCGGCTACAAGGAACGCAAATATCGTCCGAACTGGCGGCGGATCGCCCTGCTGTTCCCGGTCTTCCTGCTGATCCTCTGGGTGGCGCTCTCCGAACTGAACTACTTCAAGGAACGCTACATGAACGGCATCCCGACGACCCGTCGGGCCGACATGTACCTGTACCTGCCGGACACCCTGGCCAACTCCGCCGCCAACCTCTTCCTCGGCCGGGAGCAGGTCCGCCTCCGCGAGCGGGAGAAGCTGCTCTCGGTCAAGGACGCCTACGGGCGTTCCGCGCACCTTTATCGCAAAGGCGAATACTTCGTGAGCGTCGCCAAAGCCGCGCTCGCCCGCCAGGACTACGCGGAGTTCGCCAAGTACATCGGCACCGGCGCGCAGCTCACCCCGGCCAACCTCGAGGCCCAGCGGCTCTGCGCCGACCTTTTCTTCGCCTTCCAACGTCCGCTGGACGGCTACCAGCTGCTCGAGGAGTCGCTGGCCTTCGCCAAGCGGGATCAGGATTACTTCCGGCAATACATCACGCGCTGCTTCATGCTCGACCAGGATGCGCGCCTGATCGCCACCGCGACCCGCTACCTCGCCGACCCGGAGCTCTCCCCCGAGATCAGGGCCGACCTGCTGATCGCCGCCGCCCAGGCGCACTTCCTCCGCGGCAATTACTCCGAAGCGACGAAGCTCATCAAGGACCACCGCCTGGACGAGACGGCCGACGGCTACCTGCTCAACTGCCAGATCCTCTGGGAAAGCGGCGACCGGGCCGGCGCCCTCGCCGAACTGGACGCGGCCCTCGCCGTCTACCCCGCCGGCATCCGCCTGCTCGAGATGAAGGCCCGCTGGCTGAAGGACAGCGGCGAGCTCGCCCGGGCCAAAGACTGCCTCGACCTCCTGGCGATCAGCATGCCCGACAAGCCCGGACCGCTGATCCAGTCGCTCTACCTCCTGCCCGGCGACGGCAACCGCGCCGCCCGCGCCGCGATCGTCGAGAAGGCCGTGGCCCGCTACGGCAACCAGGAGCAGGCGATGCTCGACCTCGCGCGCTTCGCGAACGAGACCGCCGACGTGGCCTTGACGACCCGCCTCGCGCAGCATGCGAAGGACCGGCGCTTCACCAACCGCGTCCGCTTCGACCTCGTGCGCGTCGAGTCCCTGCTCAACGCCGGCCGCGCCCGGGAGACGATCCTGCTCGTGGACGAACTTTACAAGCAGGCCGAGCGAGACCAATGGGTCGCCGAGACCCGGATGGCCTTCGAGGCGTTGCGGATGATCGCCTATTTCGCCGACGGACAGACGGAGATCGGCTCGATCAACCTGCAGAAGCTCATGCAGAACCGGAGCGTCCCGCCCCAGGTCCTGATCTCCGCGAGCCGCAAGCTCATCGCCGCCCGACGCTACGAGGAGGCCAACGACGTCCTCATCCAGGCCCACCTGCAGAACGAGACCAACCAGGCGGTGCTGCAGCAGATCGTCCAGCTGAAGCTCGCGCACCCGCGGATCGCGGCCGACCTCGAGACCTACCTGAGGCGCCTGATGCAGAACCGCCGGCCCTCGAAGGAGGTCCTGCAGGCGGCGCTCCGGCGGCTCGGCTCCGACGTCTACCTTTTCTCCGGCGACCGCGAGACCCTGCTGCGGGACATCGAAGCCAAGCTCAGGTAGCCGACTCCTCGGCGGAGACCGGCCTGGCTTCGGGCGCGGGACGCTCGGTCACTTCGAAATAGGTCACCGAGCCGAGCTTGGTGCCGTCGGGCAGCCAGAGGCCGCGGCTGCAGCCGCGATTGACGAACTCCTCGGCTTCGGCGGCGTTGAGGACGGCGGCGGCCATGGCCAGGCCTTCGGCCTCGAGGGCGGAGGTCGCGATCGCGCGGACCGGACCGGGAAGCGATACCGGCTGGCCGGTACGCGGGTCGACGAGGTTGCCGCGCGCGGGATCGGCGGTCTTGCTGGCCATCGCGAAGCGGCAGAGCTTGATCTCGGACCGCGCGCCCACGCCGATGCGCCAGCCCGCGGATTCGCCGGGCGGGTCGAGGGCGAGCGTGACGCTGCCGGAAGCCATCAGCAAGGCGCGGTGGATGCCCCAGCTGCTCTCGAGCATGTCCGCCATGCGGTCGAGGGCATAGCCACGGACGACCGCGCCGAAGTCGACGGCGCCGCCGAACTTCACGCAATGCAGCTCGCAGCCTTCGAGGCGGAATTCGCCTTCGCGATAGGCCGACATCACCTGCGTCCAGGCCTGGTCGTCGGGATTGAAAGGCAGGTCGCCGCGTTTCTGCCAGTAATTGAAAAGGGCGCCGGCGGTGGCGTCGAAAGCCTTGTTCGTATCGAGGGCGATGTCCTTCGAGAAATTCCAGAGGGCCTGCACATGCTCGGAAGCGGCGATCATCGCCCCTTCGGGCATCTGGTTGATCGACGTGACCGGCCCGCTGTCATGACGGACGTCGGTCTGGAAATCCAGGTCGTCGAGCAGTTGGAACAGGGCCTCGGCGGCGTTGCGGGCGTAGACGCCGTCCTCGGCGGCGATACGGACCCAGAAGCGGGAGCCGAAGGCCTCGTGCGAGAAGTTGTGGATGATAGGGGTGTCTTCCATGGCTTACTTCTTGGGAGGAAAACCGGTTCCAGGGCCTTTGGCAACCAGCACCCAATATCGATCACCGCCGTCGGCACGCAGCGTCAGAGGCAGGACCACACGGCTTGGCTCGGCGGGCTCGCTGTCATCGGTCGCAGGGATGAGGCGAACGGGGGCCTTGACGGCCTGCGGGAAGTCCCCGTAGCCGACCCGGTACGACCGGAGATAATACGGAAGCGGCCAGTAATGCCCTCCTTCCACCGCGATGTAGAACTTGTCGCCGTAATCCTTGGCGACGTTAGCGACGCTGAACAGCAACGACTCGACCTCGAGGTCGTTCGTCCGCGAGTGCAAGGACAGGGGCCTCCGGGCGGCCAAGGCGATCGCCACCAGGCCGAAAGCCAGCGCGGTCATGCGCCCGGCTCGTCCGACGAGCAGATACGGCAAGGCGAGCGTCAGGGGCAGCGAGAACACCAGCAGCAGCAGCCACGGCGTCTTGTAAGGCAGCGCGAGATGGAACAAGAAGACCAGCCCGGCCACCAGGCAGGGCAGGTCGGCGGGGTGGCGAGTACGCCAGCCGGCGCGCGAAAGACCCGAGCGAGCCACCGCGAAGACCGCGAGCCAGGCGGCGGCCCAGCCCCACGGCGCCAGGCTCTCGGCGTACAGGGTGTCCTCCGATCGACCGCTGGCTACGCCGAGCGACCGCGCGAGCTGCAACCACCAGGTCTTCAGGCCGGGCAGATCCGTGAAGCCGACGGACTGGAACAACGCCCAGGAAGCGACCAGGCCGAAGCCGAAGCGCAACCAACGGCGATCGGGCCCGAACTGACGCAGGAGCCCCAAGGCCAGGAGGAAGAAGACGAGGTAAGCCGCGGCGGTGACCTTGCAGGCGAGGGCGAAGCCGAAAGCCGCGCCGGAGAGCAACCACCAGCGCGACGTCGGCGGCGACCCTTCGGCGCGCATCCACAACGCGACGCCCCAGACGAAGCCCGTCACGAGCAGCATCTCCTGCACGAAGTAATAAGAAAAAGGCGTGCACCCGCCGGTGAGCACGATGAAGGCCGCGGTCACATACCGGACGGGCCGGCTGACGCCCGGCAGGATCAAGGCCGCCGCGGCCATGAGCCCGAGGAAGATCGAGACGACGCTGCGGAGATAGTGTTCGTTCATTTCCATCGGGGCGGTGCCCGTCAGCTTGGCGGAAATGAGCAGGGCGGTGGCCAGGGTCGGCCCATGGAACTTGTCCTGATGCGCGCTGTAGGGCGTGCCTTCGGAGAGCTCCTTGGCCAGAGACCATTGCACGGCTTCATCCGCATGCAGAAGTCCCGGAGGGAAAAAGGAGATCGACGACCAGAACAAGGCGCCGAGGACCACCAGGGCCAATCCTAACCGGGAGACGCCACCCGACTGGTTCGTCGCATCCGCCATCACGCGCCGAAATGCTTCTGCAGGGCCGTCTTGATCTCGAGCGGCACGAGGGCGGCCGACATCGGCCCCTGGGCTTCGCGCCAGGCGTAGACGGTGGTCAGGGCGCCCTGGGCGACGGCGCGTTCGCCGACCTTGGCCTCGAAGCCCCAGACGAGCTTCTTGTCGCCGATCTCGTTCGGCGTCAGCGCGACGGTCACGACGTCCTCGCGATAGATCGGCGATAGGAAATCGCACTCGACGCGGACGCGCGGGAAGCCGGTGAGCTTCGAACCTTCGGCGCGGATGAACGGGAGCTTGAGCTGGCGGAAAAGGGCTTCCTCGGTCGCTTCGACCCAGAAGAAGACCGTCGAGAAATGCACGATGCCCGCGGCGTCGGTATCGGAGAAATTGGCGCGGTAATCCGCCGTGAAGGGGGCCATGCGCCTATCCAAGCCGTCTGGCCCGTGGGCGCAACCGTCAAGGCGCTTTCCGGCCGCCCTTGCGCAACCAGGACACCGACGTGGCGGCCCCTCCGGAAGCCGCCACGCAGGCCTGCAGGAAGGCCTGCGGCTCCTGCTGGACGGTGAAGAGGTAGAGCCGGGGTCCCGCGCCCTGCGGGGCCTTGCCGAAGGCCTCCAGCCACTCGCGCTGCCAACGGGCATGCCCCTTCTGCGCTCCGCCGACCTTGTGATAGGAGCTGTCCGAATAGACCAGTTTCGGCTCCCCCTTCTTCGCCTCGTACAGGCGGACGCCGTCCTGGAAATCGGAGAAGACCACCAAGGCGTCGTAAGGCTCGGCCAGCAGGCGATCCACCCAGGCCCCGAGCGAGCCCTTCTCGCAGGCGGTGCGTACCTTCGCCTGCACCGAGCGACCGTTAGGCGTGAGCGTCTCCAGAACCGTCTGCGTCGGTCCCTCGCGCAGCTTGGGCGCCGTGCCATGGAAGCGACGCCCATGCACGACCATGTCGCCCAAGCCCACGACCCGCGCGCCGTCGAAGCGGAAGACGTCCGCGTCGGGGAATTCCTTTCGGATCTCGGCCTCGACGCGTGGCAGGTAACTACGCATCGAGCCCGAGCAGTCCAAGTAGACCGCGACGCGCTTCGCGCGGATGAACGCGCCCATGACCGGACGGCCGACGAACCCCGCCCGATTGCCTAAGCCCGCGCCGAGACCATTGCCGCCGAAGGAACCGAGCCCGCGGCCGAAGCCGCCCTTCCCTTGCCCGGCGGACAATCCGGCCAACCCCATCTCCGGCGTCATCGTCTTCATCGGTGGCAAGGCCAACGTCGCGCTCGCCGACTTCGAGGTCAGGCGCTTCTGCGGCGTCGGCACCTTCGGCTTGCGCTGGACGGGATGCGTCGCCGCCGGGCCGCCCGCCCGACCGCCGGCCACCGCATGGGAGGTGAACTCCTGCTTCGGAGGCGCAGGCGACGACCGGAAGACGATCCAGCAGGCCGCGACGACCAGCAGCGAGTGCACGGCCACCGAGAGCAGGAGCGCCCGGAACGAACGGACGGCGCGCCGAGGCGCCACGACGGGCTCCGCAAAAGTCATGGCCCGCAGGTTAGCGGGCCGTGGTCGGACTCAAGCGACAGGACGCACGGCGATTCCCCGTGGACGGACCTCGGATAGTCCCCAGGGGCAGGCCTCAGTTCGCAGGCTTGGGCGGGCCGTCCGGACGAAGCCAATCGATGAGCTTGAACTTGCCGCCCGAGACATCGGCCGACTTCTGCAGGATGCGGCTGGCCGGATGGCGCGTGGAAAAAAGGTAGAGCACCGGCGCCTTGCCGGCATGAGCCAGGTCGAAGGAACCGACCCACGCGTCTTCCCACGCCTTCTCGGCGACCGTCCGGTCGTCCTTGACCTCCGCCTCGGGCTGCTGGCGCTGACCGGCGTCGTCGACATAGGTCGTCACCGGGGGCTTGCCCGCACGTACCTGCAGGACCTGGTCGTTGAAATCGGAGAAGATCACCAGCGCGTCGTAGCGCCTCTCGGCGCGCAGGATGTCCACCCAGGCGCCCACGGAGCCCGTCTCGAAGTTACCTGCGTAACGGGCGAGGATCGCCTTGCCCGTGGGGCTCAGCCGGCTCGTATCCAAGCTGACCGTCGGGCCAGACGGAGCGGGCTTGTGCGGGATCACCGACGTCGCGCCCCCGCGGACGACGGCGCCATCGACCCAGACCTTGATGGCCGGGATCTTGAAGACATCGGCGTCGGGAAACTGCTTGCGCACCTCGGCCTCGACGGCGTCGAGGTAAGGCACCATGGAATTCGAGCAATCGAGGTAGACCGCGATGCGAGGGGCCGTCGCATCACCGACGCTCTTAGCCGCAGGGGCGAAGGCGGCGAGCAGGACCGAGGCGGCGAGCGTGAGCAGGCGGGGGGAACTCATGGCGGGGGGCGACGCATCATCGGGGCGCAGGGCAGCGGTGAAAAGCCCATAAAAAGTCCGGCCTGCCCTTTAAGCAAAAAGGCGAAGCCGGGTGGCTTCGCCTTTTCGGCGACGATGGCGGACGGGCTTAGCGGGCGGGAGCGGCGCCGCGCGCGTTGCCCGTGCTCGAGGGGGCCGGACGGAAGCGCAGCACCGCGTTGGCGGCGGCGGCATTGGCCGGGGCGGACATCTCCACGGTGAAGAAACCAGGGGAGGTCTTGGTGGGCGTGACCGCGACGATCTTGGTGGCGGGCGGGAAACGGGCGTCCTGGATGACCATGCCGGAGCGCAGGTCGATCGAACCGGAGACCTCGTCGATGACCTTGGAATCCTTGGCGAGCGTGCCGACCGCCTGGATGAGCGGCGTGAAGGCGAAGACCACGTTGGTGGAATCCTCGGTCACGGGGGCCGAGATCACCATCTGCTTGTCGACGACGCGCTTCATGCGCTTCTTCTCCGGATCCTCCGGGTCGACGACGTTCTTGAAGGTCGGCAAGGCGACGAGCGTGGTGCCGTCAGGGATCCCGCGGCCGCTGACCGGCATCCCGACGTAGAGATCGTCGTAGTTGTGGAGGTCATTGAGGGTGGCCGAGCCCTTCTTGGCGTCGCCGAACTTGACCATGATGGCGCTGCCTTCGGAGGCGGAGACGCAGCGCTGGAGGATCGTGCCGGGCTTGTTGCCGTAGGCGCGGGAAGTGCTGATGAGGTAGAGGCGCGGGCCCTTGTTCTCACGGGCGCCGGCGAAGGCCTTCTCCCACTCGTCCTCCCACTTCTTCTCCTCGGGGAAACGCTTGTCGCCGCCGTTGTTGCAGACGATACGGCCGGTGGCCACGGCGGTCAGCGGCTTGCTGAGGGTGAAGCTGACGTTGTCCTTGATCTCGGTGACGGTCGTGCCCTGCGGGATGCCGGAACCGAGCGCGACCATGCCGACGATGAGGCCGGTGGTATCCTTGCACTGGACGACCGGCTGGCCCGAGGCGCCGCCGTTGGCGATCAGGGTGACCGAACGGGCGAAGCCGCCGCCTTGGTTGGTGCGGTCGGAGAAGACCACGGGCGGGTCGGCGCGCATGCCCTTGTCGGGCTTGTAGGCCGGCACGCCGCCGATGGCCTTGGTGCGGATCTGGCGGACGCCGTCCTGGAAGTCGGAGAAGACGATCAGCGCGTCGTAGGTGCGGTTGTCCTTGAGGATGTCGAGCCAGCCGCCGACGGAGCCGACCTTGAAGTTCTGGGCGTACTGCTTGTAGATCGAGCGGCCCTGGGTGGTCAGCTTGTTGATGTTGGTCTCGGTCGCGACGATCTCGCCCTTGGCGTTTTTCTTGGAGCCGCCCGTGGTCGGACGGTTCAGGAAAGGCTGCCCTTTGAACTTCTCGCCGCCGACGACCTCGTTGTCATGCACGTCGATGAAGACCCCGTTGCTCAGGAACACGTCCGCCTCGGGGAATTTGTCACGGATCTCGGCTTCCACGCGATCCAGGTAAGGAAGCATCGAGGCCGAGGCGTCGAAGTAGACCGCGAGCCGCTGGGAGAAGATGTTCGCCCCCATCACCGGCTTCGCGACGAAGTTCTTGCCGCCGCCGGAGCCCATGCCGCGGCCGGTGCCGATGCCGCCGCCGGAGCCGCCGCCGAAACCCTTCGAGGCGCCGCCGGCCATGGCGCCGGAGATCATCGAGGAGGCCGAGGCCGAGTTCGGCATGTCGGGGAGGGCGATCGAAGCCGAGGCGCTCTTGGAAGTGATGCGGGTCGTCGTCTTGGCGAGCGATTTGACGTTCTTCGGCTGGACCTTGCGCTCGGTGCTCTTGACCCGTTCGCCGCCGGAGCCGCCGCCCGCGCCCGTGGCGAAGGTGTTCGGATCTTTCTTGGCGTTGTCGGTGACGGTCGAGACGACGTAAGCGGCGGCGATGAAGACCAGCAGGACGTGGAAGGCGAGCGAGACGGAGAGACCGCTGGCGCCGATACGCTGCCAGAACGAACGCTTCATGCGCTTCGAGCCGAGGGCGTCGGCTTCGACCTTCGGCGCCTCGGAAGGAGGAACGTCGCCGGGAGGGGGCGTAGGGGTATCTTCGGTCATCGCGAGAAGGGGGTGGTCAATCTTCCCCCCTGCTCCGCCTGCTTCAACCCTTTTTGCCCTCCGGACGAGTTCGGAACTCACCGAAGAAATGGCTTGCGAGTCGGCCCTGGCCGCATTCTCCTTCGCCTCCCACTGATTGCAGGGTGGAGCAGCCCGGTTAGCTCGTCAGGCTCATAACCTGAAGGTCGTAGGTTCAAATCCTACCCCTGCACCCAATTTTAAGCCGTTGAAAGGCAGGCACTTAAAAGAGTGCCTAAAAAGATTCAGAATACGCTTGAAGCCGCCGGAATTAAATGCACGGTATCAGGTATTAAATTTGTCCTACGGGACAATGGGGTAAGTAAGATAAAGCAGTAAAAAACAGGCGGCTTGCATAGGGGTATGCAAGCCGCCTCCTTTTTTGGGGGAACGCCCCCCTTCCCTGGCCAAGAAAAAGCCCGGTACCTTCCGGACCGGGCTTCGTCGTCTCTGCGCGGAACGGCTCAGCCGCCGCCGGTCATCTTCGTGATGAGCGCGATGAGCGGGAGGAACATCGCGAGCACGATCGTGCCGACGACCACGGCCAGGAAGACGATGAGCACCGGCTCGATGATCGACGTCAGCGCGGTCACCGCGTTGTCGACCTCTTCGTCGTAGATGTCCGCGACGCGGTTGAGCATCTCGGGCAGCTGGCCGGTCTCTTCGCCGACCTGGATCATCGAAGTCACCATCTGCGGGAAGACGCCGGACTGCTCGAGCGGCACGGAGAGCGGCTCGCCGTCGCGGACGCGGTCATGCACGCGCTCGAGCGACTTCGCGATGACGACGTTGTCGAGCGTGTCGCGGGTGATCGAGATGGACTGGAGGATCGGGACGCCCGAGGCCATGAGCGTGCCGAACGTACGGGCGAAACGCGAGACCGAGACGATCTGCACGAAGGCGCCGACCTTGGGCAGGCGGAAGATGAGGCGGTCGAAGAGCTCCTTGCCCTTTTCCGTCGACAGCCAGGTCTTCAGGCCGAAGTAGAGGCCGAAGACGAGGATCGGGGTGGCCCACCAGTAGACCGTCAGCAGCTTGGAGATGCCGACGACGAACTGCGTGAGGGGCGGCATCTGGGTCTTCTGGCCGTCGAGCAGCTTCTGGAAGGAAGGCACGACCTTCACCATCAGGATGTAAACGATGATGATGGCCACGGACATGACGACGCCGGGATAGACCATCGCCGACTTGACCTTCTTCTGGATGCGCTCGGCCTTTTCGCGGAACTTCGCGAGACGGTCGAGGACCTTGTCGAGCACGCCGCCCGCCTCGCCGGCGCGGATCATGTTCACGAAGAGCTTGTCGAAGACCTTCGGGTGGGCCTGGAGCGCTTCCGAGAGGTTGTTACCTTGGGAGACGCTCTCGGCCACGTTGGCGAGGATGGCCTTGAAGGCCGGGTTGCGTTCCTGCTTGGTGATGAGCTCGAGGGCGCGGAGGAGCGGCAGGCCGGCGACGATGAGCGTGGCCAGCTGGCGCGTCATGACCGTGACGTCGTTCTGGCTCACCTTGGAGCCGAACGAGAAGCCGCCCTTGGCCGGCGCGGCCGGCGCGGCGGCCGGCTTGGCGGAGCCGGCGTCATTGGCCAGGGTGGTGACCATGAGGCCCTTCGCCATGAGCTTCTGGCGGGCCTGTTCGTCGTTGGCGGCCTCGATCTTGCCGGAGGCCTGCGCCCCGTTGCGATCGATGGCGGTGTACTTGTATTCGGGCATGGGAGTGGTGGGGTGTTGTGAAGGTTAGGTGTACTTGAGGACTTCCTCGATGGAGGTGTGGCCGTCGAAGATGCAGCGCAGGCCGTCTTCGCGGAGGGGACGCATGCCCGATTCGATGGCCTTCTGCTTCAGGACCAGCGTCGGGGCCTTCTGGGTGATGAGCGAGCGGAGCTGGTCGTTGATCGTCATCAGCTCGAAGAGGCCTTGGCGGCCCTTGTAGCCGGACCGGTTGCAGTCCGGGCAGCCCTTGCCGAAGTAGAACTTCTTGTTCGCGATCTCGAGCGCGTCGACGTCGAGCATGCTGACGACGTCCTTGTCCGGCTCGTAGGCGGTGCGGCAGGTCTTGCAGACGCGACGCAGGAGGCGCTGGGCGAGCACGCCTTCGAGCGAGGCCGAGATGAGGAACGGCTCCAGGCCCATGTCGATGAGTCGGGTCACGGCGCCGGGGGCGTCGTTGGTGTGGAGCGTGGAAAGCACGACGTGGCCCGTCAGCGACGCCTGGACGGCGATCTGCGCGGTCTCGAGATCTCGGATCTCGCCCACCATGATGGTGTCGGGATCCTGTCGGAGGAACGAACGCAGCGCGGCGGCGAACGTCAGGCCGACCTGGTGGTTGATGGGCACCTGCATGATGCCTTCGACCTCGTATTCGACGGGGTCCTCGGCGGTGAGGATCTTGACGTCTTCGGTGTTCACCTCGCGGAGCGCGGAGTAGAGCGTGGTCGTCTTGCCGGAACCGGTCGGACCCGTCACGATGAAGATGCCGTTCGGACGGCCGACCATCGCGCGGATGCCTTCCTTGATGTCATCCTGCATCGAGAGGGCCTCGAGGCTCAGGTTGACGACGGTCTTGTCGAGGATTCGGAGCACGACGGACTCGCCGAACTGGGTCGGCAGGGTCGAGACGCGGAGGTCGATCTGGCGGCCGCTGATGGTGGTCTTGATGCGCCCGTCCTGCGGGACGCGGCGCTCGGCGATGTTGAGCGAGGAGAGGACCTTGACGCGGGCGATGACGGCCGAGGCGAGGTTCTTGGGCGGGGGCGCCATCTCGTAAAGCGAACCGTCGATGCGCAGGCGGATGCGGAACTCGGTCTCGAAGGGCTCGAAATGGATGTCGGAGGCCTTGGCCTTGACGCCTTCCTGGAGGACGAGGTCGACGAAACGGATGATCGGGGCCTGGCTGGCCGCCTTGGTGACGTCCTCGTCGGTGACGGCGGCGGCCTCGACCTCGCCGAACTCGCCGAGGAGATCCTCCATCGAGGAGGAGGTCGCTTCGCCGTAGACGCGGGTGACGGCGGCCTCGACCTGCGCGGGGTCGGCGACGGCCAGCTCGATGTCGCGCTGCAGGATGAAGCTCAGTTCGTTGACGACGGAGGAATTGAAGGGGTCCTTGGCGAGCAAGGTCAGCTTGCCGGCTTCGTCGGCGACCGGCAGCACGACGTACTTGTGGGCCTGCGGGGCCTTCAGGAGCTTGGTGAGGGCCTCGCCCGGATCGGCCGGGACGGCGGAGTAGAACTGGACGTGCAGGTGGTCGGCGATCGCCTGCAGGATGGTCGGGCGGTCGGCCAGGCCGGCGTCGACGAGGCTGTCGCTGAAGGATTTGCCGGTGGTCGCGTGGGACTCCCAGATCTCCTCGGCCTGGGCGGGCGTCACGAGGCCGGCCTCGAGGGCGATATCACGGATCACGTCACTATGGTCGTCGAACATGGGAATGGAGGGGTAAGGGATGGGGAGGGGTTCAGCGCGCCGCCGGGCCGCCGCGCATGCGCTCGCGCATGGCTTCCGGGTTCTGGCAGTAATTGAAGACTTCCTCCTCGGACACGACGCCTTGGAAGAAGAGGGCCAGCAGGTCGCTGTCGAGGGTGCGCATGCCGCGGGCGCCGCCGGTCTCGATGTCGGTGAGCAGCTGGTAGGTCTTGCCCTCGCGGATCTTCGCGCCGACGCCGTCGGTGCGGAGCATGATCTCGAACGCCGCGACGCGCTTGTCGTCGGTGGTGTGCAGCAGGCACTGCGAGATGACGGCGCTGAGGGAGGTCGAGAGCTGGGCGCGGATCTGGTCGCGCGCGGAGGCCGGGAAAGCGTCGATGATGCGGTCGATGGTGCGCGTCGCCCCGGAGGTATGCAGCGTGCCGAGCACGAGGTGGCCGGTCTCCGCGGCGGTGACGGCGGCCTCGATGGTCTCGAGGTCGCGCATCTCGCCGATGAGGATGACATCCGGGTCCTGGCGCAGGGCGGAACGGACGCCTTCCGCGAAGGACGGCAGGTCCACGCCGACCTCGCGCTGGGTGATCAGGCAGTTCTTGTGCGCATGGGTGTACTCGATCGGGTCCTCGATCGTGATGATGTGCCCCTGCTGGTTCTCGTTGATCCAGTTGATCATCGAGGCGAGCGTGGTCGACTTGCCGGAACCGGTCGGACCGGTGACAAGCACGAGTCCGCGGGCGCGCTTGAGCATGTCCTTGACGACCGGCGGCAGGCGCAGCTGCTCCAAGGTGAACATCGCGGAAGGCAGCAGGCGCAGCACCATGCCATGGCCGCCGAGGCCGCGGAAGGCGTTGACGCGCAGGCGCGTCTTGTCGCGGAAGGAGAAGGCGAAATCGCAGCCGCCGTCGGCGTCGAGGCGGGCGGTCTGGGCGGCGGGGACGACGGCCATGACCATCGCCTTGGCCTCGGCCTCCGTGAGGGCCGGGCCGTCGATGGCGACGATCTCGCCGTTGACGCGGAGACTGGGGGAGCGGCCCACGCGGATGTGCAGGTCGGAGGCGCCATTGTCGATCATGGCCTCCAGCAGCTGGTTCATCACGTAGGCCATGGGCTCAGATGATGTCGTCGGCGACGGTGGCGCCGAGGACTTCCTCGATGGTGGTCATGCCGGAGGCGACCTTGCGCTGGCCGTCCTCGCGCATGGTGCGCATGCCGGCCTCGCGGGCCTTGCGGCGGAGGTCGACGAGGTTGGAGCCGCCGTAGATCATCTCCTGGATCTCCTCGGTGATGACGAAGAGCTCGAAGACGCCGCGCCGGCCCTTGTAGCCGCGTTCGCCGCACTTGGGACAGCCGGCGCCCTTCATCGGCGTGGCGCTCGCGAGGTCCTGCTCGGTCATGCCGATGGAATAGAGCTCCTTGGCGGTCGGCTTGTACGGAGCCGCGCAGGCCTGGCAGTTGCGGCGGACCAGCCGCTGCGCGAGCGCGCCGCGCAAGGCGGCGGAGACGAGGAACGGCTTGACGCCGATGTCCACGAGTCGGGTGACGGAGCTGACGGAGTCGTTGGTGTGGAGGGTCGAGAACACCATGTGGCCGGTGAGGGCCGCGTTGACCGCGATCTCCGCGGTCTCGAGATCTCGGATTTCCCCGATCATCACGATGTTCGGCGCCTGACGGAGCATCGCTCGCAGGGCGGCGGCGAACGTCATGCCGACGTCGCGCTTCACCTGCACCTGGTTGATGCCGGCCATCTGGTATTCGACCGGATCCTCGACGGTGATGATCTTGCGGTCGGGCTTGTTGATGTAGTTCAGCGCGGAATAGAGCGTGGTGGACTTGCCGGAACCGGTCGGACCGGTGACGAGGAAGACGCCGTCGGAGCCCGAGATCAGGCCCTGGAACTTGGCCTGGTCGTCGGCGAAGAAGCCCAGCTCGGGGAGACCCAGCTTGAGGCCTTCCTTGTCGAGGATTCGCATGACGATCGACTCGCCGTAGACGGTCGGGAGGACCGAGACGCGCAAGTCGATGTCGCGGCCGCCGGTGCGGGCCTGGATGCGTCCGTCCTGCGGGATGCGCTTCTCGGCGAGCGAGACTTCGGCCATGAGCTTGAGGCGGGAGATGATCGACGGCTGGAGGCGCTTGGGCGGACCCTTCATCTCCTGCAGCACGCCGTCGATGCGGAAGCGGACGCGGAAACGCTTCTCGAGGGGCTCGAGGTGGATGTCCGACGCCTTGCGCCGGATGGCGTCGACGATGAGCGAGTTGACGTAACGGATGATCGGCGCGTCGTCTTCCTTGACGTCGCCGCCCTGCGGCAGCTCGACGGCGAGGCCGTCTTCCCCGCCCTTGCCCAGGATGTCGGAATAGGAATTGGACCCGCCGATCTGACCCCCGTTATAACAGCGGGAAATGGCTTCCTTGAGCGCGTCGGGAGGCGCCAGCTTGGGATTGATGGGGAGCTTGAGGACGCGCGAGACGGAGTCGATGGTCTCGGTGTCCAGGGGGTCGGAGATCGCCAGGAGGAGTTCCGCGCCATCCATCTGCAGGGGCAGGATGTTGTGCTTCTCGGCCTGTTCGCGGCTGATGAGCTTAAGGATGTCGTCGGTCGGCGTGACCTGGCCGACGTCCACGAGCTCCATGTCGAACTCCTGGCTGAGGGCGGCGGTGATCTTGGCCCAGGCGACCTTGCCGGTCTCGACCAGCTTGGCGAGGGCGAGGGTGTCGGCGTTCTGGCCGTCCGGGATGGGCTCGCTGGCGGCGCGGGCCTCGGTCACGTCGGCAGGAGACACCAGTCCCTTGTCCTGAATGAATTGGATGACGTAGTCGTCGGCGGTCGTCACAGTGGGGAAATCCGGGGCGGAAGATAGGGGTAGGGAGATTGTTCCTCAGAGAGGAGAACAACGGGGAAAAGTAACCTAAATCCGGGCACCTTGCCCGCAACCGCAAATTAACCAAAGATACGCCGAATTACGGGGCCGGAAGTCGACCGACCAGCGCGGCGACCTGTTCTCGAAGGAAATCAAGGTCGCCGTCGTTCCAGATCACGACATCAGATCGCTTAACCTTCTCCGAGAGAGGCAGTTGCGAATTGATACGCCGAGTGATTTCCTCCTCGGAAAGCCCCTTTTCAAGCAAGCGACCTCGACGCACCTCTTCGGAGCATGCGACGCACACGATCGACGCGAATCCATCCGTCAGGTTCTTTTCGAAAAGCAGCGGGATTTCGACCACGTGATGTCGTTTGGCATCCAAGACCGCCGCCTGCCGGAGGCGGGCGACTTCCGGGTGCGTGAGCCCTTCGAGAAAAGCGAGTTCACCCGCCTCGGCGAAGACCTTTGCGGCAATCCACCGGCGGTCGGGCCGCCCGTCCGGCCCCAGGCAGGCATCACCCCAGCGAGCGCGCAGCTGGCTGACGCACGCCGCCGACTCCAAGACCTGACGCGCCAGCTGATCGGCATCGACGACATTGAATCCGAACTCGGCAAAGCAGGCGGCCGCCGCGGACTTGCCGCAACCGATACCGCCCGTGAGTCCGATGACCATGCCCTACCCTACCTCGCCGGCTCGCCGAGGGCAAACCTCAAGCAGGGGTGGGCGAGGACTGCAGGCCGGGACCGGCGTCGGCCGCAGGGGCGACCGCCGGCTGGACGACTTCGGGCGCCGGGGCCGGCGCGACGGCGGGACCGGCGATCGGCGTCTGGATCGAGCCGGTCTTGAGGATTTCCATCACATGGACGCCGTCGAGGGTCTCATGCTGCAGGAGCGCCTCGGCGATCTTGCGATGCGCGTCGGCGTTGTCGGCGATGAGCTTCTCGGCGCGGGCGTACTGTTCCTGCACGATCGTGGAGATAGCCTCGTCGATGCGGCGCGCGGTCGCGTCGCTGTGATTCTGGGTGCGGGAGATCTCTCGGCCGAGGAAGACGGTGTCGGAATTCTCGCCGAAGGCGATCGGGCCGAGGTCGCTCATGCCCCAGTCGCAGACCATCTGGCGGGCGAAGCGGGTGGCCTGCTTGATGTCGCTCGAGGCCCCGTTGGAGATCTCGCCGGAGATGACCTTCTCGCCGATGCGGCCGGCCATCGCCATGCAGATGTAGTCGAGCAGGCGCTTGCGGGAGTAGCCCAGGATCTCCTTGGTCGGCATGAGCATGGCCATGCCGAGGGCGCGACCGCGCGGGATGATGGTGACCTTGTGGAGCGGCAAGGCGCCGTCGTCGATGAGGGCCTGCACCACGGCGTGGCCGGCCTCGTGGTAGGCGGTGTTCTTGAGGTCGGCCTCGTCCATGACCTTCTTGCGCTCGCGGCCGTAGGCGATCTTGTCGCGGGCTTCCTCGATGTCGGACATCTCGACCTTGTCGCGGTTACGACGGCCCGCGTGGAGCGCGCCTTCGTTGAGGAGATTGGCGAGGTCGGCGCCGGACATGCCGGTGGTGATGCGCGCGACGCGCTGGAGGTCGACGGAAGGCGCGAGCTGGAAACGCTTGGCGTGCACGGCCAGGACGGCCTCGCGACCACGGAGGTCAGGCAGGTCGACGAAGACCTGACGGTCGAAGCGGCCCGGGCGCAGCAAGGCGGAGTCGAGCACGTCGGAACGGTTGGTGGCGCCGATGACGATGACGCCGGCCTGGCCGTCGAAGCCGTCCATCTCGACCAGCAAGGAATTGAGGGTCTGCTCGCGCTCGTCGTTGCCGCCGCCGACGCCGGCGCCGCGCTGGCGACCGACCGCGTCGATCTCGTCGATGAAGATGATGCACGGCGCGAGCTTGCGGGCCTGCTCGAAGGTGTCGCGCACGCGGGCGGCGCCCACGCCGACGAACATCTCGACGAAGTCCGAGCCGCTGATGCTGAGGAAAGGCACGCCGGCCTCGCCGGCGACCGCGCGGGCGAGGAGCGTCTTGCCCGTGCCGGGAGGGCCGACCATGAGCACGCCCTTGGGGATGCTCGCGCCGATCTTGGTGAAACGCTTCGGGTCCTTGAGGAAGTCGACGATCTCCTTCACCTCTTCCTTCGCCTCGTCGCAGCCGGCGACGTCCTTGAAGGTGGTGGTCTCCTTGTCGGTCGAGTTGAGGCGCGCGCGGGACTTGGCGAACTGCATCGCGCCGCGGTTGGCGTTCTTGAGGAAGCGGTACATCATGAACAGCACCACGCCCGAGACGAGGAGCGTAGGCAGCACGTTGTACAGGAACATCGTCCAGCCCGTCTGGGCGGGGACTTCCTTGAAAGAATCGCGGGAGACGGAGGCGCGCAGGGCCTCGAACTCCTTCTCGGTCAGGTGGCCGTCGGCGACGAAGCGGGCTTTCTCCCCTTCCTTGGCGCCGGCGACCTCGAGCTCGCCGGTGACATGGACCCAGCGCTCGGAACCAGCGGTGGGATTGGGCTGCAACGTGAGATTCTTGATCTTCTTCTCCTGGGCGTACGCGAGGACCTGGGTGACCTCGAGCTTCTGGACGGCGTCGCGGGCGTCGGCGCCCGGGAAGTTGAAAAGGGCGATGATGGCGAACATCAGCAACATCCAGACGAGCACCGGCTTGGCGTTCAGGCGGGGGCCGTTCTTATTATCATCCGGCTGGTCGTTTTGACTCATGGGCAGAAGTTTTAACCTAAGCAGGGCCCAAGCCAAGTCAACCGGAGAGCCCCCTTGGTCGGGCCCGCCAGACGGGCGGATTCGGCCGGAGGCAGGCCAGGTACCCACAGGATCGCGCCCCCCGCCAGCACGACCGGGAGCGCTTCCCGCCTTTCGGCGGGGATTTTACGGTTGATGAGGAGGTCCGAGAGTTTCGCCGAGCCGGGCGAGCCGAGCGGCTGATAGCGATCGCCGTCGACGCGCCCCCGCCAAGTCAGCGAGGCCGACGAGACCGTGACATAGGCTTCCCGCGCGGGCGAAATGTCACCGCGGGACAGACTTGCCCACAACGTCGCGTCGACCTCGACGACCTCGGCGAGCAGACCGCCTTCGTCATCAGGCGAACCCAACGTCAGGTGACGCTCGCGGGGGCCTAACGAGGGAGCTTCCGTCGGCACCGAAAGCTCGCCGCCTTTCACGCGGACGAGCAGGCCACGGACGGATGCCTGGGCGTCGTCACCGGCGGCGATCGCCGACGCCAGCGGCAGCAACGAGGCGGCCCCCGGATCACCGACGCCCTGGTGATGCAGGAACGCGCGCAGGCATTCCTGGGTCAAGGCCGCGGGCCGGCCTTTCAGAGGACCGACCGGCATGGTGCCGGCGGTGGAGACGACGCAGCCCAGTTCCCTCGCCCAATCGGCCAAGGCCGCCTGCGCCTCGCCGATGATGCGGGCGGAGCGCGCGAATCCCTGGGCATACCCTTCGCCCAAGGCCGCTTCGCCGCCTTCGGCCAACCAGGCGCGGATCCGGTTGCGAGCCGCGATGGGCAGGAGATTGGTCGCGTCTTCGCGCCAAGGGATGCCGGCGGAGCGCAGGGCTCCCAGCAGCGCGGACTTCGTGATGCCGGCCGCGATCAACGGACGCCAACGACGGTGGCCGTCACGGAATTCCTGCAGGACGCGCGGAGCCGCGAGGCCGGCGAGGCCCGCGCCACGGGCCAGACGGAGCAGCGCGTTCTCGACGACGTCGTCGAGATGATGCGCGGTGCAGAGAAGCTCGAAACCCACGAGCGGGCGCTGTCCGGCGAAGAAGGCGTCGCGAGCGGCGCGCAGGTGCGCCTCGGTGGCGACGCCCTGCCCTTCCCGCTCCCCGAGCACGTACGGCACGCCGAGCGCCGCGCAGAGCGCCGCGACGAACCGGGCGTCTTCGGCGGAGTCTTCGCCACGGACCCGATGGTCGAAGTGCAGGACGCGCAGGCGCGGGCGCACGGCTTCGTCGGCCCAGAGCGCGCACAGCAGGAAGACGGAATCCGCGCCGCCCGACACCGCGACGGCGAGCGGTCCGGGCACGCCCGGCGCCGACGGCAGCCGGGGCAGGCCGAGGGCGGCCGCGCGCAGGGCGGCGGGACTGGGGAGGCTCGACGGCACGCGCTCAGGTTACGCCGCGTCGCCGCCGTGCCAATCCAAAGCGGACGTCAGAACGCCAAGGTTTCCTTGCCGTACCAGCGACGGAGCGCTTCGGGCACGCGCACGGTGCCGTCGGCCTGGAGGTTGTTCTCCAGGATGGCGGCGAGGACGCGCGGCAGGCCGAGGCCGGAACCATTGAGGGTGTGGACGAACTCGGGTTTCCCGTCCTTCGGGCGGAAACGTATCCCCGCGCGGCGGGCCTGGAAGTCGGTGAAGTTGGAGCAGCTCGAGACCTCGAGCCAGCGCTTCTGGCCGCCGGCCCAGACCTCGAGGTCGTACTGCTTGCTGTGCGAGAAGCCGATGTCGCCGGCGCAGATCATCAGCACGCGATAAGGCAGGTTCAGCTTCTGGAGCAGGCGCTCGGCGTCGCCGCGCAGGAGTTCGAGCTCCTCGAAGGACTTGTCCGGGTGGGTCCACTTCACGAGCTCGACCTTGTCGAACTGGTGCAGGCGGTTCAGGCCGCGCACGTGCGCGCCCCAGCTGCCGGCTTCGCGACGGAAGCACGGCGTGTAGCCGCAACGCTTCACGGGCAGGGAAGCCTCGTCGAGGATCTCGTCACGGAAGAAGTTCGTGACCGGCACCTCGGCCGTCGGGATCAGGTAGAAATCATCCGTCGGCGCGTGGTACATCTGGCCTTCCTTGTCGGGCAGCTGGCCGGTGGCCGTGGCGGACGCGGCGTTGACGAGCAACGGCGCGTGGACCTCAGTGTAGCCGTTGGCGCCGGCCTCCTCGAGGAAGTATTGGATCAGCGCGCGGACGAGGCGGGCCATGTCGCCGACATAGAACGGGAAACCCGCGCCGGCGACCTTCACGCCGCGCTCGAAGTCGATCGCCTTGCCGAACCAGGCGATGTCCCAGTGCGGCTTGGCGGACGGGGAGATCAGCTTGGCATGGTCGCCCCACTCGAGGACCACCTTGTTGTCGGCCTCGGTGCGGCCCTCGGGCACGGAGTCGTGCGGGATGTTCGGGACGGAAAGCGCGACGGCCTTCATCTGTTCCTCGGCTTCGGTGACCTTCTTCTCGAGTTCCTTCACCTTGGCGGAGGCGGCCTTCATCTCGGCGACCTTGGCCTGGAATTCCGGCGAGCCCTTCGGCATCGCGGCCATCTCCTTGTTCGCGGCGTTCTGCGCGGAGCGGGCGACCTCGAACTCGGCCACCGCATGGCGGCGGGCCTCGTCGGCGGCCAGGACGGCGTCGAGGTCGACCTGGAACTTCTTCCGGGCGACGCCCTTGCGGACGAGGTCGATGTTTTCGCGGAGGAACTTAGGGTCCAGCATGGGCCGACTTTGCCCAATTCCCCCGCCCGAGGGCAACGGGGAATTAGACAATCATACAAACAGTCAGACGGACTATTCACTTGGGCAGAAGGGCGACATCATAAAGGCCAGATCCCGTCCCATGGCTATATGGGACTCTAAAACTGGCCACCTTGCGGGGCGCCTTGGCGCTCTTTGAGTCAGGCCCCACCACATATAGATTACAACCATCCACGTAGAAAACCCTTCCTTTGGCGTCCAGATCGAAGCCGTAGGCACAGCCTCGCCAACCCTCCATGGCACCTTCAAAAATTGGTTTTAATTTGTTGTCGTGAAATATATAAAAAAACGCGTTCTTTGGAAGGTTTTCAGGAGTCGTATAGTGATTTCCGATGGAGACGCGAGTGACGCCCGCTGAATCGATATGGAAAAAACTCAAATTAGAATGGGGAAATGGAAGCACCTCACCCTTCTGGCCCCTAGCGCCATTAGCATTAGGAATGCGGACAACGGGCTGGGCATTACCTTCAACGATTTTGAATATGGTCAGCCCATCAGACTGTGGTGAGGAGAAGAACAGGCTACCGTTGCTATCAACAAACATATCCCTGACATATTTCCCCAAATTAGGCGGCAGTTCATAAACCAACTTGGTGCTACCATTTTCGACCTTACAAATCTCATAATGATTTATTGGGTTAGCGAAGTAGATGCTTCCGTCTTTAGCAGCGCAAATAGCGCCAATGATTGAACGTTGGTGAGGTTCTTCCTGGGCGACAGTAAAACAGACCTTCAGTTTTCCATCTCGTAACTCGTAGATGTTACGATCTCTGGTGCAAAATATCAACGGCGGAAGGCCTGGCTCGGCCCAATCCAATTCCACCGCCTCGCTAACCTGAAACTGGAAGAATGCGAATGCGACGAGGAGAGGCTTTATGAATCTCATGAAACATATGTTTCTCCATCGGCATAAGTTTTAAAACCTTTTCCCATAGGTGATAATCCTCACCACCGGGCGAAGAAGAATACCGCCCGAGGGCAACGGGGAATTATCGGCCGCGCTGGATTCGTCCGGCCAGGAAACGGCTCACCCACAACACCGTCTCGCGCTCGGCCCCGGTGCCGCCGAGCTTCAACGTCTTGCCCCCCTCGGTCGCGACCTCGACCTGATAGGTCGTGGAGTAGGAATTGCGTCCTCGCCGGGAGGCTTCGGTGAGCCGGCAGGAAAGCACGTCATCCCAGGCGGCGGACTGGGTGCGGTAGAAGCCGAGGGCGCCGGTACGGATCGAGAACTTCCCGCCGGCCAGTTCCACGACGCAGCGACCGGCGACCGTCATGACGGTCAGGCCGATGAGGAAGACCGAGCCCACCAGGAAAGGCAGCCCGAAGAGCGACATGATGAGGTTGAATTCCCCCTTCGCGATCTGCGTGCCATAGAGGCCGCCGAGCGAGCCGCCCGCCCAGAAGAGCGTGAACGGCACGAGGAAGAACGCGACGCAGCTGCGGGTGGAAAGCGTCAGCCGGAATCCGTCCATGGTCTCCTCGAGCGCGACTCCCTTCGGGACGCTCTGCTCGGGCACCACGTTCCGGCGCTCGAACGGCACCGCCTCCTGACAGGCGGCGAGCGGGAAAGGCTTCTCGCAGAAGCGGCAGACGGCGACGCCTTGCGCGGGGGCGAGGTCGGCCGTCTCGATCGGGAGGCCGCAGTCCGGGCAGTGGAACTCCATGGGAGGTTTGTGGACGCGCGGTCGTCGCCTGCCAAACAGATAAGCCCCGCCGCGCGAACGGCGGGGCCTATTTTGCTATGCTTTCGCTTAGACTCGGCTCGCCTCAGGAGCGAAGACTTCGTCCGGACGGAAGAAACGGCGGACCTCGGCTTCCGCGGCGGCGGGGCTGTCGGAGGCGTGGCAGACGTTGCGCATCATCTCGGTGCCGAAATCGCCACGGATGGTGCCCTTGGGAGCCACTTTGGAATTGGTCGGTCCGAGGAGTTCGCGGACACGGGAGATGACGTTGTCGCCCACGAGGACGGCGACGATGACCGGGCGGGAGGACATGAAGGCCTCGATCTCCGGATAGAAGGGCTTGTCGGCGACGTGAGCGTAATGCTCGCGGAGCTGGGCGGACGTCAGACGGGTCATCTTGCTGGCCTGGATCTCGAAGCCGGCGGCTTCGAAGCGGGCAAGGACGGTGCCGCATAGACGGCGTTCCATGCAGTCGGGCTTGAGGATGATGAGAGTCTTTTCCATAGGGTTCCCTTTGAACTGAAGGGTCGTTCACTATTCGATTTTAAGGCCAAAAACACAAGCCCGAACCTGAAGATTACCCGGAAACCCCCTCAAATACCCTTAAAAACGAGGCAAATTGCCTGTACGGCCAACGCCTTGCCCTGCCCGATCGAGTCCATCCCCTCGTTGGTCGTGGCCTTGATGCCCACCTGGGACGGGGAAATACCGATGATTTCGGCGACCTTGGCCCGCATGGCCGCGACCTGGGCCATGACCTTGGGGCGCTCGCCGATGATGACCACGTCGACGTTGCCGACGACCCAGCCGCCGTTGGCTTTCGCTTCGGCGACGGCCTTCTTCACGATGACGGCGGAATCCAATCCTTTGATCGCCCCGTCGGTATTCGGAAAATAATGCCCGATGTCGCGCAGGCCAGCGGCGCCGAGGATCGCATCCGCGACGGCATGCAGCACCACGTCGGCGTCGGAATGCCCGTCCGGACCGACCTCGGAAGGGATATTCACCCCTCCCAGGACGCAGGGGCGCCCGGCGACGAGCGGGTGGATGTCATACCCGAGACCGACACGGAAGGCTGGCTGGGGCTGGTTCATGCCACGTTCTTAGGCGATAATACGGCCAAAGGGAAGCCCGCGCACAAAACCCTTGAAACGCCCTCCCCAAGGAGGCATTTTACCGTCCTGTCAGTCTTCAGGCGCGGTAGCCAAGTGGTAAGGCCGGGCTCTGCAAAAGCCCCA
>CAZXSI010000002.1:0-80612 GCA_964643215.1 uncultured Klebsiella sp. | reverse complement strand
TGGAATAGCGTCCCGTCGGGGTGCCGGAGATGTCGTGCAGCACCTCGTCGGCGCGGCGGATGCAATGGCGGACCGAGCGCGGGAATTCGTTGGAGAACAGGAGGAGGTCGACGACGCCTTCCACGCTGATCTCGCCGCCATGGACCCGCCGGTAGCCGGCGTGCGCGCTGCAGGCGCGCAGCACCGCGCCCCATTGCAGCGATTCCAAGGCCGAATCCCCCTCCGCGGCCGGCGTCTGCGACCGGATGTCCAGGAAGCGGCTCGTCATGTCGGCGCGCTCGAGCAGGCGTCCGAGCTGGAGGAAATTCCACCCCTCGTCGCGGGTCAGGGTGGCGTCCGTGATCCCGTCGAAGAGCATCGAGGAGGCGATGATCTTCTCATAATAGGCCTGCGGGAAACGTTCGAGCAGCTGGAGTCCCTCGGCCGACGTCACGAAGAGGTTGAGCGCGTTGATCTCCGACCACATCTCGTCGGAGATCTTGTCACGCACCGAACGGGCGTTCTCGCGGGCCAGCCGGATGCAGGACAGGATCGAGTCCGGGTTGCGCAGGTCGAGGGTGAGGAAGCGGGCGACATCCCCCTGCTGGGGCTGGGGGTACAACGTGCGGAAGGCGCTTTCCATGGCCGTCGCCGCGAGGACGGGCGTCCAATACTCCTGGGCGGAACCGCGTCCCAGCGATTCGTCGTCGAGGAGCATCTCCTCGGAGACGCGCACGAGCCGGGCGAGGTTCTCGGCCCGTTCCATCTGGCGGGCCATCCAGTACTGGTGGTCGGCGACTCGGGAAAGCATCATGGCCGTGAGGTCAGGCCGCGAGGACCCAGGTGTCCTTGCTGCCGCCGCCCTGCGACGAATTGACGACGAGGGAGCCGCGCGTGAGGGCGACGCGGGTGAGGCCGCCGGGGAGCACCTTGACCGTGTCGCCCCAGAGGACGAACGGCCGCAGGTCGACATGGCGTCCTTCGAGGCCGCCGTCGACGAGGGTGGGGTGCTGGGAGAAATGGACGACGGGCTGGGCGATGTAGTTGCGCGGGTGGTTCGTGACCTTCTGGCGGAACTCCTCGAGCTGGGCGGCGGTCGCGGTCGGCCCGATGAGCATGCCGTAGCCGCCGCTCTCGTTGGCGGCCTTGACGACGAGCTTCGGCAGGTTCTCGAGGATATATTTCTTGTCGCCATCGCGCCAGGCGAGGTAGGTCGGCACCTGGTCGAGGATGGGCTCCTGGCACAGGTAGTAGCGGATCATGTCCGGGACATAGGCGTAGGTCACCTTGTCGTCGGCCACGCCGGTGCCGATGGCGTTGGCGAGGGCCACGTTGCCGCGGCGGACGGCGTCGACCAGCCCCGGGACGCCGAGGCAGGAGTCCTTGCGGAAGACCTGCGGGTCGAGGAAGTCGTCGTCGATGCGGCGATAGATGACGTCGACCTGGCGCAGCCCGCGCGTGGTGCGCATGTAGACGAAGCCGTCGAGGGCGATGAGGTCGCGGCCCTCGACGATCTCGATGCTCATCTGGCGGGCCAGGAAGGAGTGCTCGAAGTAGGCGCTGTTGTGCACCCCCGGCGTCAGGAGGACCACGTTCGGGTTGGGGTTTTCGCGCGGGGCCACGTGACGCAGCGTCGCGAGGAGGTCGGCGGGATAGGTGTCGACCGGCCGCACGCCGCTGGCGCCGAAGAGCTGCGGGAAGACCCGTTTCATCGCGGCCCGGTTCTCGAGCACGTAGGAGACGCCGGAGGGGCAGCGGCCATTGTCCTCCAGCACCAGGTAGCGGCCGTCGCGGTCGCGGATGAGGTCCGTCCCGCAGACGTGGATGTAGGCGTCCTTCGGGACGGAGACGCCCACGAATTCCGGACGGTAATGCGAGGCGCCGAAGACGACCTCCGGCGGGATGACGCCGTCCTTGATGATGCGCTGCTCGTGGTAGACGTCGTAGAGGAAGAGGTTCAGCGCCGTGATGCGTTGGACCAAGCCGGCCTCGATATGCTCCCACTCGGCGGCCGGGACCACGCGGGGGAAGGGATCGAACGGGAAGACGCGCTCCGTGCCTTTCTCGTCCCCGTAGACCGTGAACGTGATGCCCTGCTTCAGGAAGAGCAGCTCGAGGCTGCGGAGTTTCTGGCCGAGTTCCTCGTGGCCGAGGCTGGAAAGCTTCTCGGCGACGTTGCGGTAGTAGGGGCGGATCTTGCCCGAGGCATCGACGAGTTCGTCGAAGAGGTTGGCCCCCTTGTAGTCGGTGAGGATCATGCTCATTACTAAGCAAGACTCCTGCCATCCCCGGGCGCGGTCGGAGATGGTCAAAAACCTCGGTCGCCGAGGCCTAACTTAGGCACGGGACGCCAAAAACAGGCAGGCTCAGAGGCCTTCGCGGCCGGGGCGGCCTTTGGGTGGCACGGCGATGCCCTTGGAGCGGAAGAACTCGCTGAGCACCTCGGAGCGGGCCTCGGCCAGCTTGTTCTTCTGCACGTCTTCCGGCGTCAGGAGCTTCTGGCGTTCGGTCATGATGCGACGGAGCTGCATGAGGGCGGACTGCTGGAGCTGGCGGACGCGTTCGCGCGTGAGCTTGAAGCGTTCGCCGACCTCTTCGAGGGTCAGCGGGCTTTCCCCGTTGAGGCCGAAGCGGTGGGTCAGGATCTCGGCTTCGCGCGGTTCGAGCGCGCCGAGCATCTCGGCGATCTCGGCGTTGTCGGACTTGCCGCGGAGGGTCTCGAAGGGGGTGCGTTCGGATTCGTCCTTCACCAGGTCGCCCAGCGTCGCGTCGCCTTCTTCGCCGACCGGCTGGTCGAGGGAGGCCGCGCGGTTGGCGATCGACTTCATGTGGACGACCTTGGCCAAGGGGATCTCCATCGTCGCGGCGATCTCGTCGTTGTGCGGTTCGCGGCCGAGCTCGGTCGTCAGCCGGGCGGTCACGCGGCGCATCTGCGCGATGCGGTCGACCATGTGGACCGGCAGGCGGATCGTCTTCCCGTTGGAGGCGAGGGCGCGCTTGATGGCCTGCTTGATCCACCAGGAGGCGTAGGTGCTGAGCTTGCCGCCCTTGTCGGGGTCGAAGCGTTCGACGGCCTTGATCAGGCCGAAGTTGCCTTCGCTGATGAGGTCCATGAGCGACAACCCGAAATTGTCGTAATCCTTGGCGATGCGCACGACCAGGCGCAGGTTCGACTGGATCATCTTCTGGCGGGCGGCTTCGTCGCCCTTGAGGACGCGACGGGCGAGCGCGGTCTCTTCTTCCAGCGTCAGCAACGGCGTCTTGCCGATCTGATCGAGGTAATAGCGGATCGGCGAACGCTCCTCCGTGGACAATTCCTCCCACGGCAGCCCGGGTTCGGTGGGATCCAGGTCAGGGGTAGGGTTTGGGGCAGGGGTAGGGGTCGGCCTTGCGGGGGCGGGGTTGGGTGCCTTGCGCGCGATTGGCTTGGCCGGAACAGGAAGCTTCTTGGGTTCCTTCGATGGCTTGGCCAAGGGGGTCGCCTTCTTCGGGGCGCTCTTCTTGGGCTTGGACTTAGGCACGGCGGTGCTTTCAGGAGCGTAGGCCGGCGGCAAGGCCGAGGGCGCGGAGGACGCTCTTGGACTTGTTGATGGTCTCTTCGTACTCGGAAGCCGGGACGGAATCGGCGACCACGCCGGCGCCGGCCTGGATGCTGGCGACGCCGTCGCGGAGCGAGGCGGTGCGGATGACGATGCACGAGTCGTGTCCGCCATCGAAGCCGAAGTAGCCGACGGCGCCGCCGTAGATGCCGCGGCGTTCGCCTTCGAGTTCGGAGATGATCTGCATCGCGCGGACCTTGGGCGCGCCGGAAAGGGTGCCGGCGGGGAACGTCGCGCGGAAGAGGTCGAACGCGTCCTTCTCCGGGGAGAGCTGGCCCTCGACCTGGGAGACGATGTGCATCACGTGCGAGTAGCGCTCGACGATCGCGTAGTCGGGGACCTTGACGGAGCCCGGGACGCAGACGCGGCCGAGGTCGTTGCGGGCGAGGTCGACGAGCATCAGGTGCTCGGAACGTTCCTTCGGGTCGGCGAGCAGCTCGACCTCGAGCGCGCGGTCGGCCGACTCGTCGGCGCCGCGCGGGCGCGTGCCGGCGATGGGACGGATCTCGCAGAGGCGTCCCGTCAGGCGGACGTTCACCTCGGGCGAGGCCCCCACGACGTCGAAGCCGCGGCCGGTCTCCATCACGAACATGTATGGCGACGGGTTCACGTGGCGCAGCACGCGGTAGAGGTCGAGCGGGTCGCCCTTGTAGGCGACGTCGGTACGGCGCGAGAGCACGACCTGCACGCAGTCCCCGGCGCGGACGTATTCCTGCGTCTTGCGGATGGCGGCCTCGAAGCGTTCCTGGCTGAAGTTGGCCTGACCGGTCGCGAAGGCGGCGACGGCGGGGAGCTCGGCGGCGACGGCGGACCGGGGGCCCGTGACGACCGCGCGCAGGGCTTCGAGCTCCTGCTTGGCGGCGGCCCAGGCGGCGTCGGCGTCGGCCGGCGACCTCACGCGGGCGTTGACGATGAGGCGCAGGGTCTGGCGGGCGTTGTCGAAGGCGACGACGCGGTCGACCAGCATGAAGTGGAGCAGGGGCGTGCCGGCCGGGTCCTTGGCGGGCTTCGGGACGGTGGGCTCGACGCGGTGGACGTATTCGTAACCGACCATGCCGACCATGCCGCCGACGAACGGGGGCAGGCCCGGGACCTTGGCCACGCGGAGGCCGGAGAGTTCCTTCTTCACCAGCGTCAACGGGTCGGCCGGGGTCGGGATGGTCTCCTTGGAGCCGTCGCGGCGGGTAATCTCGGTCCGGTCCTCCCAGGCGGTGAGGGTCATCGCCGGGGCGGCGCCGCAGAAGCTGTAGCGGCCGAGTTTGTCGCCGCCGGTGACGGACTCGAACAGGAAAGGGGAGCCCAGGGCGCGGAGACGGGCGTAGACCGACACCGGCGTCTCCAGGTCGGCCATGAGGTCGAGGCATACCGGGATGAGGTCGGAGTGCTGGGCCAGCTGGCGGAAGGTAGCTTGGTCGGGGACTAGGCTCACGTCTTCATTTAGATGCCCAAACCCGCGGTTTGGAAACCAATTAAAGCAGGCCGGCCAGATTGAAGGCGGTCTGATGCCTTACCCTTGCCTGCCTGTCGTCCAACGGCCCCAGAGCGACAGCGGGAGCAGCCGGCCGGTGTCTTCCTGTTTCAGGGCCAGCTCGCCGATGTCGACCTGGCCGCCGAGGCCGCGGGTGACCTCTTCCAGGAGGTTGTGGCAGAGGATGGAGGAAGCGTCGATGGTGTAGACGGTCAGGATCATGAACTGGGCCTGCGGCGACAGCAGTTCGCGGCAGGCGCGGAGCAGGGGAGCCAGGTCGCGTTCGACCTTCCAGAATTCGCCCGTCGGGCCGCGGCCGAAGGCGGGCGGGTCGAGCATGATGGCCTCGTATTTGTTGCCGCGCTTCACCTCGCGTTTCACGAAGGTCATCGCGTCCTCGATGATCCAGCGGATCGGCTCCTGGGCCATGCCGGAAAGCTCCTGGTTGCGGCGACCCCACGCCACGGCGGGCTTGGAGGCGTCGACATGGGTGACATGCCAGCCGGCCTGGGCGGCGACGAGCGACGCGGCGCCGGTGTAGCCGAAGAGGTTGAGCAGGCGGGGGCGGGGTTCGAGCTTCTGGGGGCGCGCGGCGACCCATTTCCAATGCGGGGACTGTTCGGCGAAGACGCCGAACTGCTTGGAATTATCCATGAACCGCAGCTGGAAGCGGAGCTTGCCGAGCTTGGTCTCCCATTCCTTGGGGCAGTTCCCCTTGAGTTTCCAGCGTCCTTCGCGCCCGCCCTCCTCGTGCTCGGCGACGGCGCGGGCCCATTCGGCGGCGGGCAGCGATTTGCTCCACCAGGCCTTGGGCTCGCTGCGGATCATGCGGACGCCGCCGATCTCCTCGAGCTTGAAGCCGTCGCCCGAATCAAGGAGGCGGTGTCCCTCCCAGTCGCTCACTAGTACGCTGATATCCACGCGGCCATCGTGGGGCAGCCCCGGCCGGGAGGGAAGCCCGCTTTTGCTCGCCAAAACTTTTTCCGCCCTTCCTCTTGGCGGTGATGACGAGAGAGCTGGCCAGCGCGCGCTGGGAGACGAAGGTCTCCGGCCTCGTCATGCTCGCGCGCGACTGGCTCGGCGAGGGGCTGCCGCCGCTCGCGCTGAATCCCCCGGCCCGGCTGACCTTGCTCGAACCTGCCGACGTGCGCGCGTGGGCTTTGCGTTCGGGCCATTGGTTGCAGGCGGCCCGGGTGCATTTCTTCTTCTGGAAGGCCCTGTGCCCCGAAGCCGCCGAGGGCGGCGTGCGCGTCGCGGGCCCGTTCAACGACTGGGGCAAGGCCGTCGACATGGAGCGATGGACGCTGCTTCCGGTCTGCGTCGCCGGCGCCGAGGGTTTCGAACTGAGCGTCCCGGTCGCCGAGGTGCTGGGCTCCGCCGACGAGGTCGAGTTCAAGTTCCTGCGCGCCGGCGGACGCTGGGTCGAGCCGCCCCACGACGCGGACAACATCCGTCGCTCCGCCGACAACCATCGCAACCTCGTCGTCTCGCGCCGGCGAACGGACCGGCACGTCTTCCGTTTCCATGCGGCCGACGCCGACCCGTCGGCCGCGCCGGTGCGCATGATCTTCGAGACGCCGGAGCTGCTCGAGCTCGGCGACATCCTTGCTTCCGACCCCCTCGACGTGCTCGAGCCGCCGGGCAATTTCGGCGCGATCGTCGGCGCGGGCTCGACGCTGTTCCGCGTCTTCGCGCCGCGCGCCCGCGCGGTCGAGGTCAGCTGGCGGCGTCCTTCCGGCGGACCGCACCACCTGCTCGCCTTGAAGCCCGAAGGGCAGGGCGCCTGGTCGGCGACCCATCCGGAAGACCTCTCGGGCGCCCACTACTGGCTCGCCGTCGCCTCGGGCGAGTCCGGCACGCAGGAGCGCTTCGGCGAGACGCAGCTGGTCGACCCCTGGGCCCGCGCGGTCGTCGGGCCGCGGCAGGCGGCCGGCCTGGTCGTCGCCCCGGAGGCCTTGGCTCCGTTCGCGGACGGTTTCGTGCCGCCGCCGGTCGAGGACCTCGTGATCCTCGAGGGCCATCTGCGCGACCTGCTGGGCCTCGCCGAAGACGCGCCGGCGGCCGGCGGCTATCGCGACCTCGCCCGCTACGTCCGCTCGCGCGGCAATTACCTGCGGGCGCTGGGCGTCAACGCGCTCGAGCTCCTGCCGTGCGCGGAGTTCGAGCATGCCGCCAAGGAGGAATACCATTGGGGCTACATGCCCGTCAGCGCGTTCGGCGTCGCGAACCAGTACGCGTCCGCGCCGGGGGCCGTCGCCCTCGAGGAGTTCCGCGACCTCGTGCGCGCCTGCCATGAGGCGGGGCTCGCCGTCATCATGGACGTCGTGCTCAACCACTTCGGTTCGCCCAACGGCCTCGGCGCGATCGACGCGGCGTATTATTACCGCGTCGACCCGCAGGGGGAATTGACCAACTGGAGCGGCTGCGGCAACGACGTGCGCGCCGAGGCGCCGATGTTCAAGCGGCTCGTGCATGCGGCGCTGCGGCACTGGACCGAGACGCTCGGCGTCGACGGCGTCCGGCTCGACCTCGCCGAGCTCCTCGGGACGCCGCTCCTGCGCGAGATCGAGGCCGATTTCCGCGTCCGCGCGCCCCATAAGATCCTCATCGCCGAGCCGTGGAGCTTCCGCGGCCATGCGGCCCGCGACCTCGATGACACCACCTGGACGAGCTGGGACGACGCGTTCCGCGAGTTCCTGCCGGCCTATGTCCGCGGCCACGCCAAGGCCGCGGACCTCCTGCATCACGTCGCCGCCTGCGCTTTCCGCCCCTCGGCCCGGCTGCGTTACGCGCAGTCGCACGACGACATGGCGTGGCTCGACCGGATCACGGAGCGGGCCGGAGCCGACGCCTTGGATCCCGCGCCCAACGACGTGCTCCGCACGCGCATGATGCACGTCATCCTCCTGTGCGCGGCGGGCGTGCCGATGCTCTGCGCCGGCCAGGATTTCCTCATGACCAAGCGCGGCGTGAGCAACACGTGGCGCCGCGGCGACCTCAACCGCCTCGACCCGGTGCGGCTGGACCGTTTCCGCGCGGAACACGAGTTCGTGGCCCGGCTGATCGCGTTCCGCCTGTCTTCCGCCGGCGTGGTCCTGCGGCCGCGTCAGGCGGTCTCGCCCGGCTGGATGCAGGTCACGCATCAGGCGGGCGGCGAGGCGTTCGTCGCGGTCCTGAACGCCGACGGGGGGCTTGGCTCCGCGCGGGTGCTGCTGGCCTGCAACCCCCATGACCATGAGGTCAGCCTGGCGTTGCCGCGCACCGGCCGCTGGACGCCCGTGGTCGTCTCGCCTTTCCCGTCCTGCCTGCTGGCGCCGGGTCCCTTGCCGCGGATCGAGGCGGGCAGGGTGGTTTTGCCGCCTTTGGCCTCCGCCGTCTGGTCCGCCGGGGCCTGATTCGCATTCTCGCTTGCCAATGCGGGGTGGCAGGGCCTTTTTCATCCCTTTCACGTCCGTCCTCTTTCCTTTCTCACACACCATACCATGGCCACCAAAGTAGCTATCAACGGATTCGGCCGCATCGGCCGTCTCGTCTTCCGCGCCCTCGTCGAACAGGGCCACCTCGGCACGACCTTCGACGTCGTCGCCGTCGGCGACATCGTCCCCGCGGACAACCTCGCCTACCTGCTCAAGTACGACTCCACGCAGGGCCGCTTCAACGGCACCGTCACCTCCAAGAAGTCCTCCCCGGACAAGCTGGAAGACGACGTCCTCGTCGTGAACGGCAAGGAAATCCTCGTGGTTTCCGCCAAATCTCCGGCCGAACTCCCCTGGGGTAAGCTCGGCGTCCAGGTCGTCATCGAATCCACCGGCCTCTTCACCGAAGCCGCCAAGGCCAAGGGCCACCTCGAAGCCGGCGCCAAGAAGGTCATCATCTCCGCTCCGGCCAAGGACGAGGACATCACCGTCGTCATCGGCGTCAACGACGACAAGTACGACGCTCAGAAGCACCACATCATCTCGAACGCCTCCTGCACCACGAACTGCCTCGCGCCGCTCGTCCATGTGCTCCTCAAGGAAGGCTTCGGCGTCGCCGAAGGCCTGATGACCACCGTCCACGCCTACACCGCCACCCAGAAGACCGTCGACGGTCCGTCCAAGAAGGACTGGAAGGGTGGCCGTACCGCCGCCCAGAACATCATCCCGTCCGCCACCGGCGCCGCCCGCGCCGTCGCGCTCGTCCTTCCGGAAGTGAAGGGCAAGCTGACCGGCATGGCTTTCCGCGTGCCGACCCCGACCGTCTCCGTCGTCGACCTCACGGTCAAGACCACCAAGGACACCTCCCTCGCCGAGATCAAGGCCGCCCTCAAGAAGGCGTCCGAGACCTACATGAAGGGCATCCTGGCCTACACCGAAGACGAGGTGGTCTCGTCCGACTTCATCCACGACAAGAGCTCGTCGATCTTCGACGCCGGCTCCTCGATCGAGCTGAACAAGAACTTCTTCAAGCTCATCAGCTGGTACGACAACGAGTGGGGCTACTCCAACCGCGTCGTCGAGCTCCTGGGCAAGGTCACGGCCAAGCTCTGAGGCTCGCCTAGATTCCTCCGCGACAGGCGGCCCATCCGGGTCGCCTGTCTTGTTTGGGGCTCCGGACGGGGTGGGGTGGGGCGGTTACGACGGTTTGCGAGGGCTCGGGCGGTTTGTTCTTCCCACCCTTGGCCTTACGCCTTTCTCTGCTGCCTTTCACCACCATGCCCGCTCCCACCCTCCGCGAACTCGGCTCCGTCAAAGGCCAGCGTGTCCTCGTCCGTGTCGACTTCAACGTCCCCCAGGACAAGAAGACCGGCGCCATCACGAATACCCAGCGCATCGCCGCGGCCCTGCCGACGATCAAGTTCCTGCTCGAAGGCGGCGCCTCCCTGGTGCTGATGTCGCACCTCGGCCGTCCGGACGGCAAGGTCGTCGAGAAGTTCTCCCTCCGCCCCGTCGCCGCCGAGCTCGAGAAGCTCCTCGGCAAGCCGGTGAAGTTCGTCGCCGCCTGCGTGGGCGCCGAAGCCGAAGCCGCCGCCAAGGCCCTCCGGCCGGGCGAGATCCTGCTCCTCGAGAACCTCCGCTTCCACATCGAGGAAGAGGGCAAGGTGAAGCTCGAGGACGGCACCAGCCAGAAGGCCGACCCCGCGAAAGTGGCCGAATTCAGGGCCTCCCTCTCGCGTCTGGGCGACGTCTACGTGAACGACGCCTTCGGCACCGCGCACCGCGCCCACTCGTCGATGGTCGGCGTGAACCTCTCCCGCAAGGCCGCCGGTTTCCTGCTCGAAGCCGAGCTCAAGGCGTTCGACACCGTGCTCAACAGCCCGAAGCGCCCGCTCCTCGCCATCCTCGGCGGCGCCAAGATCGCCGACAAGATCCCCCTCATCCGCAACCTGATCGAGAAGGCCGACGAGATCATCATCGGCGGCGGCATGGCCTACACCTTCCGCAAGGTCTGCGACGGCATGGAGATCGGCAATTCCCTCTACGACGCCGAAGGCGCCAAGATCGTCCAGGAGTTGCTCGACAAGGCCAAGGCCCGCGGCGTGAAGGTCACCCTCCCGGTCGATTTCGTCTGCGGCGACAAGTTCTCCCCTGATTCCAACACCCAGCCTGCCACCATGCAGTCCGGCATCCCCGCCGGCTGGGAAGGCATGGACTGCGGTCCGGAGTCCATCAAGCTGTACGAGGCCGCCATCGGCCGCGCCGGCACGGTGGTCTGGAACGGCCCGTGCGGCGTGTTCGAGTTCGAGAAGTTCGCCGTCGGCTCGAAGGCCATGGCGGCCGCGGTGGCCCAGGCCACGGAGCGCGGCGCGATCACGATCGTCGGCGGCGGCGACACCGCCACGGCGGCCAAGAAGTTCGGCGTCGACACCAAGGTCTCGCACTGCTCGACCGGCGGCGGCGCCTCCCTCGAGTACCTCGAAGGCAAGGTCCTCCCCGGCGTCGCTGCCCTCTCGGCCTGAACCGCCTCAGAACCCACGTAAACAAGCACTCAAACCACTCCCATGTCCAAACGCACCCCCCTCATCGCCGGTAATTGGAAGATGAACAAGACGGCCACCGAAGGCACCGACCTCGTCAAGGCCATCGCCGCCGCCGTCGGCATCGAGTCGGCCGTCCAGGTGGTCCTCTGCCCGCCCTTCACCGCGCTCTCCGCGGTCAGCGCCGCCGCCGAAGGCACCCACCTCGCCGTGGGCGCCCAGAACATGCATGACAAGCCGAACGGCGCCTTCACCGGCGAAGTCTCGGCCGCCATGCTGCGCGACCTGCACGTCACGCACGTGATCCTCGGCCATAGCGAGCGCCGCGCGATCTTCGGCGAGGACGACGCCTTCATCAACCGCAAGGTCAACGCCGCCCTGGCCGCCTCCCTCAAGCCCATCCTCTGCGTCGGCGAACTGCTTTCCGAACGCGAGGCCGGCACCACGAATTCCGTGGTCAAGCGTCAGGTCGAGCTCGGTCTGGCCGGCGTGCCCGCGGGCAAGGCCGACCAGGTCATCATCGCCTACGAGCCCGTCTGGGCGATCGGCACCGGCAAGACCGCCACCCCGGCCATGGCCCAGGAAGTGCACGCCTTCATCCGCTCCCTGCTGGTCACCCAGTTCGGCGCCGAGACCGCCGGGCGCGTCCGGATCCTGTACGGCGGCTCCATGAAGCCCGACAACGCCGACGCCCTCCTGGCCGAGCATGACATCGATGGCGGCCTGATCGGCGGCGCTTCCCTCGAGGCCAAGAGCTTCGTCGACCTCGTCCAGAGCGCCGCGAAGTCCCTGACCCGCTAAGCCGACAAGGCTCGGCCTTAGGCCGGCGCCGGGATAAGCCCCACTAGGGTTTTCCTGTCGCCGGCCTAATAGTTTGGAAACTGCTCATTGCTGGCCGCAGCAGGCTTTAATGAGATTAATTCCATCGTAAAAAATTAAAGTGTTGAAGAATAACGACTTATGATGTTAATTTACACCCGATTCACAGGTTTTTAGTCCCTGAATTCCCAGGCTACCCCTGAAAAGCGACTAAAACCCCTAAAATTTGGGTTGCGAAGGGGGTCCGCCTTTCGTGCCTCTTCGGTCAAAAAACCCGCCAATCCATTCGTCTGAACGCGATGCGCAAGCTCCTCGAATTCCTCAACCGCCCGGCACCCCGTGGCAACTTCTTCTCCCGGGCCGTCAACGCCGCCCCTTTCCAGATCATCGTCTGCCTGCTCGTCACCGGCGTGGTCGTCGCGGCCGCGGTCAACGAGTACGCGACCAACAAGTATCTGAACGTCGGATACACGCCGGATCAGCCCGTCGCGTTCGACCACTCTTTCCACGCCGGTCCTGATTCCGTCCTCGGCCTCGATTGCCGCTACTGCCACAACTTCGTCGACAAGTCCGGGCACTCCAACGTCCCGACGACCAACACCTGCTGGAACTGCCACAGCCAGGTGAAGACCGACAGCCCCGCGCTGGCGCTCGTGAAGAAGAGCATGGAGACCGGCGAGGCGATCCGCTGGGTCAAGGTGCACAAGGTCCCCGACTACGTCTACTTCAACCACGCCGTCCACGTGAACCGCGGCGTCAGCTGCGTCGAGTGCCACGGTCGCGTCGACCAGCAGGTCGTCGTCGGCCAGCAGAAATCCCTCAACATGTCCTTCTGCCTCGATTGCCATCGCAATCCCGAGCAGGTCCTGCGTCCCGTCGACAAGGTCACCGACCTCGCCTACAAGGCCGCCTCGCCGGCCGCCCAGACGGAGCAGGGCACGAAGTTCGTCCACGACTGGAAGGTCAATCCGCCCCAGAGCTGCTCGGGCTGCCACCGCTAACCCCCACCCCCTTTTCCGATGAGCAAGAAAGTCTTTGAACACCCCGCGGCCCAGCCCGGCGAGCCGACCGGTCCCGCGTATTGGCGCAGCCTCGACGAGCGCAACAAGTCGCCCGAGTTCCGCACCCGCGCCGAACGCGAGTTCGTCGAAGGCGCCGCCGCCATCACCCCGGTCGAGCGTCGCGAGTTCCTGATGCTCATGGGCGCCTCGTTCGGCCTCGCCGGCCTCGGCCTCGCCGGTTGCCGCGAGCCCCGCAACCACACGCTCCCTTACGCCAAGCAGCCCGAGAACACGATTCCCGGCGTCGCCACGTACTACGCCTCCTCCTTCCCCGGCGAGTTCGCCAACCAGCCGATCCTCGTCGAGACGCACCAGCACCGCCCGACCAAGATCGAAGGCAACCCGAGCCACCGCGCCAACGGCGGCGCCTCCTCGAAGTTCGCCCAGGCCAGCGTCCTCGACATGTACGACCCGGACCGCGCCCAGGCTTCCGTCGCCGCCGATGGTTCCGTGCTCTCCGTCGCCGCCGCCCGCGCCTTCGTCCGCGGGCTCGCCGCCGCCGCCAAGGCCGACGCCGGCGCCGGCCTCGCCTTCCTCGCCCGTCCCTCCACCTCGCCCACGCGCGCCCGCCTCGTCGCCGGCCTCAAGGCCGCCTACCCGAAGGCCCGCTGGGTCGAGTACACCCCGGTCGCCCAGAACCGCGCCGAAGCCGTCCTCGGCGCCCGCGCGCTTCCCGATTACGCCAAGGCCCGCCGCGTGCTGAGCCTCGACCGCGATTTCCTCGGCGCGCATGACGCCACCGTCGAAGACACCCGCGCCTATGCCTCCGCCCGTCGCGCGGACACCGCCGAGCAGGCCGAGAAGATGACGCGCCTCTACGTCGTCGAATCCGTCTTCTCGCTCACCGGCGCCGCCGCCGACCATCGTCTCCGCGCCTCGTCCTCGCACATCTCCGGCCTCGCGATCCTCTTCGCCGCCGAAGTCCTCGCGCAGACCGGCAATGCCGCCGCCTCGTCCCTCAAGGGCAAGGTCTCCGGCATCCACGTCGACGCCAAGTGGGTGACCGAATGCGTCGCCGACCTCGTCAAGGCCAAGGGCGAAGCGCTCATCGTCGCCGGCGACCATCTTTCCGGCGACGCGCACCGCGCCGTCTTCCTCGCCAACCAGGCCCTCGGCGCCGCCGTGAAGTACGTGGCCGCCCCGGCTCCAGCCTCGCTGACGATCGCCGCCCTCGCCGCCAAGCCGGCCGAGACTCTGGTCATCCTCGGCGGCAACCCCGCCTACGACGCCCCGGCTGACGTGAACTTCGACGCCGCCATCAAGGCCGCCAAGACCGTGGTCCGCCTCGGTTACCATGGCGCCTCGTTCGACGAGACCTCCGCCGCCGTGAAGGCCGCCGGTGGCACGTTCCTCGCCGCTTCGCATTACCTCGAGAGCTGGTCCGACGGTCGCACGCTCAGCGGCGTCTACGTCCCGGTCCAGCCGATGATCGAGCCGCTCTTCGCGACGGTCACCGAACTCGACGTCCTCGCTCCGTTCGCCGGTTCCGACAAGGATCCGCACGCGCTCGTCCGCGAGACCTTCAACGGCCTCTCCAAGAACGCCTCCGACGAGGCCTTCGCCGCCTGGCTCGCCGAAGGCGTGCTCCCCGGCTCCGCCTTCGCGGTCGCCAAGCCCGCCGTCGGCGCCGAGCAGATCAAGGCCTTCGCCGCTCCGGCCCTTTCGTTCGATTCCCTCGAAGTCCGCCTCGTCCCGAGCGTCCATGCCGGCGACGGCCTCTACGCCAACAACGGCTGGCTCGCCGAGGCTCCGGATCCCATGACCAAGACCGTCTGGGAAAACGTCATCCTCGTCAGCCCCAAGCTCGCCGCGAAGCTCGCCATCGAGCCCGAGGCGATGGTCATCAACAAGATCGGTGCGCTCAACCGGAACATCAACCAGCTCGTCGACGGCCGCCTCATCTGCCGCGTCGCCACGCTGACCGTCGGCGGCCAGTTCGTCACCGGTCCCGTCTTCATCATGCCGGGCATGGCGGACCACACCGTCGGCCTGCAGCTCGGCTTCGGTCGCCGCGTCGGCGGCCGCGTCGCCACCCGCGTCCCGGAACGCCTCGCCGGACGCGTCGTCGGCAACGGCTTCGACGCCTATCCTTTCGTGGCCGCCTCCGAGCCCGCCTTCCGCACCGGCGTGAAGCTCACGCTCACCGGCGCCACCGTCGCCGTCGGCAACATGCAGGACCACTGGTCCATGGAAGGACGCGACGTCATCCGCGAAGGCAACGCGGCGGACCTGAAGAAGAACGAGAACTTCGCCAAGCTCGGCATCGACGGCCACGCGCCCGCCGTCTACGGCAAGGACGGCAACATGTCGCCGGCCCTCAAGGCCATCACCACGCCGCGCGGCAACTCCGCCTACGAGCACCCGGCCCACTCCGTCGCCCCGAACGTCGCCGTCTGGAAGGGCCACGAGGACAAGTTCAAGCCGCTCCAGCAGTGGGGCATGTCGATCGACCTCAACACCTGCACGGGCTGCAACGCCTGCGTGACCGCCTGCCAGTCCGAGAACAACATCCCGGTCGTCGGCCGCGAGCAGGTGCTCAAGGGCCGCAACATGCACTGGATCCGCCTGGACCGCTACTTCTTCGACGGCCGCGCCGCCGCCGGCAACGCCATCCCTGAAGACCCGCAGGTCACCTTCATGGGCGTCGCTTGCATGCATTGCGAGACCGCCCCTTGCGAGACCGTCTGCCCGGCCAACGCCACCGTCCACGACGACCAGGGCCTGAACACCATGGCGTACAACCGTTGCATCGGCACCCGCTACTGCGCGAACAACTGCCCGTACAAGGTCCGCCGTTTCAACTTCCTCGACTTCAACAAGCGCGTCGACGGCCACTACTACGAAGGACCCCTCGGACCCGAGAAGACGGTCAAGGATCCGGCCGACCTGCCGCAACTGCAGAAGAACCCCGACGTCTCCGTGCGCATGCGCGGCGTCATGGAGAAGTGCACCTACTGCGTGCAGCGCATCCAGGAAGCCAAGATCCAGGCCAAGGTCCGCGCCCGCAACTCGGACGACGTCAACGTCCGCGACGGCGTCATCCAGGTCGCCTGCCAGCAGGCCTGCCCGGCCGGCGCGATCGAGTTCGGCGACATCACCGACCCGAAGTCCCGCGTCGCCAAGGCCAAGGCCTCGACCCGTTCCTACGGCGCCCTGACCTACCTCAACACCCGTCCGCGCACGACCTACCAGGCCAAGCTGCGCAACCTCAACCTCCGCATGCCCGGCGCCAACCTCGTCCCGCTTTCCCGCGTCGAGATGGCCGGCCGCGAATCGCACGGCGCCCCGGCGCACGGCGACGCCCACGCCCAGCCCGCCCACGGCGCCGAGCACCACGCCAAATAATCCTTAAACGACCCATCGTCCCATGGCTCACGCCCACGACAGCTCTTCCGAGCGCCCCGCGATCCTCGACAAGGTTCGCCCAGCCGAGCTCCCGCGCTCCCCGCTGATCCTCAACAACCGCGGCTTCCACTGGATCACCGACAAGGTCTGCGGCATCGTCGAAGAAGAGACCCCGCTCTGGTGGAAGGTCATGTTCGGCGTCGCGCTCTTCGTCGCGTCGTTCACGTTCCTCGGCCTCGGCTACCTCGTCTCGACCGGCACCGGCACCTGGGGCCTCCGTTCGCCCGTCGGCTGGGGCTGGGCCATCGTCAACTTCGTGTTCTGGGTCGGCATCGGCCACGCCGGCACGCTGATCTCGGCGATCCTCTGCCTCCTCCGCCAGAAGTGGCGCACGTCCATCAACCGCGCCGCCGAGGCCATGACCATCTTCGCGGTCTGCTGCGCCGGCCTCTTCCCGCTCTTCCACGTCGGCCGCGTGTGGTTCGGCTGGTGGCTGCTCCCGCTGCCCAACCAGAACGGCATCTGGCCGCAGTTCCGCTCCCCGCTCGAATGGGACGTCTTCGCGGTCTCGACCTACTTCACCGTCTCCACGCTGTTCTGGTACATGGGCATGATCCCGGACCTGGGCACCATCCGCGACCGCGCGACGACCTGGTGGCGCAAGGCCTTCTACAGCCTGCTGGCCATGGGCTGGCGCGGCGGCAACCGCCAGTGGTCCAACTTCGAGATGGCGTACCTGCTGCTCGCGGGCCTCTCGACGCCCCTCGTGCTCTCGGTGCACACCATCGTCTCGTTCGACTTCGCCGTCTCGAACGTCCCCGGCTGGCACACCACCATCTTCCCCCCGTACTTCGTCGCCGGCGCCATCTTCTCCGGCTTCGCGATGGTGCTGACCCTGATGCTCCCGCTGCGCGCGATCTACCGCCTGCACGACGTCATCAACCAGTACCACATCGACAACATGTGCAAGATCATCTTGGCCACGGGCACGATGGTCGGCTACGCGTACGCCACCGAGTTCTTCATCGCGGCCTACTCGGGCAACTCCTTCGAGAAGTTCGCCTTCGTGAACCGCGCCTTCGGCCAGTACGCCTGGGCCTACTGGATCATGGTCTCCTGCAACGTGATCACCCCGCAGCTCTTCTGGTTCAAGAAGGTCCGCGAGAACCACTCCCTCGTCTGGATCATCTGCCTCTTCGTGAACGTCGGCATGTGGTTCGAGCGCTTCGTCATCACGATCACCTCGCTGGCCAACGACTACCTGCCGTCGAGCTGGGGCTACTACAGCCCGACGATCGTCGATATCTTCACCTTCTTCGGCACCTTCGGCTTCTTCTCCGTCCTCTTCCTCCTGTTCGTGCGCTTCCTGCCTCTGCTGCCCATGGCCGAGGTGAAGATGGTCGCGCCGCAGGCCGACCCCCACGCCCACTGATCTCCGCCGTAACCCGACCATGAACGAACGCAACGAACGCATCCACGGGGTGGCCTGCACCTTCCGCAAGGTCTCCGACGTGTTCCACGCCGCCGAGAAGGTGCGCGATGCCGGCTGGAAGAACTGGGACGTGCACACGCCTTTCCCGATCCACGGCATGGACCAGGCCATGGGCCTGCCGCGCTCCCCCGTCCCGCGCCTGACCCTGCTCGGCGGCGTCACCGGCTTCATCACCGGCTGCCTGCTCACCTGGTACATGAACTCCTACGACTACCCGCTGATCGTCGGCGGGAAGCCCTACTGGAGCGTGATCTTCCCGTTCCCGGTGCTCTACGAGTGCACGATCCTGTTCGCCGCCTTCGGCACCTTCTTCGGGCAGTTCATCTTCAACCGGCTGCCGCGCCACAACCACCCCTTGTTCGACCTCCCGAACTTCGCCCGCGTGTCGGACGACACGTTCATGATCGTCCTCGAGGCCCGCGACCCGCGTTTCCACCTCGATGAGTCGCGCAACTTCCTCCAGTCGCTCGGCGGCCAGGAGATCATCGTCATCCGCGACTAATCCGCACCCATGAGCCGCTATCTCGCATTCCTCGCCGTCGCCGTCGTCGCCACGATCAGCTTCCTCGGCTTCCAGGGCAAGACTTCCAAGGACACGCCCGTCTATGTCTTCGACGACATGGACTACCAGAACAAGTACAAGGCCCAGGGGGAGAACAAGTTCTTCGCCGACGGTCGTGACGCGCGTCCGCCCGTCGCCGGCACCGTCGCCCGCGGCACCGGCCTGCAGCCGGCCAAGGTCTTCTCGGCCGACTTCAAGCGCGCCGAGTCGCTCAATCCGTCCTTCGTGAGCGGCAAGGACGCCAAGGGCGCCTTCCTCGCCGGCTTCCCGGAGAAGTCCTTGGGCTTCACGAACGGCAAGCTCAACGACTACAAGGTCAGCCAGTACACCTTGGACGTCGGCCGCGGCAAGTACCAGATCTACTGCGCCGTCTGCCACGGCCAGGCCGGCGACGGCAACGGCATCATGAAGGTGCGCTCCGCCATCGAAGGCGACGCCGCCATCGTCACGATCGCCAGCCTGCAGACGCCCCTCATCCGCGCCTACCCGAACGGCCAGATCTACGACGTCATCACCAACGGCAAGAACACCATGATGGGTTACGGCGACAAGCTCTCCCCCGAGGAGCGCTGGGCCGTCGTCGCCTACGTGCGCGCCCTGCAGCTCTCGCAGAACTGCCCGCCCGAACTCGTCCCCGCCGCCGTGAAGGCCCAAATCAAGTAATTCGCCCATGAGCTCCTCTTCGCCTCACGCCCTCACCGCCCATTGGAAGAAATTCCTGGCGCTCGGCGTCGTCGCCCTCGCCGTCGTCTGGTACTTCGCCTTCGCCGGCGTGGCCCACCATGAGAACCGCCAGGCCCTCTCCGTCCTCGTCGGCTCGCTCTTCTGGGCCTCGGTCCTGATCGGCATGCTGATGCTGACGATGATCACCCGCGTCTTCGACGCCGGCTGGGCTCCGCTCATCCGCCGCAACTGGGAGCTGCTCGTCGTCGCCCTCCCGGTCGTCCTCCTCCTCGGCGTCGCCCCCCTGGCGTTCCTGCCCGACTTCCGTCACGCCGTCTGGTATTGGACGGACGCCGCCCACGTGTTGCCGAGCGGCCACGCGGTCGGCCATGACCCGATCCTCCTCGCGAAGAGCTGGTTCCTGAACGAGAAGTTCTTCCTGGCCCGCATCGCCCTCTACGTGGTGGTCTTCGCCGCGCTCGTCACGCTGCTGCGCCGCTGGTCCTTCGCGCAGGACACCGACCGCACGGCCGGCCACACGCACCGCCTGCACGCCGTCTCCGCCGTGGGCATCCCGCTCGCGGCCGTGACGCTCACGATGCTGGCCTTCGACTGCCTGATGGCCCTCTCGTACCACTGGTTCTCGACCATGTACGGCGTGTGGTTCTTCGCGCTCTCCATCCGCCTGGCCCTCGCCGTCACCGTCATCCTCACCTACAAGCTGTCCCACGGCGGCTGGCTCGACGGGCTGCTCAACCAGGCCCACCGCCACGTCCTGGGCTGCCTGATGCTGGCCTTCACGGTCTTCTGGGCCTACATCAGCTTCTCGCAGTACTTCCTGATCTACACCGCGAACATCCCGGAAGAGACCTTCTGGTACAACATCCGCGAGATCGACGCCGCCACCGGCCTCAAGAGCGAGTGGTGGAACGTCTCGATGTACCTCATCTTCGGCTTCTTCCTGCTGCCGTTCCTGTGCCTGCTGTTCTACCGCACGAAGATCGTCGCCGGCCGGCTCCTGGCCGTGGCCTGGCTCATCCTCGTCGGCGGCCTCGTCGACCTCTGGTTCAACGCGCTGCCGAGGCAGGTCCATGACGCGTCGAAGCCCGAGGGCTTCGTCGTGACGCCGTTCCTGACGCCGTCCCTCGCCCTCGACCTCGTCGCCATCCTCGGTTTCGGCGGCATCGTCTTCGCCCTGTTCCTGCGCGGCGCCGCCAAGCAGGAGACGATCCCCGTCCACGACCCCCGTATCCTCGAGTCCATCCACTATCATGAGTGAACAACCTTCCTCCGGGAGCCGTCCGCTGCTTCCCGGCCAGATCGCCTCCTGGCTGCGGCTCGTCTGCTTCGCCGCCGCCGCGTTGATCGCGACCGCCTACCTCTACGTCTCCGTCCGCAAGGCCCCGAACGAGGAAGCCGGCCGCCGTCAGGCCCAGAAGGAGCTGCGCGCCGAGAACGCCAAGAAGGGCCTCGCCCTCATCACCGAGCCCGCCCGCAACGCCGACGGCACCTATCGCATCCCGGTCAAGGACGCCGCCGCCCTCATCGCCGCCGACGTCAAGGTCGTCGCGAAGATCCAGGCCGCCGCCGCCCCGGCGCCGGCCGCCGCTCCTGCCGCTCCCGCCGCCGCCGGGGCCTTCGTGAAGGCCTCCGACGAGCAGATGAAGCGCGGCGCCGCGGTCTACGCGCGCACCTGCATCGCCTGCCACCAGCCGACCGGGCTCGGCCTGCCGCCCGTCTTCCCGCCGCTCGCCAACGCCCCGATCGCCGTCGGCAATCCCGAGCTGCCGGTTAAGTTCATCCTCCAGGGCCTGATGGGACCGATCACCGTCAACGGCATGACTTATAACAGCATGATGCCGCCGGTCGCGGGCGTCACCGACGAGGACATCGCCGACGTCCTCACCTACGTCCGTCAGAGCTTCGGCAACCAGGCCAACCCGGTCACCGCCGCCCAGGTGAAGGCCGTCCGCGCCGCCACCGCCGGTCGCACGGCTCCTTGGACCACCGCCGAACTCGGCCTCAAATAATCCCGCACTTCCTTTCCCCGATGACCCAGGAAAATCGTTCCGGCCGCCCGCAGGGCCGTCCCCCCGAAGGCGACTCCCGTCTGTCGCGGACCGAGGCCCAGCTCCGCGGCCCGTTCCTCCTCTTCTTCGTCTCCGCGGTGATCTGGCTGCTCGCCGCCTCCGTGCTGGGCGTGATCGCCGCGCTCCAGCAGGGCGCCGGCGTCGGTCCCTTCCGGGGCTGCGAGGTGCTCACCTACGGACATGTCGCCGCCGCCCAGCGCAACCTGTTCGTCTACGGTTGGGGCTTCAACGCCTTCTTCGCGCTCAACCTGTGGCTGCTGGCGCAGCTGGGTCGCTTCGAGCTCCGCAACGGCTGGCTCGCCACCCTCGGTGGCGCGGCCTGGAACCTCGCCCTCACTTACGGCGTCGTCCAGATCTTCGCCGGCAACCAGAACGGCTTCGGCCTGCTGGAATTCCCCCGCGAAGTCGGCCCGGTCCTCGCCGTCGCCTTCCTGCTCGCCGGCTTCTGGCCGATCGTCGCCTTCGCCCGGCGTCCGACGGGGCATACCTTCGCCTCGCAGTGGTTCGTGGTCGGCGCCTCGTTCGCCTTCCCGCTCACCTACCTCCTCGCCCAGCTGATCGTCCTCTGGCTGCCGGCGTCCGGGGTCGTCCAGGCGATCGCGCACAGCTGGTTCGTCTCCAACCTGCTCCTGCTCTGGTTCGGCGCTTCGGCGCTCGCCGCGGTCTATTACTTCCTGCCGAAGGTGCTCGGCCGCACCGTCAGCGCCTACTACCTCGCTCCGGTGGGTTTCTGGACGTTCTTCCTCTTCGCGAGCTGGACCGGGCCGGCCGCCCTCGTCGGCGCCCCGGTGCCGCTGTGGATCCAGTCCATCGGCGTGGTCGCCGGCGCGATGCTGATGGTCCCCGTGATCGTGACCGCCATCAACTTCCATGGCACGCTCTTCGCCGAGGGCGGCTGGGCCCGCGCCTGGAACGACACCACGTTGCGCTTCGTGAGCTTCGGCGCCGTCGCCTTCACGCTCTTCGGCGCGCTCAACGCCGTCTTCGGTTTCCGCGGTTACAACGCGGTGGTCCGCTTCACTTCCTTCGCCGCCGGCCAGGAGCAGCTCCTGACCTACGCGTTCGCCACGATGGTGCTCTTCGGGGCCGCCTACTTCGTGCTGCCTCGCCTCACCGGTTCGCTCTGGCCTTCCGCCAAGCTCGTCCACGTGCACTTCTGGACCACCGCCCTCGGCGCCGTCGCCGCGCTCGTGGCCTTGCTCGTCGGCGGCTGGCAGGAGGGCAAGCAGCTCGCCGACGCCTCCGTGAAGCTGGCTGACGTGGCCCGCGTGGGTTCCGCCTGGCAGCAGGTGCTCGTCGTCTCGGCGGTGCTCCTGCTCATCGGCCACGTCGCCTTCGCCCTCAACGCCTTCGGCATGATCCTCAAATCCTCCGCGCCGGCTTCCTCCGGCCGCCACGACTAATCCGGACACCCATGAAGAACCTCAACACTCTCCTGGCCGGCGTCTTCCTGGCCGTCGCGTTGCCCTTCGGCGCGCTGGTCATCAGCAGCCAGGTCCAGCTCGGCTCCCTCGGCCGCGCCCCGGCCGAAGAAGGTGGTCCGCTCTTCCCGTCACGCGAACCCGGCCTGGCCATCCAAGGCCGCGCGGTCTACGTCTCCCTCGGTTGCGTCAGCTGCCACACCCAGCAGGTCCGTCCGGCCGGGCAGGGCAGCGACATCGCCCGCGGTTACGGCGTCCGCCCCTCCGTCGCCCGCGACTATTCCCAGCAGAAGCAGGTCCTTCTCGGCGATCGCCGCCTCGGTCCGGACCTCGCCAACTACGGCGCCCGTGCCAAGGACGTCGACGCCGTGCACTTCGCGATCCTGCACAAAGGTGATGGTGGCAAAGACCGCTTCGACTTCCTCTACACCGGAGCGAAGCACGAAGTCCCTTCCGAGCGTGCCCTCGCCCTGGCCGCCTACCTCCAATCCCTCCGTCAGGATTACTCCTCGCCGGAAGCCAAACTGAAGCAGTGAACCCATGAACGACCGCAACCGTCATCCTGATAACAACCGCCCTCGCCGGGGTCCCTCCGGCGCTGGTTCCGAAGGCCCGTCCGACGGACGCCTGGTGGAGGTTCACTCGCAGCTGTCGCGCGACAAGGACGAGCCCGCCGAGGGCTTCTCCCTGACGCCGATCTTCATCGTCTTCCTGTTCTGCGGCTTCGGCTTCTGGGCCGGCGTCTACCTCACCCGCAACTCGGGTGACTTCTCGCCGACCGCTTTCGACCTCAACGCCCCCAAGGCCACCGTCGCCGGCGGCCCCGTGGCGTTCGAGCCGGATGCCGCCAAGGGCGAGAAACTCTTCCTCGCGAACTGCGCCGCCTGCCATCAGGCGACCGGTCTCGGCATGCCCGGTGCTTTCCCTCCGCTGGCCAAGTCCGCCTGGGTCGCGGGTTCGGAAGAACGCATCATCAAGGCCATCCTCGCCGGTCTCGCCGGAGAGATCGAAGTCAATGGCGTGAAGTATAACGGTAACATGCCTAACATCGGCGCCGGCCTCAAGGACGCGCAGGTCGCCCACATCGCCACCTACGTCCGCCAGGCCTGGGGCAACGCCTCCGAGCCCGTCATGGACACCAAGGTCGCCGAGGTCCGCAAGGCCATCGGTAATCGCGGCCAGTACAATCCCGCCGACCTCCTGAAGGAACACCCGCTCGAGACCAAGTAAGGTCTCGCCGCAGGCGGCAACAAAAAGGCCCGGGAGCGATCCCGGGCCTTTCTTATTGGGCTGATGTCGGACGCCTTAGGCGTGCTTCTTGATGAAGGCGGCGATATCGCCCTTGGGGCGGGCGCCGACCATCTTGTCGACCACGACGCCGTTCTTGAAGAGGAACAGGGCCGGGATGGAGTTGACGCCGAGCTGCTGGGCCAGGGCCTGGTTGGTGTCCACGTCGACCTTCGCGATCTGGACGGTTCCGTTCATCTCGACGGCGAGCTGATCGAGCACGGGGCCGATCTGCTTGCAGGGGCCGCACCAAGTGGCCCAGAAGTCCACCAGGACGGGGACGGCCGACGCCTTGATGGTGGCGTCGAAGTTGCTGTTATCGAGATTGAGGATGAGATCGGAGGCCATGAAAGGGACTTAACCTTTGGATTTGACGAAGAGTTCGAGCGCGAGGAGCACCGCGCCGACCAGCGAAGCCGCGAGGGCGAGGACGTCAAACGTGGCGGCGACTTTGCCGACGGAGCGATTGGCGATCGGCGCGGCGGCCGGGCGAGGAGCGGCGGACGTCGCGGGAGCCGCGGTCGGAGCCGGGATGGCGGCGGGCGGCGGCGGGATCGCGGCGCCGGCCTCGGCCGTCGGCGCAGGCGGAGGCGGAGGAACGAAGCCAGCCGGCTTGGAAAGTTTCAGCTTGGGAGCCTGGGCGGCGGAGTTGTCGCCGTCAGCAGGAGGAGGGGGCGGGGGAGGGGGCAGCTCGTTGCTCATTTTTGGGGAGAGGAAGTCAAATCCTGCGCCAGAGGTGAGTCAACCCGTCTGTGGCTCCTTTTTGGGTTCAGGCGCCGCGGTCGTGCTTGCGGAGCAGGTCCGCCAGCTCCTCCGGATGGGCGTCGGCGATGGTGCGTCCTTTGCGGCCCAGTTCCTCGGTCGTCTTGATCACGGTCTCGGTCATTTTCTCGTGTGTCTCCGCCGAGCCGCCGACGAGGGCGAAGCCTTCGCCGCGGGTGATGCGCTTATGCCGGTCCTGGGCGTCGAGGCCGAGGCCGAGGAGTCGGTTCGAAGGGCGCTTGGCGCTGGCCATGGGTTCAGTCTGGGCCGAAGCCCGATGAATTCAAGCCCTTGGCTTACTCCGCCGGCGCGGCCGGCTCGTCGAACTCCGATTGCCCTCCGAGGGCTTCGCCGGCGTTCGGGGTGGCGGAGGGTTCCGCCTTCGAGCAGTTGATCTCCGCGAACGAGGCGTCCTGCTCTAATTTCAGCTTACCGAGTCGGGCCAGTTCCAGGCAGGCCAGGAAAGTGGCGACAAGGTAGCCGATGGTCGGACGCTCGGGCAGCAGGCTGGTGAAGGCGAAGACGGACTCGGTCTCGAGCCGGGCGAGGATCGTCTCCATGCGGTCCGATACGGTGACGGTCTCCGAGGTGATGTTGCCCGGCTGGATGCGTTCGGCGAGGCGGCGCAGGACGAGGTTGAAGGTGTTCCAGAGCTCGATGCGGTCGGCCGGGGCGACGGGGCGCACGACGGCGTCCTCGCCTTGCGGCTGGACGACGTGGCGGCCGAGCAGGCCTTGGCGGTCTTCGACCAGCCCGCGGATGATCGCGGCGGTCTCCTTGACCCGCTTGTATTGGATGAGCTGCTGGACGAGGGCCCAGCGAGGGTCCTGGCCTTCGTCCGTCGCCGCCACTTCCTCCTCGGGCCGGCTTTCGACCGGCAGGAGCATGCGGCTCTTGATGTACATCAGCGTCGCGGCCATCACGAAGAAGTCCCCGGCGAGTTCGAGGTTGTCCTTCTCCTGGGTGCGCAGGATCTCGAGGTACTGCTGCGTGACCTTCTCGATCGGGATGTCGTAGATATCGATCTCGTTCTTGCGGATCAGGAAGAGCAGCAGGTCCAGCGGTCCTTCGAAGACGTCGAGCCGGATCGGGAGGTCGGCCGGCGGCAGGATGCCGTCTTCGGGGACCGAAGGGGAGTCTGGGGGGGTGTCCGTCACGGTCAGAACTTGAATAATCTGGCCCGCAGTTGGAAGCCCAATGAGCTCTTGCCGTTGTTCAGGGGATCGAGGCGCTGCATGACCCCGTATTCGAGCTCCCAGGAGTTGGCGATGCGCTGGACGACTCCGATGCTTTCGTAGGTGGTCTGGCCGGCCAGGGCGTCGTAGTTGAGCGTGGCGACGAGGGAGTAGACCGAATTCAGGGTCACCCGTCCCTCCCAGATGAGCTGGCGGGCCTGCGTCACTTCACGGAGCTCGACCCAGCTCACGGAGGTGCGCCAGAAGTCGCCGGAATTGAAGGCGATGCTCTGGATGGATTCCAGCGCGGCGCCGCCGCCGTTGGGCAGGCGCAGGCCGGAGCTGAGGGTGATCCAAGGCGCCGGTGTCAGGCTGACCGCGCACTGCAGGGCGCTCTTTCCGGTCTCGGCGTCCGTCGGCCCTTCGCGCCAGTCCGCGAAGAAGTCCGCGCGCGCGAGCTCGCGCGTGCCGAACTTGGCGTCCCGCGTCTCGAGGGTGTTGCGCAGGCCGAAGCGCACGACCTGGCGGTCGGTCGTGGCGGCGGGATCGAGGCGGTCGGCGAGGTCGACTTCTTCCAGCGCGGACAGGGAGACGGCGCGCTGCGTCATGGGCACGGCGCCGATCTCGCGGTCCGCTCCGGGCATCACGCGGTATTGCAGGACCGGGCGGATGCTATGGCGCAGGCCGTTGATGCCCCACTTGTTGGCGACGAGGTCCCACGAGCCGGTGGCGAGGCCTTCGAGGTCGAAGCCGGCCTGCGCGATCACCTTGGCGGTCGTGCCGTTGCCGTTGATGCCTTCCGACCAGCCGGTGGCGCGGACGCCGGCCACGGGCTTGAGGGTGAGCCACTCGCCGAGGACGAAGGTGCGGTTGACGCCGAAATAGGCGTCGAGGCGGGCGGTCGACCAGGCGCCGCTCGCCAAGGTGGCGGTCTGGAAGTTCGCGAGCGGAAGGTCCGCCGACGGACGTTCGGAGAAGTAGCCGAGGCTGACGAAGCTGCGGCGGTTCCAGTCGCTGTCCTCGATCGCCTGCTGCGGGAGGTCGAAGCGGAGCTCGGGGAGCTTCTGGACGATGTCCTGGTAGTTGTCGGCCTTGGCCGTGATCGCCGCGGAGAGATAGCCGCCGGCGTAGGGCTTGCTGACCTCGAAGTTGGCCTGGGGGTTGCCGGTCTCGCGGATCAGGTTCGGCCGGAAGTCGCGCATGAACCCCGGGTCCGACTGGCCGAAGAGGTTGCCGGCGAACTCGACGCCGTCGACCGTCCGTCCGTTGACCTCGCCGAACAGGAAGGCCCGCTGGCGGTCCGGGGTCCGGCCATAGGCGTCGGCGAGCAGGCCTCCGCGGTCGCTGATGTAGCCGCTTTCGAGCTGGCCCTTCCAGGCGACGCCGTCCGCGGGCTGCTTCCGGTTGTCGTAGCGGAAGGCCGGCCCGACGAGGATCCCGGACTTGCCGTAGATGTCGAGCAGGCCGCCCACCCAGAGGGAGGGGGACTGGCGCATCAGGAACGTGGAGCGCAGGTAGCGACCTTGGCGTTCCTCGCTGCCGGTGTTCAGGTAAAGGTCGTAGGGGATGTCGCGGTAGCCGTCCTGCGCGTAATACGGCAGGTTGAAGAACGGGATGCCCGCGAGGTGCGGGGTGACGCTGCGCAGCCGCAGGCGATCCTCGGCCTCGACGTACGAGGCCTCGGCGATCCGCAGGTGCATGCCGAGCGGCTCGGGCTCGCTGTTCCACATGCGCAGGCCGAGCATCGTCTTGTCGCCCTTGACGATCTTCAGGGTGTCCGCGGTGAAGTAGAGCGGCGCGCGACCGAAGCGGACGTCGGTGGCGACGATGGTGTCGTTGCGCGGGTCCGCCTCGATCTTCGCGCCGAAGATGCGCAGGTTGCGGGTGGCGTAGACGACGTCGCCCTCGGCCACGATGACGCCGGTGCGGTAGTCGAAGCGGAGCTTCTTCGCGTCGATGGTCGCGTCCTTGGTCTCGAGGTGGGCGTTCGTGGCGACGACGATCTTGCCGCCCTCCTCGGGAGCGAAGCTGTCGGCGACGATGTTGGGCGCGATCTCGGCGATCTTGGCGATGGCCTGGACGGGTTCGACGGCCCTGGCCGCCACGGTCAGGGAGAGGCTTGCGGCAAGGATCCAGAAACGACGGCCAGGCATCCGACGAGCGTTGTCGCTCCGGGGTTTCCCTCAAGTATTTTCGGGCAATGTGCGCTTGCCGACCCACCGCCCTGCGGAGAGTCTTCGGGGATGCGCCTCAGTCCAGCAGAGTTGACCGCCCTGGTGGACGCCAAGGAGACCTCGCCGCACCGTTTCCTGGGCCTGCATCCGCTGGCGGGCGGAGGCCTGGTGGCCCGTTCGCTGTTCCCCTGGGCCAGCGCCTGCGAACTCGTCCCCGAGGGGCCGGCCAAGCCCGTCCCCATGAAACAGCTGCACGCCAGCGGCGTCTTCGAGGCCGAACTGGCCGGCGACAGGCCCTTCCGCTACCGCTTCCGCGTCACGTATCCCGACGGCGTCAGCCGCCTCGTCGACGACCCTTACCGCTTCCTGCCGACGATCTCCGAGGACGACCTGTTCCTGCTCGGCAAAGGCGACGATCACCGCGCGCACCATAAGCTCGGCTCCCATGTCCGCACGCTCGACGGCGTGGCGGGCGTCTCCTTCGCCGTCTGGGCTCCGTCCGCCCGGCGCGTCTCCGTCGTCGGCGACCATAATCTCTGGAACGGCCGCGCGCACCCGATGCGCAATCTCGGCGCCTCCGGCATCTGGGAGATCTTCATCCCGGGCGTCCAGGCCGGCGCCCGTTACAAATACGAGATCGTCGGCCCCCACGATGCCACGCCGTTCCTGAAGACCGACCCTTACGGCCTGCACTTCGAGCCTTCCCCCAACCACGCGGCGATCGTCTGCGACCTCTCCCGGTTCGTCTGGCACGACGCCGCCTGGATGGAGGCCCGCCGGACGCGCGACCTGCGCGCCCGGCCGATGTCGGTCTACGAGGTGCACCTGGCCTCCTGGCGCCGCGTGCCCGAGGAGGGCGGTCGCGTGCTCGGCTACCGCGAACTCGGCGAGCAGCTCGCCGCCTACTGCGCGGAGATGGGCTTCACCCACGTGGAGCTCATGCCTCCTTCCGAGCACCCGTTCGACGGTTCCTGGGGCTACCAGGTCACGGGTTTCTACGCGCCGACCCACCGTTTCGGCTCGCCGCTCGAATTCATGACGATGGTCGACGCCCTCCACCGCGCCGGCATCGGCGTCATCGTGGACTGGGTGCCGGCCCACTTCCCGCGGGACTTCTTCGCGCTGGCCCGCTTCGACGGCACCCATCTCTACGAGCACGCCGACCCCCGCCTCGGCGAACACCAGGACTGGGGCACGCTGATCTTCAATTATGGCCGGCACGAGGTCCGCGGCTTCCTCGTGTGCTCCGCGCTCTCCTGGCTCGAACGCTTCCACGTCGACGGCCTGCGCGTCGACGCGGTGGCCTCGATGCTCTACCTCGACTACTCCCGCAAGGCCGGCGAATGGATCCCGAACCGGCACGGCGGCCGCGAGAACATCGAGGCGATCGAGTTCCTCAAGCAGGTCAACGCGCTCGTCCATCTCTACCAGCCCGGCGTCGCGATGATCGCCGAGGAGTCGACCTCCTTCCCCGGCGTGACGAAGTCCGTCCCCGAGGGCGGCCTGGGCTTCGACTTCAAGTGGAACATGGGCTGGATGCATGACACGCTGGATTACTTCAGGCAGGACCCGCTGTTCCGTAAGTTCCATCACGACAAGCTCACCTTCGGCATGCTCTACCAGTGGAGCGAGGCCTTCGTGCAATCCTTCTCGCACGACGAGGTCGTGCACGGCAAAGGCTCGCTCATCGGCAAGATGGGCGGCGGCGACGACGCCACGAAGGCCGCCAACCTGCGCTGCCTGCTCGCCTTGCAGTGGTCCTGGCCGGGCAAGAAGACGCTCTTCATGGGCTGCGAATTCGGCCAGTTCGCCGAATGGAAATACGACGCCTCGCTCGACTGGCATCTGCTGGACTACCCGATCCACCGCGGCGTGCAGCGCCTCGTCGCCGACCTGAACAAGCTCTACGTCGGCGACGCCGCGCTCGCCGAGAACGAGCTGCGTCCGGAAAGCTTCGCCTGGCTGGTCGCGGACGACGGCGCGCAGAGCGTGCTCGCCTTCGAACGGCGGGGTCGCGACCGCGCCTGGACGGTCGCCGGTAATTTCACGCCCGTCGAACGGACCTACCGTCTCGGCGTGCCGTTCCCGGGACGCTGGGAAGAGGCCCTGAACACCGACTCGAAGCACTATGCCGGCCATGGCCTCGGCAACCTCGGCGGCGTGGACGCCGAAGCGATCCCCTGCCAGGGCCGTCCTTACTCGATCGAAGTCCGCCTGCCGGGGCTCTCGATGGTCATCTTCCGCCAGTCGTCGACGAAGCCGAAGGCCTGAGCATGTCCCGTTCCGAACTCTTCCGACGCCACGTCGCCGCCGATCCGGCGAACCCGCTGTTCCGGTTCTCGCTCGGCCAGGCCCTCTGGACCGAAGGCGCCGCCGCCGAAGCCGTCGAGCACCTGCGCCTGGCCGCGGCCTCCAAGGCCGACTGGATGATGCCGCGCATCCTGCTCGGCAAGAGCCTGCTCGCGACCGGCGACCGGTCCGGCGCCAGGCTGGTCTTCACGGAGGCGCTCGCGCTCGCCGTGGCGCAAGGCCACGAGGAGCCCGAAGAAGAGCTGCGCGCGGTGCTGGCGACGCTCTGAGCGCGTCAGTCGACGCGCTCGAGGATCACGCGGCGCAGGTCCATGACCGCGGCCTTGGCCTTCTTGACCGGCCGCACCGTCAGGGTGTTCTCGCCGGCGACGAGCGTCAGCTTGCCGACCTCGCGGGGCACGAACCGCTGGAAGTGGCCGGTCTCCTCGACGGTGAATTCGCAGCGGCTGGCGCCGGCTTCGACCGCGACGGTCGAGCCGCCGTTGCCCTTGCCGCAGCCCTGCAGGACCGTGAGGCGATAGGTGCCGGCCGTCGGCGCCTGGAAGGTCCAGGACGCGGTGTCTTCGGCGTTGACCCAGAAGCCCAGCGTATCCTTGTGCGGCGGCTCCTCGTATTTGAGCTTCGTGCCTTTGACCTTGGCGTCGCGGGCTTCGAGGTGGATCAGCGTGTTGCCGCCTACGGTGGCCCGGGCGTCCATCGCCTTGCGCCATTCGGCGAGCAGGGGGCGCATGGCTTCCGAGGTCGGCAGGGCCTGGAGCCTGGAGACGTCCGTCTTGACGAAGCACGCCTCCCAGGCGGCGCGGTCGAAGTCCGGGTTGGCCTTGGTGGGTTCAGCGCCGACGCTCCGGCGCCAGGCTTCGAGCTTGCCCCGCATCGCGGCGACCCGCGCGGGTTCGTCGGCGGCGAGGTCGGTCTTTTCGCCCGGGTCCTTGGCGAGGTTGTAGAGCTCAAGGCTGCCGTCTTCGTATTGTTCGATCAGTTTCCAGTCGCCTTCACGGGCCACGCCCGCGGGCTTGCCGCCTTGGTTCATGTAGTGCGGCTGGTGCCAGAAGAGCGGCCGGTTCAGCGTCTTCTGCCCGAAGAGCACCGGCGAGATATCCTGGAAATCCAGCGTGGTCGGCGGCGCCACCCGGGCCAGGGCGCAGATGGTCGGGCAGAGGTCGCCGAGGACGACGGGCTCGCCGATCACGCCGGGGCGCAGGCGCGCCGGATAACGGATGATGAGCGGCGTGCGGAGGCCGCCTTCGTAGACGAAACCTTTGCCGGCGCGGGACGGCGCGTTGTAGGTGGCCGGGCTTTCCTTGAGTTCCGAGATGTGCACCCCGCCGTTGTCGGAGGCGAACACGACGAAGGTGTTCTGCGCGAGCCCGTTGGCTTCGAGGGCCTTCAGGACGCGGCCGCAGGCGGCGTCGAGCGATTCGACGAGCGCGGCGTAGGTCGGGTGGAAGGACTGCGCGTTGGCCGCGATGCCTTTCGCCGGGGCGGCGAGCGGGATGTGCGGGTTGTCGAAGGCGAGGTAGAGGAAGAACGGCCTGGCCTTGTTCCGTTCGATGAACTGCACCGCGTAGTCGGCCTGGCCGAGCTCGCCTTTGCCGCCTTGCGGCGATTCGGCGCCGGGATTGGCTTTGCCGGCGAAATATTCGTCGAAACCATGGTCGGTCGGCTGGTGGCCTTTGCCCCCGAGGTGCCATTTGCCGACCGCCGCGGTGGCGTAGCCCTTCGGCTTGAGGAGCTCGGCGGTCGTCCGGACGCCGTTCGGGAGATTGTAGTTCAGCGGGGCCGCGAGGAGGCGGTGCGAGGCGCGATCCGTCCGTCCGGCGAGGAAGGTGGTGATCTTCAGGCGGGCGGGGCTCTGGCCGGTCAGGAGGCCGGCGCGCGAAGGCGAGCAGACCGAGGCGGCGGCGTAGGCCTGCGTGAAGCGGGCGCCTTCGGCGGCGAGCCGGTCCAGGTTCGGCGTTCGCTGGTCCTGGCGGCCGAAGCAGCCGAGGTCGTTGATGCCGAGGTCGTCGGCGAAGAGGATGACGAAGTTGGGCGGCGTCTCCTGCGCGCCGGCAGGGGCGAGCGCGAGCAAGGCGCCGAGGACGAGGCCGAGGATGAGGCGGGGCATGCTTCTGGTTTAACGTCCGCCCGGATTGTGCAAAGGGCAAAACCTGCTTAGGGTATGGCCTTCATGGACGCTCATTTGCTCAAGCTGGCCGTGGCCTGCGTCGACGTCGCGATGGCGGCCGTGGCGTGGCTGATCCTGCTCTGTACCTATCCGGATTTCGCCCGTTGGCGCGCCGCGGGCTTCGCCGAGGCGCATGAGGCTTACACCCGGCGAGTCGGCTGGGTCGTCGGCCCGCTCCTCTTGGCGCAACTGGCCGGGCATGTCCTGACCTGGTTCCGCTCGGGCGATCTCCTCGGCGTGGCCTTGGTCGCGGCGGCCTGGCTCCTCACGGGATCATGGTCGGTCCCCTGTCACCGCCGTCTCCAAGGCGAAGGCCCGGCATCGCCGGCGCTCCGAAGCCTGCTCCGTTCGCATGCCTGGCGGACCGCCGTCTGGACGGCCTTGGCGGCGCATTCGTTCCGGCTGGCCGCGGGTTGACAGTCGGGGCGCCTGCCTCGACGCTTAACCCTGATGAGGACAGCCGAACCGACCCAAGCCCGCCAGGCCTCGCGCCTGGGCGCTTTCCGTCGCTTCCTCGGCTTCGTCGGGCCCGGCTTCCTTGTCTCGGTCGGCTACATGGACCCGGGCAACTGGGCCACGGACCTGGCGGGCGGCTCGCAGTTCGGCTACGCGCTGCTGTGGGTGATCCTGCTTTCGAACCTCATGGCGATCCTGTTCCAGCACCTCTGCGTGCGCCTGAACGTCGCCACCGGGCTCGACCTTGCCCAGGCCTGCCGCGCGCGATACTCCCCGGCCGTCTCGAAGTTCCTCTGGTGCGCGGCGCAGGTCGGCATCGTGGCCATGGACCTCGCGGAGCTGCTCGGCTCGGCCATCGCGCTGCAGATCCTCTTCGGCGTCCCGCTGTTCTTCGGCGCGCTCATCACCGCCCTCGACGTGCTGGTCCTGCTGGCGCTCACGCGTCTCGGCTACCGCTGGCTCGAATCGCTCGTCGCCGTGCTCGTCCTCACCATCGCCGCCTGCGTGGGCGTCGAGCTCCTGCTGGCCAAGCCGGCGATCGCCGAACTCGTGAAGGGCTTCGTCCCGTCGACCGACGTGCTCACCCGCCCCGGCATGCTCTTCGTCGCGCTCGGCATCGTGGGCGCCACGGTGATGCCCCATAACCTCTACCTGCACTCGTCGATCGTCGGTTTGCGCTCCCAGGGCGCGACGGAGGCGGAACGGCGCGAGGCGATGCGGTTCGCGACCTTCGATTCGACGCTCGCGCTGACGTTCGCCTTCTTCGTCAACGCCGGCCTGCTTGTCCTGAGCGCGGCCGTCTTCCATCAGTCCGGCCAGACCGGCGTGACGGATATTCGCGAGGCGCACCGCCTGCTCGACGGCGCCTTGGGCTCGACCATCGCCGGCACCTTGTTCGCCGTCGCGCTCCTGGCTTCGGGTCAGAACGCGACCATCACCGGCACCATGGCCGGCCAGATCGTCCTGGAGGGCTTCCTGAAGATCAAGTCGGCCGGCTGGATCATCCGCGTGGCCACGCGCCTGGCCGCCTTGGTGCCCGCGCTGGGCGTCATCGGGCTGGCGGGTGAGGGGAGGGTGGAGACCATGCTGGTCTGGAGTCAGGTCATCTTGAGCCTGCAGCTCGGCTTCGCTTGCTGGCCGCTCGTGCGCATGACGGGTGACCGCGCTTTGATGGGCTCTTTTGTCGCCCCGCGTTGGATCAGCGTGCTGGGTTGGGTCGCCACGGCCATGGTCGTCGGGGCCAGCCTATGGTTCGTGGCGGGGGTATTTTGATCTAAACCATTGTAGTTAAGGGGTTTAATTTTTTAAAAGGACAGAAAGAATTGGCTCGACTTTTAATCCTGTTATCTTAACTAATGTAGTCATAAATTAACTGTGTCGTCCGTTTCTGTCCATCAAGCCCGCCATGCGATCCCTTATTCTCGCTCTTCTCGCCGCGTCCTCCTCGGTCGTGGCCGAACAGCCGGTCGTGTTGCGCGTGGGCTTTTTTCCTAACCTGACCCACGCGCCGGCGCTGGCCGCCCGGCAGTTGGAGAGGGAAGGCAAGGATTTCCATCAGTCGAACCTGCCGGCCGGCGTGAAGTTGGAGTGGCGTTCGTTCAATGCCGGCCCTTCCGCCATGGAAGCCCTCGTCGCCGGCGCCATCGACGTCACGTACGTCGGCGCCTCGCCCGTCATCAACGCCCATGTGCGCACGAAGGGCCGCGCGATCCGGGTCCTCGCTCCGGTCGCGTCCGGAGGCAACGCCTTGGTCGTCCGCAAGGGTTCGGCCCTGCGGACGCCGGCGGACTTCCGCGGCCGGCGTGTCGCCACGCCTCAGCTGGGCAACACCCAGGACGTCGACGCCCGCGTGTGGCTGCGTTCCGGCGGCCTCAGCATCACCATCGCCGGCGGCGATGCCCAGGTCCTTCCGGCGCAGAACGCCGAGCTGATCGCGCTCTTCAAACGCGGCGACGTCGACGCCGCCTGGACGGTCGAGCCATGGGTGACGCGCCTGGTGGATGATTTCGGCGGCGAGATCCTCGTCGAGAACCGCGACTCCATCATCACCGTGCTCGCGTCTTCGCAGAAGGCCTTGGATGCCAAGGGCGCGGCGGTAGGCGCTTTCGTCCGCTCCCACTACCTCCTGCGCGACCGCCTGTCCGCGGATCCGGTCCTCCTCGAACGGCTTGCCCGTGAAGCCCTGGGCGCCGAATCCCGCTCGGCCGCCCCGAAGGCCGAGCTCATCGCGCCCGCCCTTCGCCGGATCCGCTGGGACCAGCCCGAAGAACCCGCCCTCCGCCTCCGGCGTCTGACCGAGGCCTTCGCCAAGGCCCAGTCCGAATCCCGCGCCTGCGGCCTGCTGTCCGGCGAAGCCCCGGTGACGCCCCTGCTGCAGGCCCTGGTCGACGACCTGCCGGCCGCGCGGAAGTAACCCGCCTTGCTTTCTTCCCGCCCGCCCCCGCTAATCCTTCGCCTTCATGCCGGCCCACCCCTCCAGTGACTCCCCTTCCCAGCTCACGCTGAGCCATGTGACCAAGCGTTTCAACGGACGCGCCGGTCTCGTCACGGCGGTGGAGGACATCAGCTTGCAGGTCAAGGAAGGCGAATTCCTCGTGCTCGTCGGTCCGTCGGGCTGCGGCAAATCCACCTTGCTCAGCCTGCTCGCCGGACTGGAGCAGGTCGACGAAGGCACGATCAAGCTGGACGGCGCCGACGTCGCCGAGCCTGGCCGCGACCGGCTGGTGATGTTCCAGCAGGATGCGCTCTTCCCCTGGCTCGACGCCCTCGAGAACGTGCTGTTCGGGTTGCGGCTCAAGCCGGGGCTCACGGACGCCGAACGCACCGAAGCCGCCCGCTACTACCTCGACCTCGTCGGCCTCGCCGACAAGGAGAAGGCGCATCCGCACGAGCTTTCCGGCGGCATGCGCCAGCGCGTGGCGCTCGCCCGCTCCCTCGCCCCGAACCCGCGGGTGCTCCTGATGGACGAGCCGTTCTCGGCGCTCGACGCGCTGACGCGCGACCAGCTTTACGGGGACATCCAGAAGATCTTCACCCAGCGCAAGAAGACCATCGTGCTCGTGACGCACAACATCCGCGAAGCGGTCTGCCTCGGCGACCGCGTCGTGCTGCTTTCCCCCAACCCGGGACGGGTGCGCCAGGTCTTCAACATCGACCTTCCTCGTCCGCGCCGGATCAACGATCCGGCGCTGGCCACCTTGGCCGCGGACATCACCACGGCGCTGTCCGCGCACCTCGCCGAACCGAAGGAGGGCCTCGTATGAAGACCCCCCGCGCCCTCGTCCCGGTCGTGATCGGGCTGCTGCTCCTCGCCGGCTGGGAGTGGTTCGTGCGCTCCGGTCGCGTGGACGACGTCCTCGTGCCCGCGCCGACCCAGATCGGCGAATGGTTCTGGTCCGCGCTGCGTGACGGCTCCCTGGCCTCGGCCACGTGGGTCACGATGCGTCGCCTGATGCTGGGCTTCGTCATCGGCGCCGCCATCGGCATCCCGGTCGGCGCGCTCTGCGCGCGCTCCGGCCTGGCCCGCGATACCATCGGCATCCTGTCGCTCGGCCTGCAGACGCTCCCGTCCGTCTGCTGGGTCCCGATCGCGATCATCGCCTTCGACCAGACCGAAGCCGCCGTCCTCTTCGTCGTCGTGATGGGCACGGTGTGGGCCGTCGTCATCGCGGTGCAGGAATCGGTGCTCTCCGTCCAGCCGCTCTACCTGCGCGCGGCCATGACCATGGGTTCCCGCGGCTGGCACCTCTGGACGCACGTGATCTTCCCCGCCGCCTTGCCCGGCATCATCAGCGGCCTCAAGCAGGGCTGGGCCTTCGCCTGGCGTTCGCTCATGGCGGCCGAGATCTTCGTCGTGATTCTCTCGGGCTTCGGCCTGGGCTCGCTCCTGCACGCCGGCCGTGAGCTCCTGCGCATGGATCAGGTCGTGGGCGTGATGCTCGTGGTCGTGGGCGTGGGTCTGCTCGCCGACCTCATCTTCTTCTCGCCGGTCGAGCGCTGGTTGCGCCGTTCCCGCGGGCTGGAGCGCTAAGCCGACGCCTTTCCTCCTCGCCCTCGGGCCCGGGGAGGCCCTACCTTAGGGCAAATGTTTATCGACGAAGCCAAGGTTGTACTGAAGTCCGGCGACGGCGGCCACGGCTGCGTCAGCTTCCGTCGCGAGAAATTCATCCCGAAGGGCGGTCCCGACGGCGGCAACGGCGGCAAGGGCGGCGACGTCGTCCTGGTCTGCGACCGTAACGAAGGAGACCTGCAGGCCTACCGCTGGCAGCCGCATCGCCGCGCCCGCAACGGCGCCCCGGGCATGGGCCGCCAGTGCGCCGGCCCCGACGGCGACGACCTGATCCTGCCGGTGCCCCCCGGCACGCAGGTCCTCGAAGAGGGCTCCAACCGCCTCGTCGCCGAACTGACCGAACACGGCGAACGCGTGGTGCTCCTCGCCGGCGGCAAGGGCGGCCTGGGCAACATGAACTTCAAGAGCTCGGTGAACCAGGCCCCCCGTCGCACGACCCCGGGCTACCCGGGCGAAGAAGGCAATTTCCGCATCGTGCTCAAGACGATCGCCGACATCGGCCTCGTGGGCTACCCGAACGCCGGCAAGTCGACCCTGACGAACCTCCTCACGGCCGCCCGCCCGAAGATGGCGCCTTATCCGTTCACGACGCTGCACGTCAACGTGGGCGTGATCGACTACGCCGACCGCTTCGACCGCATCGTGATGGCCGACATCCCGGGCCTCATCGAAGGCGCGCACGAGAACCGCGGCCTCGGCCACCAGTTCCTCCGCCACGTCGAACGCTGCTCCCTCCTGGTCTTCATCATCGACATGGCCGGCAGCGAGAACCGCGAGCCGTGGGACGACCATCGCATCCTCGAGCGCGAACTCCGCCTCTACTCGCCGATCCTCGCCGCGAAGCCGCGCATCATCGTCGCCAACAAGATGGACCTCCCGGCCGCCGCCGCGAAGCTGAAGAAGTTCCAGGAACGCGTGAAGGACCTGGTCATCCCGATCTCCTGCTACTCGCAGGAAGGCATCCAGGAATTCCGCGACAAGCTCTGGGCCGCCGTGAAGGGCCCGGTCGACCAGCGCCCGAAGGCGCCCGCTCCTTACGTCGAACCCGCCGTGGCCAAACGTCTGGCGAAGGTCCACCCGGCCAAAGTCGTCGCCCCGAAGAAGGCGAAGGCCAAGCCGGCGGCGAAGAAGGCCGTGAAGGCCGCGCCCGCGAAGAAGGCCGCGGTGAAGGCCAAGCCGGTCGCCAAGAAGGCCAAGGTCGTCGCCAAGCAGCCGCGCGCCAAGAAAGTCTCCAAGCCGGCCGCGAAGAAGTCGCCGGTCAAGGTCCTGGCCAAGAAGAAGGCCGCCCCGGTGAAGCAGGCGGCCTCGAGGTCGAAGGCGAAGAAGAAGTGACTTACTTCTTCTCCGGCGCGCCCTTGAGTTCCTTGAACTTGAGGGACTCGGAGTTGAGGCAGTAGCGCAGGCCGGTCGGAGGCGGCCCGTCTTCGAACACATGCCCGAGGTGGCAGTCGCAGCGCGCGCACAGGATCTCGGTGCGGGTCATGCCGTGGCTGTTGTCGGTGATGGTCGCGATGTTCTCCTTGGAGACGCCCTGGAAGAAGCTCGGCCAGCCGGTCCCGGAGTTGAACTTGGCGTTCGAGGAGAAGAGCGGCAGGTCGCAGCAGACGCAGTGGTAGGTCCCGGTCTTCTTGTTGTCCAGCAGGGTGCCGCAGAAAGGTCGTTCGGTCCCCTTGGCGCGCGTGACGAAATACTGTTCCGGGGTGAGCATGGCCGCCCACTCGGCGTCCGTCTTGATGACCTTGTCGACGAGCACGGGCTTGCCGACGCCGCCCTTGCCGTCGTCGAGCGTGACGAGCACCTGGGGGACCTTGGTCTTGGGAGCGGATTCTTTCATGGGCTTGGATGCGGGAGAGGGGGCGGGTACGGCCTGCTTGTCGCCGGCGGCGGACAGGGCGTAGGTGAGGGCGGCGAGGACGCCGACGGCGGCGGCGAGGAACCAGGTTTTGGCGTGCATGGTCTTAGCTGAAGGACTTGCCGCAGCCGCAGGTGCTGGTGGCGTTGGGGTTGCGGACTTCGAAGCCCTTGCCGTGGAGGCCGTCGTCGAAGTGCACGGTGGCTCCGTCGAGGTAGGCGTGGCTGGTCGGGTCGATGAGGATCTTGAGGCCCTGGCTCTCGAACTCGAGGTCGCCGTCCTTGCGCACGTCGAACGCCATGCCGTACTCGAAGCCGGAACAGCCGCCGGTCTCCACGAGGACGCGGAGGACGGACTCGGGGTTGGCCTGGGCTTTCTGCAGCACCTTGATCTGCTGGGCAGCGGCTTCGGTGAGGTTGATCATGCCTACAAGTTTAGGGGCAAACGGCGGGAGTCAAGGGGCGGCCGCCTTGAGGTCATGACCCCAAGGGTCTTTTTGTTGTCTCCCGGTGCCTGCCGGCTAGTTTCCATGCGTACCCCGCCATGGCTTTCGTCTTCGCCCGCGTCCTTGCCTTGTCCGTCCTGCTCGCCTTTGTCTTCCATTTCGTGCTGATGGTGGTCGTGGGCCTCGTCGGTTGGGACGTCGGCTCTCTTGAGCTCGGCAAGCTCCTCGGCGCCGGGATCTTGGAGGCTTCCGGCATGGATTGGTTCTGGATCCTGCTGCTCTGGTCCTTCGCGCTCCTGCAGTCCTGCCTGTTGCTGCTGCCGCTGCCGCTCGCCCCGGCGACGGGCGGCAAAGCCCCGCTCGGCCCGCGCGTCATCGCCGCGGCCTTCCTGGGCGGTCTGTTCATCGCGATCCCGCTCTTCGCTTCGGTCGACCTTTACTACCTTTCCGCGAAGGCCGATCCGAAGGCCTTCGATTCGACGCCCTACGTGCTCGGCGTGCTCGCGGTCTGGGTGACCTCGTGGCTGATCTGGACGCCGATCCTGCTCCACCGTTCACGCGGGCAGCCCGACGCGGTCGAACGCTTCGTGGGCAGGAACATCGCGCGTTCCGCGGTGGGCCTGGCCCTCTGCCTGCCTTGGTATGTCGTGCTCCGTCGCAAGCAGTCCTGCTACTGCAGCCTCGGCACGTTCTGGGCCCTGGTGCTGGGCCTCTGGTCGTTGCTGGTCATCGGCGGGCCGCTGCTCTTCGTGCTGGCCCGCGACCGTCGTCTCCGCGCCGGCGTGCGCGCGGGCTGAACTCAGAGCGCGCAGCCCTGCTGCGTCTCGCGGGTCGGGCGCGCGACGAGGCCGCGGTGCGGCTCGTCGGGATAGGTCTCGCCGGCGCGCGCGCCCAGCAGGTGCGCGTCGCAGCACTTCAAGAGGTCCGGCAGGTTGTCGGTCCGGCGCATGTCGTGCAGGAACCGGCCCTCGGCGTCGATCGCGAGGCCGACGAAGTTGAGGAATTTCTTGAGGCGACCGGCCTGCTTGTCGGTGGCCTTGGCGGCGTCACAGCATTCGTCGGCGAGCTCCTGGATGTAAGCGCGCACGTCGGCCAGCGTGGGCGCGAACGGCGTCAGGCCCTGCTGGACCTCGCGCCACTGGCGGAAGATCCACGGGTTCCGGATGGCGTGCCGGCCCATCATCATGCCGTAGGCCTTGGTCTCGGCCAGCAGGCGCTGGGCCTTGGCGGCCGAGGTGACGTCGCCGTTGGCGATGACGGGGCAGGGGACCGCGGCCACGGCCTTGGCGATGGCGGCGTAATCCACTTCCGACCAGTAGAGGCCTTTGACGGTGCGGCCGTGCACGGTGAGGAGGTCGACCTGATGCTTGGCGACGATCGCGAGGATCTCGTCGAACCGCTCCTGGCCGTCGAAGCCGACGCGCATCTTGACGGTGAAGAGCCCCGGGATCTCCTGGCGCATCGCGCCGAGGAGCTCGTCGATCTTGGCCGGATCGCGCAGGAGCCCGCCGCCGACGTTCTTGCGGTACACCTTGGGCGCGGGGCAGCCCATGTTGAGGTCGATGCCGGCGACGGGCAGCTGCCGCAGCTCGCGGATGGTCCGCAGCATGTGCGGGGTGTCCTCGCCGATGAGCTGCGCGAAGACCGGCCGGCCGGTGCCGTGGTTCACGACGGAGTCGACGATGTGCTTCTCGGGCGTGGAGCTCTCGTGCACGCGGAAATACTCGGTGACGAACCAATCGGGCGCGCCGCGCCGGCCGATGACGCGCATGAAGCCGGTGGTGGTGACGTCCTGCATCGGCGCGAGCACCGAAGGACGCGTGCCGGCGACGACGGGGACTGGCAGGGCGCCGCTCACGCCTGCTTGCGCAGGCGCGCGAGCATCTCCGTCATGTCGTCGCAGACGTCGAGGACGGCCTTGGCGATGAACACCGGGCGCTTGGCTTTCACGGCGAGCACGAGGGCGTCGCTCGGGCGCGCGTCGACCTCGGCGATCTTGCGGGCGACGGGGCCTTCCTGGCCGAGCAGGATGCGCGCGAAGAAGACGCCGTCCTTGACGTCGACGATCGCCACGTGGACCACGCCGGCGTCGAGGCCGAGCAGGAGGTGGAGCATGAGGTCGTGGGACTGCGGGCGGTCAGGCACGCGGCCGTCCAGGGCCCCTTGCAGGGCCTCGCCGACGGCGGGGTCGACCTGGATGACCATCGTCTTGAGGGCGGTCACGAGGAACACGGCGGTGCCTCCCTTGACGGGGATGACCTCGATGCCGGTGACGGGCACTGCCTCCAACTTGCTCATGCCGGAAAGTGTGCCCGCCGGGCGGTCTCCGCAAGCCCTCGCTGCGTTTCACGACCGCCGGGCGCAGGGTTGCCTTGAAATCAGCCCCCGTTCCCGCACGGTGGAAGCGTGCACCCCTTCCTCGCCGACGAGTTCCTTTTCGACTGGAGCAGCCTCAGGCCCGAACACGTCGAGCCGGACATCCGCGAGGCCCTGCGCCGCGCCCGCGCCAACGTCGAGGCCTTCAAGCGGACGAAAGGCGCCGACCTGACCTACGCCAAGGTGCTGCTCGGCTTCGAGGCCGCGACGAAGGATCTCTCCCGCGCCTGGGGCCTGGTCTCGCACCTCGACTCCGTCCTCAACTCCCCCGAGCTGCGCAAGGCCTACAACGCGATGATGCCCGAGGTCACCGCGTTCTTCACCTCGCTGACGCTCGACCCGGAACTGTGGGCGGTCTTCAAGGCCTACGCCGCCACCGCTGACGCGAAGGCCCTCACCGGCGTCCGCCGTCGTTTCCTCGAGGAGACGATGGCCGACTTCGAGGAGAACGGCGCCGACCTGCCCGCGGAAGGGAAGACGCGCCTGGCCAAGCTCAACGCGGACCTCGCGGAGAAGACGCAGAAGTATTCCGAGAACGTCCTCGATTCCACCAACGCCTGGGAGCTCTTCATCGACGACGGGAACCGCCTCGCCGGCCTGCCCGCCAGCGCGCTCGCCGCGGCCAAGCAGTCCGCGACGGCGAAAGGCAAGCCGGAGGCCTGGCGCTTCACGCTGCAGTCCCCCTCGGTCTTTCCGGTCCTGCAATACGCGGACGACGAGGACCTGCGCCGCCAGTGCTGGGAAGGCCTCGGCCAGGTCGGCCTGAAGGACGCCTGGGACAACACCGCGCTCGTCGGCGAGATCCTCGCGCTGCGCCACGAGAAGGCCCGCCTGCTGGGCAAGCAGCACTTCGCCGACTTCACCACGGCCCGCCGCATGGCCCGCACGGGCGACACGGCCTTGAGGTTCATCGAGGAAATCGGCCGGCGCATCCGCCCGAAGTTCCAGGCGGAAGGCGTCGAGCTCGAGCAATACCGCGCCGCCAAGGCCGGCGACGCGCCGCGGGCGTTGCACCCTTGGGAGTTCGGCTACTGGTCCGAGAAGCTGCGCCGCGAGAAATATGATTTCGACGAGGAGGCCCTGCGCCCGTGGTTCCCGGTCGACGGCGTGATCGCCGGCATGTTCCGCCTCTTCGGCGGGCTCTTCGGCATCCAGGTCGTCGCCCGCGACACCTGTCACGTCGACCAGGCCACCGGCGCCCAGACCGTCGTCCGCGCCGCCGAGCCGCGGGCCGAAGGCGACCCGATCAGCGTCTGGCATCCCGAGGTCCGCTTCTACGAGGTGCGCGACGGCGACCGTCTGCTGGGCTCTTTCTACACCGACTGGTTCCCGCGCGAATCGAAGCGGGGCGGGGCCTGGATGAACTTCTTCCGCACCGGCGGCCCGCGTCCCGACGGCTCGTTCGCCCCGCACCTCGGCCTGATGTGCGGCAACTTCACGCCGCCCGTCGCGGGCAAGCAGGCGCTGCTCAACCACGACGAGGTCACCACGGTCTTCCACGAGTTCGGCCACCTGCTCCACCACCTCCTCAGCGAAGTCGAAGTCGAGTCCCTCTCCGGCGTCCGCGTCGCCTGGGACTTCGTCGAACTGCCTTCGCAGATCCTGGAGAACTGGTGCTGGGAGGAGGAGTCCCTCGCCGTCTTCGCCCGCCACCACGAGACCGGCGCCCCGTTGCCGTCCGACCTCCTGGCCAAGCTCGACGCCGCCGCCAACTTCCGCGCCGCCTCGAGCTGCATGCGTCAGCTCGCCTTCTCGAAGCTCGACCTCGACCTGCACATCCGGGCCGAGGAGCTCCGCGGCCGGGACCTGGACGCCCACTGGAACGAGGACTTCGCCGACTGGCAGGCCCGGACCACCCGCCGGGGTCCGGCCATGGCCCGCCGGTTCAACCATCTCTTCTCGGACGCCACGGGGTATGCCGCCGGCTATTATTCCTACAAATGGGCGGAGGCCCTCGAGGCCGACGCCTTCACCCGCTTCCTCAAGGAAGGGGTCCTGAACCCCCGGGTGGGGCGCGAGCTCCGGGCCAAGGTGCTTTCCAAGGGCAACTCCGAGCCGGCCGAGAAACTTTTCCGGGATTTCATGGGCCGGGACCTCGATCCCGAGGCCCTCTTGGAGCGCGACGGGCTGGCCTGAGCACGCCGGCCCCCGTCCGGCGCCCTGAATCCCGCAATAATCGGGCAAGTTTGGCTTATTCCCCTTGCACAAGGGCCTGTTTTCCTATGCGTAAGGCCTTTACAGATGAATCTCCGTAACATCGCAGTCATTGCTCACGTCGACCATGGCAAAACGACCCTGACCGACCGCCTTCTCTACCAGTCCGGCATGTTCCGCGCCGAGGACCTGGACAAGCTCGCCGGCGGCCAGCACGGCCTGATCATGGACTCGGGCGACCTCGAGCGCGAACGCGGCATCACGATCACCGCCAAGAACTGCGCGATCAAGTGGACCGACCCCCGCGACCAGAAGGAATACAAGATCAACCTGATCGACACCCCGGGCCACGCCGACTTCGGCGGCGAAGTCGAACGCGTGCTCAACATGGCCGACGGCTGTCTCCTCGTCGTCGACTCCTTCGAAGGCCCGATGCCCCAGACCCGCTTCGTGCTCTCGAAGGCCCTCGCCCTCGGCCTGAAGCCCATCGTCGTCATCAACAAGATCGACAAGCCGTCCGCCCGTCCGGACGCCGTCGTCAACGAAGTCTTCGACCTCCTCGTCGCCCTCGACGCGCCGGAGTCCGCCCTCGACTTCCCGATCGTCTACGCCTCCGGCCGCGAAGGCTGGGGCACCCTCGACCGCGCCAAGACCGTGGAAGGCCAGCGCCCGAAGGACCTGCTGGACCTCTTCTACACCATCGTCGACAAGATCCCCGAGCCCTACGCCGAAGGTTCCTCCCGCGGCGCCGCCGCCGGCTTCAAGTCCCGCGCCGAGGCCCTCTCCAACCCTCTCCAGATCATGGTGACCGCCATGCTTTACTCCGACTACGTCGGCCGCATCGCCGTCGGCCGCGTCACCGCCGGCAAGATCGCCCCGGGCATGCCGGTCATGATGGTCACCCGCGCGGGCGAGCAGCACAAGCAGCGCGTGCTCGAAGTCGAAGTCTTCGAAGCCCTCGGCCGCGTCAAGGCCCAGGAAGTCGCCGCCGGCGACATCTGCGCCGTCATCGGCCTCGACCACGTCGAGATCGGCGCGACCATCACCGACATCGAGAACCCCCGTCCGATGCCGCCCGTCAGCGTCGACGAGCCCACCGTGACCATGGCCTTCCGCGTCAACGATTCGCCCTTCGCCGGTCGCGACGGCAAGTTCGTCACCGGCCGCCAGGTCGGCGAGCGCCTCGTCAAGGAACTCGAGAAGAACGTCGCCCTCCGCGTCGACCGCGAAGCCGGCGCCGACTCCTGGAAGGTCTCGGGCCGCGGCCTGATGCACCTCGGCGTGCTCATCGAGACGATGCGCCGCGAAGGCTACGAACTCTCCGTGGGCAAGCCCACCGTGATCATGAAGACCATCGACGGCGTCGAGTGCGAGCCCGTCGAGACCCTGGCGGTCGACTGCCCGGAAGCCTCCCAGAGCGACGTGATGTCCCTCGTCCTCGGCCGACGCGGCGAGCTCCGCTCGATGGACGCCAAGGCCGGCACCAGCGGCTGGATCCACATGGAGTTCAAGGTCCCGTCCCGCGCCCTCTTCGGTCTCCGCACCCTGATGCTCACCACCACCCGGGGCGAAGCCGTCATGTACCATAACCTCCTCGGTTACGAGCCCGTGAAGGGCGAGGCCCCCCGTCGCGCCGCCGGCGTGATGATCGGCGGCGAAGCCGGCGCCGTGACCGCCTACTCCCTCGACCGCCTGTACGACCGCGGCGACTTCTTCGTGAAGCCGACCGACGAGATCTACCAGGGCCAGATCGTCGGCGAGCATTGCAAGGACAACGACCTCGAGATCAACCTCGTCATCAACAAGAAGCTCTCGAACGTGCGCGCTTCCGGTTCCGACGACGCGGCCAAGATCAAGCCGATGCGCCAGATGTCCCTCGAGGCCTGCCTCGAGTACATCGAGTCCGACGAGCTGGTCGAGATCACCCCGAACTTCATCCGCATGCGCAAGCGCTGGCTGACGGAGAACGAGCGCAAGCGTAACTCGTAAGCCCTTGGCTCAGCCCGCGAGGGTCAGCTGAAACCGATGACCGCCATCCGCCAGGATGGCGGTTTTCATTTGCCACCTTGCCGCGGGGAGGCGCGCCGCGACTTTCTCGGGCCACTCCACGATCACGTTCCAAGGCGACTTCGCCAGGTCCCAGATCAGCAGGTCATCGAAGGCCTCCGGGCGCGTCAGCCGATAGGCGTCGACGTGGAAGACCTGCCTGCGGCCCTCGTAGACGTTGAGCAGGGCGAAGGAAGGACTGGTGATATCGCCCGTGACGCCTAGGCCGCGGACCAAGCCGCGCACGAAGGTCGTCTTGCCCGCGCCGAGGTCGCCCTCGAGCGCCAGGACCGTATCCGGGGGCAGCAGGGCCGCGAACGCCTCGGCCGCCCGCTCGGTCTCTTCGCCCGAACGGGTGACGAGTCCGGCGGTCCAGGTCGCGAGTGCGGCGGGAGAGCCCATGGGCGGAGTCTTCGTCGCCGGCCGCGGTCAGGCAACCCGCAAACAAAAGACCCGGCCGCGTGGCCGGGTCCGGTTCGCCGAGGGCGCGCCGCTTACGAGACGATGCCGAGGGGCTTGATGGTCTTCCAGCCGCCGCGGGTGAAGTCGGGGCACTGGATGGGCATGCTGCCGTCCTTCACGGAGCGGACGGAGAGCTCGAGGATCGCGGACCAGTCGGCGGCGTCGTACACGGTCATGTCCGGCGTGATGCCCTGGCGCAGGCAGTCGAGCATGCGGTAGTTCATGACGAAATCCATGCCGCCGTGGCCGCCGACCTTCTTGGCGAGCTCGCCGACCTTCTTGATCAGCGGGTGCTGGTTGGCCTTCATGAAGGCCTCGAGCTTCTTGTCCTGGTAGGTCCACTCGTGGCTGCTGCGCTTCTCCTTGGGGTCGAGGGTCGGATGCTTGTTCTCGGCGTCGATCGCGAGACGGCCCGGGTAGCCGAAGAACGTGGCCTGGGTGCCGCAGAGCGCGTTGATGCGCGAATAGGGGCGGGGGCTCACGACGTCGTGCTGGATCATGATCGTGCGGCCGAGCTGCGTCTTGATGATCGAGGTGTTCATGTCGCCGCAGACGAACTTCTCGTCCTTGTGCTTCCCCTTGTTCGGCTGGTGCTTGTCGCGGAACTGCGTGAGGTTGAACTCCGGCGAGGAGACGGACACCACGAACTTGAACGCGTCGCCGCGGCCGATGTCCAGGTACTGCGCCACCGGGCCGAGGCCGTGCGTGGGGTAGAGGTTGCCGTCCATGAAGCGGTGGTAGTCGCGGCGCCAGTCGCCTTCGCTGCCCAGGGCCCAGAGGACGCCGCCGCCGAGGTCATGGATGTAGGCGCACTCGGCGTGCTTGAGGTCGCCGAAGAACCCTTGGCGGGCGAGGTTGAGGACGAAGAGCTCCTCTTCGCCGTAGCAGCAGTTCTCGATGATCGAGCAGTGGCGCTGGGTCTTTTCCGACATGTCCACGAGCTGCCAGCATTCGTCGACGGTCACGGCCGCCGAGACCTCGATGAAGACGTGCTTGCCTTTCTCCATCGCCCTGAGGGCCATCGGCACGTGCCATTCCCAGGGGGTGGCCACGTAGACGACGTCGATGTCGTCGCGCTCGAGCATCTTCTCCCAGGCGTTCTCGTCGCCGAAGTACATGGCGGGCTCCTTGCCCGTCTTCTTCCGGACGTTCTCGGCGGCGCCCTTGGCGCGGCCCTCGACGATGTCGCAGACGGCGACCACCTCGGCGAACGGGATGTTCGCGGCGGAGTTCACGTGGCCGCGGCCGCGGTTGAGGCCGATGACGGCGACGCGCACCTTGTCGGTCGGCTTGGTGGTGAGGTCCCAGACGGGCTTATTGCCGGCCGGGCGCGGGCGCGTGGCGGAGATATCGCTCGCGCTCAGGAGCTTGAGGTCGCGCGGGTCGGGCTTGGCTTCGGCCGAGGGGACGGCGCTGAGGCCGAGGCCGAGGCCGGCGAGCGCGCCGAGTTTGAGGAAGTCGCGACGGTTGGGGTTTTCGGGGAGGTTCATGGCGGTAAAGGGATAGGGGTAGGGGTGGGGGTAGGGTTAGGAGATAATGGGGAGGGGTTGGAGGGTCTTCCAGCCGCCGCGGGTGAAGTCGGGATAGGCGACGGGGATGCTGCCGTCGCGCACGGAACGGTCGGACAGGTCGAGCAGGGCGGACCACGATGCGGCGTCGTAGACGGTGAGGTCCGGCGTGATGCCTTGGCGAACGCAGTCGAGGAGACGATAGTTCATCACGTGGTCCATGCCGCCGTGGCCGCCGACTTTCTTGGCGTCGGCCAGCAGCTTCGTCAGCAGCGGATGACGGTTGGCCTCCATGAACTTCTTGAGTTTCTCGCCTTCGTAGGTCCACGCGTGGCTGTTCCGTTTCTCCTTCGGGTCGAGCAGCGCGTGGGCGTTGTCGGCGGCGATCGCCAGCCGGTTCGGATACCCGGCGAAGGTCGCGCCGGCGCCGCTGAGGAGGTTGATGCGGGAGTAGGGGCGCGGGCTGGTGTTGTCGTGCTGGACGACGATCGTGCGGCCGAGCTCGGTCTTCACGATCGAGGTGTTCATGTCCCCGCAGACGAACTTCTCGTCCCGGGAACGGTCGCGGTCCGGCTTCACGCGCTCGCGCAGCTGGGAGAGGCCGAACTCCGGCGACGAGACCGAGACCACGAACTTGAAGGCGTCGCCGCGGCCGACGCCCATGTACTGGGCGATGGTGCCGAGGCCGTGCGTGGGGTAGACGTTGCCCTGGAGGAGGGTGGAGTAACGGCGTCGCCAGGCGCGCTGGGGGTCGAGGAAGGTGTAGCCCTTCGGCCCCGTGCCGCTCACGCGTTGGTCATGGATGTAGCCGCATTCGCCGTGCTTGAGGTCGCCGAAGAAGCCCTGGCGTTGCAGGTTGAGCACGAAGAGCTCCTCCTCGCCGTAGCAGCAGTTCTCGAGGATCGGGCAATGCCGCTGGTATTTCTCGGACGCGTCGACGAGGTCCCAGCACTCGTCGACCGTCAGGCCGCAGTTCACCTCGACGAACGCGTGCTTGCCGAGCTCCATGGCGCGGACGGCCATCGGCTTGTGCCATTCCCAAGGCGTGGCGACGTAGACGACATCGAGGTCGTCGCGCGCGACCATCTGCTCCCAGGCGTTCTCGTCGCCGCTGTAGACCGCCGGCGTCTTGCCGGTCTTCTTGCGGACCACTTCCGCCTGTTCCTTGGCGCGGTCGTCGAGAAGGTCGCAGAGCGCGACGACTTCCGCGAACGGCGTGGCGACCGCGGAGGCGACGTGCGCGCGGCCGCGGTTGAGCCCGATGATGCCGACGCGCACCTTGTCCTGCGGCTTGGTCTCGAGGCTCCAGGCAGGCTTGTGGCCGGCGGGGCGTGGACGGATCGTTCCCATGTCGGCCGCGGCCCGGTGCTGCAGCTGCGCGGGATCCGGTTTGGCTTCCGCGGAGGGCAGCCCGCCGAGGCCCAGGCCGAGCCCCGCGAGGGCGCTGCGCTTCAGGAAATCGCGACGATTGCCGGAGAGGGGGTCCATGGGGTGACTCCAAGACAGCAAAGCCCGGGAGCGGTTGCAACGGATTTGCCCCGCAGGCCTCTTCAAATCACCAACTTATGAAGCCTTGGGCTCCTTTAATGCCGAACACCGCCAGATTACGCACGGTATGGGCCATAAAACAGGGGAGCAGCGAGCGGTCCGGGTTGAGCGGGTTGAAGCGCACGACGTAGAGCCAGAGCGAGGTCACGAAGGCGAACGCCGCGTTCAGCTTGCCCTCCGCGGTGCCGAGGTCGAAGTTGTGGATGAGCGCGAAGACGAGCGAGCCGACGATCATCAGCGCGAGCAGCTTGCGGCCGACGAGCTCGCCCGGGGCGACGAAGCCGCGGAAGAGCATCTCCTCGACGACCGAGGCGCCGAGCAGCTGGAAGACGAAGACCGCGGGGAGCACGCTCTGCTGGTCGGTGAGGCCGGCGCGTTTCTCGACGGCGGCTTCGGCGATGGTGATCAGGAGCGCGCCGGCGGCGGCGACGTAGTACGCGGCGGCGGGCGCGTAGGTGGTGCCCGGCCAGAATTTCTCCGGTTCGCCGGTCAGCGTGCGCTTCCGCCGTTCGCGGGCCCAGGCGACGAGCACGAACAGGCCGAGGGCGCAGTAGAGCAGGGCTTTGGCGGCGGTCAGGTCCATGAGGTCAGCGCACGCCGAGCACCCAGGCGCGGTAGGCGGGCGAGGCGTGGTCGGCGGCGAAGGCCAGCCACTGCGGCACGGCGTAAGGGTGGCGGGCATGGACCCACGACTCGAGGTCGGCGCCCTTGGTCGCGGCGTATTTGAAGGTCACGCGGAACTCGTCCTCGCTCTCGACCTTGCCTTCCCAGGTGTAGTGGGAGCGGACCGGGCCGTCGACCTGCGCGCAGGCGACGAGCCCGGCGGCGACGGCGTCGGCCGCGAGCCGGTCCGCCTCCTCGCGCGAGGGCAGGGTGGTCAGGGCGATGGCGACGGCCTCAGTCATTCGCTTCGCCGTCCGGCTTCAGGTAGCGCTCCGTGATGATGTCGATGAGCATGTCGCGGGCTTCCCTCACGGAGTCGACATGGACGTACAGATCGCGGTCCTCCGGCGAGACCATGCCCCATTCCTGGAAGGTCTCGAAGTTCACGGCGTTCTTCCAGAAGGCCGAGCCGAAGAGCAGCACCGGGAACTGTTTCTTGGTCTTCTTCGTCTGGATGAGCGTGAGCATCTCGAAGAGCTCGTCGAAGGTGCCGAAGCCCCCGGGAAAGGCCACGAGCGCCTTGGCCAGATAGAGGAACCAGTACTTGCGGACGAAGAAGTAGTGGAACTCGAGGTCGAGTTCCGGGGTGATGTAAGGGTTGTGCTCCTGCTCGAAGGGCAGGGCGATGCCGAGGCCGACGGAGCGCCCGCCGGCTTCGTGGGCGCCGCGGTTGGCGGCCTCCATGATGCCGGGTCCGCCGCCGGAGCAGACCAGGAAGCGTTGCCACTCCGGCAGCGTCAGCGACCACTTGGTCATCTCGAACGCGAGCTCGCGGCAGGCCTCGTAGTAGGCGGAGCTGCGCAGGTCGATCTCGGCGACGCGGACGCGATGCGCGCATTCGGCGTCGGAGCAGGTCCCGGTGGCGGCGAACGCCTTGGCCTCCTCGAGCCGTTTACGCGCGACTTCGGGCGGCAGCGTGCGCGCGGAGCCGAACATCACGACCGTGTTGCGGACGCCGAATTTCTTGAAGCGCTGATGCGGCTCGGTCATCTCCGTCAGCACGCGGATGCCGCGGGCCTGGGGGCTGGCCATGAACTCGGGGTTCAGGTAGGCCCGGGGCGGGGTGGGCCTTAGTTTGCCTTTTTCCGGGCTCATATCCCCATCCTCCCCTTCGGAAGCCCATCTGCCAAGCCGGGAAGCGTGGGGCTTGACACCCTCGGTGGGGTGCCCTTGGCTGTTCCTTTAAAGCCATGCAACCGACCTACCGCCCGTCTAAGATCTCCCGCGCCCGCAAGTGCGGTTTCCGCGCCCGTTCCAAGACCCCCGGTGGCCGTAAGGTCCTGGCCAAGCGCCGTGCCATCGGTCGCAAGCGCCTCGGCGCCTCCTAAGACCCATGCGTCTCCCGCGGGAGCGTCGAATTCGCGCCACGGCCGATTTCAACCGCCTCCGCCAAGAAGGCTCGCGACTGGATTGCGGGCCTTTTCTTTTGAATTTTCGCCAGACGGGCGGACGGGGCAAAGCTCGCTTCGCCGTCATCGCCGCGAAGAAGAACCTGCCTTTGGCGGTCGATCGCAACCGGGCGAAGCGTCTGGCCCGCGAACTTTTCCGGACCGACGAGGCCGCCTTCCCGGCCGGCTGGGAGGTCGTGCTCGTGATTCGCTCCGGGATGCTGAAGCGCTCGCTGGCGGAGCTCCGCAAGGTCTATGCCGCGGCGGCCGTCCGCATCCTGGCGGCGAAGTCCGGCCCGACCGCATGAGCGAACCGCGCCCATCCCTGCTAGCGAGCCTGGCCTTGGGGTTCGTCCGCTTCTACCAGCGCTTCCTTTCGAAGCCGCTCCACCTGCTTCCGGGTTCCGGCTGCCGCTATCATCCGACCTGTTCCTGCTACGCCGCGACGGCCCTCGCCCGCTTCGGCTTCTTCAAGGGCGGCTGGATGGGCGTCCGTCGCATCTGCCGCTGCCACCCATGGGGTGGTTCGGGTGTCGACGAGGTGCCGGATCGGTGAAGCCGGTCGCGAGGCCGTTTAATTGGCTCGCCCTGCGTTGGCGTTTTTCCGACTAATCATCGTGTGAAATCGCTGTTCTCGAAGGTCCTGGGTTCGCGTCAGGGGGGCACGTTGCTCCTGGCCGCCAGTTACGTCCTTCTCGGTACGCTCCTCCGGCTCGGCCTCCTCGTGGCCTCGGCCGGCGGCGTGTCCTGGGGCGTGGCCACGTTCGCGGCCTTGTTCGTGGGCCTGCTGTTCGACCTCTTCATGGCTTGGTTCCTGACCTTGCCGATGGGTTTGCTCAGCGCGGTCTGGCCGGCGGCTTGGTCCGCCTCGCGCTGGCTGCGCCTGCCGCTGCGCGCGGCGTGGATCTTCGGCGCTTTCCTCTTCACGTTCTGGAAGGTGTCCGAGATCCTTTTCTGGGAGGAGTTCGGCGTCCGCTTCAACTTCATCGCGGTCGACTACCTCGTCTACACGACCGAGGTGGTGAAGAACATCAAGGAGTCCTATAATCTCCCGCTGATCGTCGCCATCGTCCTCGCCGTCGCCGCAGGCCTCTTCCTGCTCTGGCGCCGGCTCGGCTTCGTCCGTCGCTGGGACGAAGGCGCCGTCGCCGACGTCACGCCGCGCTGGCGCAACCTCGCGGTGCTCCTGGCGCCGCTCCTCGCCTCCCTGCTCGTGGCCTATGCCGTCGGCCGGCGCGACCTCAAGGCCGCGACCAGCGCCCATACCTCCGTCGGCGAGCGCCTCACGGCGGGCCTCCGCCATATGGGCGAGCCGCAGCCGGGCTGGTCGAACAGCTATGACACCGAGCTCGCGAAGAACGGCGAGTACGCCTTCCTGGCGGCCTTCTGGGCCAACCAGCTCGAGTGGAAGCGTTTCTATCCGTCGGTTCCCGACGCCGTCGCCGAGCTGCGCGCGACGCTCCTCGCCCAAGGCGGCTCGCCGACGAACGCCGACCGGAACGACATCGCCCGGCGCATCAAGCCGACGTCGCCGCCGCGCCGGTGGAACGTCATCCAGATCACGATCGAGAGCCTGAGCGCCGAATTCCTGGGCTGCTATGGCTCGCCGGCCTACGCCGCGAAGAACCTCACGCCGAACCTCGACCGTCTCGCCCGCGAATCGCTCTGGTTCTCCCGGTGCTACGCCGGCGGCACGCGCACGGTACGCGGCATGGAAGCGCTCTCGCTCTCGATTCCGCCGATCCCGGGCCAGTCGGTGCTCCGTCGCGCGGGCTGCGAGAACCTCACCACGCTCGGTTCGGTCCTCCGCGCGCAAGGGTACGACACGGCGTTCATCTACGGCGGCGACGGTTTCTTCGACAACATGAACTACTTCTTCGGGGAGAACGGCTACCAGGTCGTCGATCTCCCGCGCCAGCAGGCGGCCGGCAAGCAGCCGACCTTCGCCAACGCCTGGGGCGCCTGCGACGAGGACGCGTTCGCCTGGTCCCTCGAGGCGGCCGACAAGTCCCATGCCGCCGGCAAGCCGTTCCATCACTTCGTGATGTCGACCTCCAACCACCGCCCCTATACCTGGCCCGCGGGCAAGATCGACCCGAAGCTCGTCGACCGCGAGGGCGGGGTGGCCTACACCGACTACGCGATCGGCGCCTTCCTCAAGGCCGCGCAGGCCAAGCCTTGGTTCAAGGACACCGTCTTCGTGATCGTGGCCGACCACTGCGCTTCCGTCGCCGGCAAGCGCGAGCTCGAGATCCGCAAGTACGAGATCCCGTTGTTCATCTGGTCCCCGGGCAACATCGCTCCCCGGAAGTTCGACACGATGATGAGCCAGATCGACACCGCCCCCACGGTCCTCGGCCTGCTGGGCGTGGAATATCTCTCGCGCTTCGTCGGTACCGACGCGCTGGCGCCGACTTACCGGCCCCGCGCGTTCATCAGCAATTACCAGAAGGTCGCCATGCTGCGTCCGGACGGCCTGCTCACGGTGCTGAAGCCCGTGCGACAGGCCGTGCAGTACCAGGCCGACCTCGCGACGGGCGCGCTGACGCCGGTGGCCTCTCCGGACGCCGCGGCGGTGGGCGAGGCGATCATTCACTATCAGGGCACCGATGACCTCTTCAACCATGGCGGACTCCGGAATCCCGCCCGCTAGCCGTCCGTCCCTGGTCCGGCCCGCGCTCGCCCTGGCGGCGGTCGTCGGCTTCTTCGGCTTCCATGGGACCGGCGGCGAATGGCTCGACCTCATGGTCCAGTCCTGGTTCTGGGACGGGCGTGACTGGCTGATCCCGAAGGACGCCGGCTGGTTCCATCGGCTCGCCTACACCGGCCCCAAGGTCGGGCTCTACTTTTTCGCGCTGGGGCTGCTCTGGGCCATCGCGTTTCCTTCCCGTTCGCCGGCATGGCTCGGACGTCGCCGCGCGACCTATCTCTTCGTGTCGATGGCGGCGATCTCCCTCGCGTGCACGCAGCTACGCGACGTGACCCAGATGGCCACCCCGCGGGATCTCGCGATGTACGGAGCCCTCCCGCCGAACGCCTGGGAGCACCTGCTCCTGTTCGACCCCAAGCCGCCGCATTACCCAAGCCACGCTTTTCCCGCCGGCCATGCCAGCGGCGGCTTCGCCTTGCTGTCCCTGGCCTTCGCCTGGGACGCCTCCGCCGCCCGCCGGCGCGGCATCCTGATCGGATGCCTCTATGGGGGGGCGATGGGTCTCTATCAGGTCGCCCGCGGCGAACATTTCCTTTCGCACACGCTGGCGACCGCCGCGCTCGCCTGGCTGCTCGCCGCCGCGCTGGCCCGCTGGCTGAAGCCCGCCGCCTAGTTCGCCCAGTTGACGAGGTTGTCCGCGCGGAACGGGCCGGCGTCGCCGCCCGTCTCGTCGAAGTAGGTCGCCGGGACGATGCCGGAACGCAGCATGGTGGTGCCGCCGGCGCTGGCGGGATCCCAATACTCGCCCTGGTCGAGCATATCGCCCTCGTTGGGCGCCGCGATGTACTTGGCGGACGCGCAGACGAAGAGGAAGTTAGGCGACTTCCAGTCGCCGAACTTGCCGGCGGTCAGGACGCGATAACGATAGTCGTAGGGATTGCCCCAGGCGTCGACGAATTCACGACACGCCGCGGTGGAACCGCCGCGCCAGTCGTTCGGGTCGGTCAGCTTGCTGTCGTCGTTCGTGGTGATCTCGCCCATGGCGAGGAAGCTGCGCATCTGGCGGCCGCCGCTGCCGGTCGGGAGGGAGGCGTCGTCGTAGTTGAGCAGCACGGGCAGTCCGCCCGGCGTCGTGGTCCGGATGAGGCGCCGGCCGATCAGCTGGTCGAGCAGGTCGCGGCGGAAGCGGTCGTCGGTGCCGGTCGCGCAGGAAGGGAAGTCCCCGTAGGTCTTGCGGTAGCTCTGGCAGGCCAGGGCGATGGCCTGGATGTCGCCGCGCGACTTGGACTTGTTGCGGCTGTTGTTGGCGGCGCGGAAGAGGCCGAAGGTGATCGCGGAGAGCAGGCCGATGATGCCGATGACGACCAGGAGCTCGATCAGGGTGAAGCCGGCGCGGCGGGCGATGGGGTGACGCATGGGGGGTGGGCTCAGATGTGGCGGGAGTCGTTCTCGTCCTTCTTGACGTAGCCGGAGTCCTGACGCTGGTGGTTCACGGCGTTCTTCTTCAGGTAGGCCTGGTAGACGTCGTCCGCGGACATGCCGAGGACCTGGGCGATGGAGATGAGGAAGTGGAAGAGGTCGATGACTTCGACCTTCGCGTTCTGTTCGTCGAACTTCTGGTACTTGGCCCACCACTTCCAGGGCACGGAGTCGGTCAGCTCGGCCATCTCCTGCTGCATGGCGCGGAGGTAGTTCAGGACCCACTTGATCTTTTCCTCCTCGGTCATGCCGGCGGTTTCGACGCCGATGCGCTTGTTGAGCGCCTGCTGCATCTGGAAGATTTCTTCGAGCTTGTCGGACATGGGTTCGATTAGGGCGGGCAGGCCGCCCCGGGGCAATCCCGGAAGCGCCGCCGGGCCTGCCGGGGCCTTAATTGCTCTTTGCAGGGAAGGGCGGACTGTGCCTTCCTGTCCTCGTGTCCGCCACCAGCCTCATCGCTCCCCTCCGCAAGCCGGAAGTCCTCGCCCCGGCCGGGGAGTGGGATTGCGCCCGCGCCGCGGTCGAGAACGGCGCGGACGCCATCTTCTTCGGCGTGGGCCGCTTCAACGCCCGCGTCCGGGCCAAGAACTTCGAGGAGGCCGACCTCCCCGAACTGATGGCCTATCTCCATGGCCGCGGGGTGAAGGGCTACGTGACCTTCAACACCCTGATCTTCCCGGACGAACTGGCCGAAGCCGCCCGCACGCTCCGTTCGATCATCGCCGCCGGCGTGGACGCCGCGATCGTCCAGGATCCGGGCATCTGCCGCCTGATCCGGCGGATCTCGCCCGACTTCCCGATCCACGCCTCGACGCAGATGACCGTCACGAGCGCCGCCGGCGTCGATTACGCCCGCGGCCTCGGCGCTTCGCTCGCCGTCCTGGGTCGCGAGGTCTCGATCCCGGAGATGCAGAAGCTGCAGGCCGCCCAGGCCGCCCAGGGCGCCCCGCTCGACCTCGAGGTCTTCGTCCACGGCGCCCTCTGCGTCGCCTACTCCGGCCAGTGCCTGACGAGCGAATCCCTCGGCGGCCGTTCGGCCAACCGCGGCGAATGCGCCCAAGCCTGCCGCCTGCCTTATGAACTCGTCGTCGACGGCGCGGTCCGCGACCTCGGCGACAAGGCCTACCTGCTCTCCCCGCAGGACCTCGCGGGCATCGAGGTCGTGCCCGACCTCATCCGCGCCGGCATCCGCTCGCTGAAGATCGAAGGCCGCCTGAAGTCCCCCGAATACGTCGCCGCCATCACGAAGGCGTACCGCCGCGCGGTCGACGCATCCTGGGAGGCGTTCACGAAAGGCACGGACGCCGACCGGGCGGCGCTCCAGGTCCGTCAGGAGGAGGATTACGCGATGCAGATGACTTTCTCCCGCGGCCTGCACACCGGCTGGCTCCGCGGCATCGACAACCAGCGGCTCGTCCACGCGCGTTTCGGGAAGAAACGCGGCGCCTACCTCGGCACGGTCGTCGACGTCGCCACGAACGGCGTGACGATGCGTCTCGAGGGCCCGCTCAAGCCCGGCGACGGCGTGGTCTTCGACCAAGGCAAGCCGGCCGAACGCGAGCAGGGCGGCTTCGTCCACGGTCTCGAGCCCGCCCGCGGCGGCCTGACGTTCATCCGTTTCGGCCGAGAGGACGTGGACTGGTCGCAGGTGAAGCCCGGCGCCATCCTCTGGAAGACCAAGGACCAGGAACTCGACAAGCGTCTCCATGACTCCTGGGACCGCGAGAAGGCCAACTACCGCCGCCCGCTGCACGCCAAGGTCATCGGCCGGCTCGGCCAGCCCTTGCGCGTCGAGTTCAACGACGGCGAAGGCCATGTCGTCGCCGGCGAGACCGCGATGCCCTGCGCCGCGGCCGAGAAGCGTCCGATGGACGTCACCACGCTCCGCGACCAGCTCGGCCGCCTGGGCGACACGGGTTTCGAGATGGGCGAGCTGCAGGCCGACCTCGAAGGCGCCCTGATCGTCCCCGTCAGCGAGCTGAACCGCCTCCGCCGCGACCTCGCCGAACAGGTCGCCAAGCTCCGCAGCCAGCCGCTCCGCTGGACGCTCCTGCCCTACGAAGAAGAGGCCACCAAGGTCGCGCCCTTCGAGCCCAAGCGTCCCGGCGAAGCCGAGATCGTCGTCGTCATCCGCGAACCCGAGCAGCTGGAGCCCGCCCTCGCCAGCGGCGCCCGCGTCCTCTACGCCGAATACGAGGACCCCAAGAAGTTCCGCGCCGCCGTCGCCCGCGTCCGGGCCTACGAGCAGGAAGCCGGCCGCAAGGTCGAATTCTGGGCCATGGGCCCGCGCATCCATAAGCAGGGCGAGGAGCGCATCAGCGAGATCGTCCTCTCCTGCGAGGCCGACGGCTACCTCGTCCGTAACCACGAGGACCTCCGCGCCTTCAAGGGCAAGCGTCTCCGCGCCGATTTCTCCCTCAACGTCGCGAACGGCCTCACCGCCGAATGGCTCATGCGCGAGCATGCCCTCGAGGGTCTCACGGTCTCCTACGACCTCAACTCCGAGCAGGTCACGGCCCTGTTCCAGTCCGCGCCGGCGGAGTGGTTCGAGGTCACGATCCACCAGCACATGCCGATGTTCCACATGGAGCACTGCGTGTTCTGCACGTTCCTCTCCAAGGGCAAGGATTACCGCGACTGCGGCCGTCCGTGCGAGAAGCACCGCGTCAAGCTGCGCGACCGCGTCGGCGCCGAGCATATCCTCAAGGCCGACGCCGGCTGCCGGAACACGCTCTTCAACTCGCGGGCCCAGACCGGCGCCGAATACGTCACCCAGCTGCTGGCCCTCGGCGTCCGCCGCTTCCGCGTCGAGTTCGTCGACGAGGACGCTTCCACCGTCACGCGCACGCTCGAGAAGTATCAGGCCCTCCTTAAGGGCGAGATCGACGGCACCGCCCTCTGGAACGACCTCAAGGTCCTGAACCAGCTGGGCGTGACGCGCGGGACGATGCGGGTCCGGCTCTGATCACTCGTCGCCGCGGAGGCGGGGGAGCAGGCCGGTGATGCGGCGCGAATCCGAGGCGTTGCGCACGGCCATGGCGTAGGCCGTCGGGTCGCCGACCAGGATGACCTGCCTGCGGCCGCGCGTGACGGCGGTGTAGACGAGGTTGCGCGCGAGCATGATGCTGTGCTGGCGGAGCAGGGGGACGACGACGGCGGGGAACTCCGAGCCCTGGGACTTGTGGATGCTGACCGCGTAGGCCAGGTGCAGGTCGCCTTGTTCGCCGCGCTCGAGCTCCACGCGCGCGCCGTCGAAATCGATCAGCAGCGTGCCTTCCTCGTCCTGGCCGAGCACCACCCCGAAGTCGCCGTTGAAGACGTTCTTGTCGTAGTTGTTGCGGGTCTGGATGACCTTGTCGCCCGGCTGGATGCGGCCGGGTCGGGCGTCGGCGCCGCGCAGCCGCCCTTGCAACGCCTGGTTGAAGGCCTGGATGCCGCCCGTGCCCTTGTGCATCGGCGCGAGCACCTGGATGTCGCGCAGCGGGTCGAGGCGCAGGGCCTTCGGGAGGACCTCGCAGCAGAGCTTCGTGACCATCGCCACGCAGGCTTCCGGGTCGTCGACGCGCACGAAGTGGATGTCCTGCGCGAAGTCGAGCTTCGCCGGATCCTCGACCGGCGTGGGCGGCGTGGTGTCGGCGTGCAGGATGCCGTGGGCGACCGTGACGATGCCGCTGCGGGCGCCTTGGCGGAAGACCGTGTCGAGGCGCGTGACCGCGGCCGCGCCGGAGTCGATGAGGTCGCCGAGCACGTTGCCGGCGCCGACGGACGGCAGCTGGTTGACGTCGCCGACGAGCAGGAGGTGCGCCGTGCCGGGGACGGCGCGCAGCAGCGCCGCCGCGAGCTTGGTGTCCAGCATCGACGATTCGTCGACGATCACGAAGTCCGTCGCGAGCGGGTTCTCGGCGTTGGCGGTGAAACCGCCTTCGGCCGGGTCGAACTTCAGCAGGCGATGGATCGTCGAGGCCTGGACGCGGGTGGCCTCGGTCATGCGCTTCGCCGCGCGGCCGGTCGGCGCGCCGAGGGCCATGCGCACGCGCTTGGCGCCGAGGATGTCGCAGAGGGCCTTGAGGATGGTCGTCTTGCCGGTGCCGGGGCCGCCGGTGAGGACGGTCACCTTGTTCCGCAGCGCCATGAGCACGCCGGCCGACTGGGCGGGCGAGAAGGCGAAGCCGGCGCGGGTCTGGGCCCATTCGACGGCCTTGTCGGCCACGATGGTCGGCAGCCCCGACGGCGTGGCGAGGAAGCGCTGGACGGAGGCGGCGATGGACTTCTCGGCGCTCTCCTGCGGGCGGAGCTGCACGAGGCGGACGCCGCGCGCGGAAAGCACGCCGACGGCCTTTTCTTCCATCAGCTTGCGGAGGCGGTCGTGGACGATGGTCTTGTCGACCTCGAGCAGCTCGGTGGCCTTCTCGAGCAGCCCCTCGTCGGGGAACGCGCTGTGGCCTTCGCCTTCGAGCTCCTCGAGCGTGTGCAGGATGCCGGCGTCGACGCGCTGCGGGCCGGCGGTGGGCAGGCCCAGGTTGCGCGCGATCTTGTCGGCGGTCTTGAAGCCGACGCCCTCGACTTCGCGGCAGACGCGATACGGCTCGGTGGTGAGGACTTTCTTGGCGTCCTGGCCGTAGGCCTTCACGATGCGCACGCAGAGCGCGTTGGTCACGCCGTAGGTCTGCAGGAAGACCATGACCTCGCGCAGGGCTTTCTGGTCGTCCCAGGCGGCCTTGATGGCCTTCGCGCGGCCGGGGCCGATGCCGTCGACTTCGCGCAGGCGGCCTGATTGGTTGGAGATGATGTCGAAGGTGCGGACGCCGAACCTGGCGACGATCTTGTCGGCGTAGGTCTTGCCGATGCCCTTGATGAGGCCGCTGCCGAGGTATTTGCGGATGCCGTGGACGGAGGAAGGGAGGCGCGAGCTGAAGGTGCGCACGCGCAGCTGCGGGCCGTGCGACGGGTGGCGTTCCCAGTGGCCGCTGACGTCGACGGTCTCGCCGCACTGCAGCCCGGTCATGTTGCCGAGGATGATGACCTTCTCGCCGGCTTCGGGGGCGAGCTCCGCGATCGTGAAGTGCGTCTCCTCGTCGAGCCACAGGATGCGCTCGACCACGCCCGAAAGGGTGGTTTCGGGTCCGCGCGGCGGTTCGCGTGGCGGCGACATGCGGGTAGCCAATCACCCCCGCGGGGCGGGGGCGAAACGAAAATCAGCCCAGGCCGAAGAGCGCCCGGCCCAGTTCGGGCAGGCCCGCGTGGACGGTGTCCGGGGCGTAGGGGGCGAGCTCCTCGGCGGTGTGGCTGCCGGTGGTCACGCAATGGATCCCGGCCAGCTTGCCGTTGCGGGCCGTCGCGATGTCGAACGGCGAATCCCCGACCATGACCGTCCGGAGCGGGTCGGCCTTGAGCGCGGAGAGGACGAAATGGGTGAACTCCGCCTGCGGCTTGCGCCAGGGGTGGACGTTGGTCCCGAAGACCGCGTCGACGGTGTCGGCGAGCCCGAGGTGTTCCATGATCTTCTTCGAGTTGGCGTCGTCCTTGTTGGTGTAGACCGCGACCCGGACGCCCTTGGCCTTCAGGCCGACGAGGATCTCGCGGCAACCCGGGTAGGCGCGCAGGCCGTGGTACATCACGGAGGGGAAGTGTTCGCGGAAGAGGCGGGTGGCGGTGGGGGCGTTGGCTTCGCCGGCGAGCTTGACGACCGTGACGTTGACCGAGCCGCCGACGGCGCGCCGGATCTGTTCGAGGGTCACGCCCGGCAGGCCCATCATGCCCATCACGTCGTCGTAACAGCGATGGATGGCCTCGAAGTTGTCGACCAAGGTGCCGTCGAGGTCGAAAAGGACGGTTTCAGGAAGGAGTCGGGCCATGCGCGACCCTTATGAGGCGGTTAACGGGCCGGTTTCCAAGTTTGGAATTGAAGGAAAGGGCGGGCGACCTAGGTTGCGGCTTCGCACCATGAGCTTCTCGCTGGATCTTACCAAGCCCCTCGGCCGCCTCGGCCTGGCCATCAACACCGTCGTCCTCGGCGCCGTCTTCTACGGCATCTCCGTCGCCGCCTACCATTACATGAGCCACACGCTCCCGGAGTCCGAGGCCCACGCCAAGGAAGCCGTCGCCAAGGCCGCCCTCGTGGACAAGGCCGTGGCCAAGGCCAAGACCGCCGCGAAGGGCAAGGCCTTCGACGAAAAGGCCGCCGTCGCCCAGGCCGAAGCCGCCGTCGCCGCCGACTTCAAGAAGCAGGCCGATGAGATCCACCACCACGCCGTCGAAGGTTGGGCGCCGTTCGCGGTCTTCCTCCTGATCCTTTCCGCGGTCTTCTTCTCCGGCTTCCTCTCCGTCTATGTCCAGCGCCGCGCCAATGACGGCGGCCTGAAGGGCCTTTGGCTCTTCACGAACCACCTCGGCGCCTGGGCGTTCGCCGGCTACGTGGCCTTCTACCCCTTCCTGGCGGCCCATGGACTGCGCAACGCCTACGCCCCGGCCTTCATCGCCGGGCTGGTGCTCCTCCTTCCGGTGCTTTTCGCCGGCGAAGGTCATCATGACCATGACCACGATCATGATCATGGCGACGGCCACGATCACGGCCACACGCACTGAGCGCGCTCAGAGCGGCGCGGTGCCGCCGAAGTCGAAGACCGTATGGCTGATCAGGCCTCGCTCCAACACGGCGAGGTCTGTTTGTTCGTCGACGGTGAGTCGCTCGCCGTCGTTCCAGGCGAAGGCGAAGCCTGAGGCCGAGCGTCGGAAGAGGGAACCGTGGCGGACCAAGGCCGGCGTGGTGCGCTCCATCGCGGTGCCATCGGTCACGGTCGCGGGGTAGTTCAGGCTATGCACGTGCAGGCCGCGGCAGGGCTGGCCGACGAGTCCCTTGGCGAAGCGGGCCGCATGGCGGCAGGCGGCCTCGAGCGGCGGGCGGAGGGCCGGCGGGCAGACGGACGAGTTCCGGTGCACCTGTTCGAAGATCGATTGCTCGAGGTCGAGGGAGCAGGCCACGGCCGGCAGCCCCCAGGCGGTGCCTTCGGTCGCCCCGGCGAGGGTACCGGAGCTCAGGCAGAGGGGCATGGTGGCGTTGAAGCCGATGTTGATGCCCGAGAGCACCACGTCGGGCCGGGCGGGCAGCAGGTGGCCGAGCGCGATGTTCACGCAGTCGGACGGGGTGCCGTCGATCGACCAGGCTTGCCGGCCGAGGCGCGGGTACTCCGCGACGGCGACTTCCCGGTGACGGCTGAACGCCCGGCCGATCCAGCTGCGTTCGCCCGAGGGGGCGGCGACGACGACGTCGAAGCCCTCGGCCTCGCAGGCGGCGACCAGGGCGTGGAGGAAGGCGGCGTTGATGCCGTCGTCGTTGGTCAGCAGGGCTAAGGGCTTCATCCTAAGGTCACGACCGGGCTTCGGGCTGGCCGGCCTCGAGTTCGGCGATCTGGTCCCGGAGGACGGCGGCGGTCTCGTAATCCTCTTCCTTGAGCGCCGCTTTCAGCAGCGAACGGGCCTTGGTCAGCCGGGCTTCCCGGTCGGCGGCCGCGTCGAACGGGCGCCGGCCGTGGTGCTCCAGGCCGGGTTGGATCCGGGCGATGGTGGCCAACGCCTGGGGCGCATGGGCTTCATAGCAGGTCGGGCAGCCCAGGCGGTGGATCCGGTCGAAGTCGGCCCACCGGAAGCCGCAGGTGGGGCACTTGCCCCGTCCGATCGGCGTCGGGACGGTCAGCTTGAGGCCCAAGGCCAGGGAGGGCAGGATGGCATCCGAGAGCAGGGAGGGGCAGCCTTGGCAGCAGGCATAGGTCTCGGCCTTGCCCCCGGCGACGAGGGTGAAATAGACGGCGGCGTTCTGGACGCAGCCCTGGCAGGATGGCGGACGAGGAATCAAGCCCTGTCACAGTGCACACGAACGGCTCCCGATTCAAGTGCGACGACGAACCTTTTCAGGTTGAAGCCATGCCGACGGCGGATTGCCTATGAAACCGATGCTTTCTCCTGTTCTCATGCTCGTGCTGGCCGACGCCGAGAAAGGCGCGCTCTGGTATTTCAAGCAGATGGACTCCGCCGGCATGGCCGTCGCCGTGGTCCTGCTGATCTGCTCCTTCATCGGCTGGGGCGCGATGATCGGCAAGTGGTCCGACGTGCAGGAGCTCCGCCGTCGCAACCACGCCTTCGAACGCCGTCTGCGCGACGAGGCCTCCGTGGTCGCCCTCAATTTCCCGCGCGGCTCCAACCTCGGGCCGTACGAGTTCCTCGTCGCCGAAGCGGTGTCCGCCGTCCAGCGTCACAAGGGCCGGCTCGTCCGCCAGTCCGACGTCACGCTCTGCATGGGCCACGTGGAGAACGCGGTGCAGCGCGGCGTCGCCCGCACGATGGTGAAGTACGAGGACAAGATGGTGCTCCTCAGCTCGCTCGTCTCGGGCGGGCCGTTCCTCGGCCTCCTCGGCACCGTCTGGGGCGTGATGGTCACCTTCGGCGCGCTCACCGAGAAGGCCAGCATCGCGCAGCTCGCGCCCGGCGTCTGCGGCGCGCTCGTGACCACGACGCTCGGCCTGCTCGTCGCGATCCCCGCCACCTTCGGTTACAACTACCTGCTCACCCAGGTGAAGATCATGACGACCGAGCTCGAGAACTTCGCGAGCTCGCTCGCCGACCGCGTCGAGCTCGAGCTCGAAGGCGAAGCCCGCCGCAACTTCGAGGCCGCGCAGGAACGCGAGCGCCTCCTCCGCGCCGCGGCTCCGGCCCCCGCCGCCTCCGCCGCCGTCCCGGCCCCCGCCGCCGAGCCGCCCGCGGCCTTGCCCGGCTGGGAAGACGCCCAGTAAGCCCGCGATGGCCCGCTCCTTCTCCAGACCCAACCGGCTCCACGTGATGAACGAGCTGAACGTGACGCCGATGCTCGACCTCTGCTTCGTCCTGCTGATCATCTTCATGATCGCGACGCCGGTGCTCGAGCAGACGACCGCGGTCAATCTGCCGAAGGCCGACAAAGGGGCCGGCAGGTCGGCCGATACCAAGGTGCAGTACCGCATCGTGAGCATCGACCGCAACGGCGGCTACGCCATCGGCGCCCGCCCGGTGACGTTCGCCCAGCTCGAGGCCGAGTTCGCCGCCATCGCGGCGTTGCCCGAGGCGGACCAGCCGGTCGTGCGCATCCGCGGCGACGGCGTGCTGTCCTATCAGAAGATCATCGACGTCCTTTCCGCCGCCCGCGCGAAGGGCCTGACGAAGGCCGGGCTCGACACCGAGACGCGCTGAGATGTCCAACGTCGGCAAAGGCTGGCTCGGTTCCCTGGCGGTGCACCTCGGCATCCTGGGGGCGATCGTGGGCTTCTCGTGGTACGCCGCGCGCCAAGACGGCGCGACCGTCCAGCCCGAAGACCCTCTGCTCGTCGAGCTGAACGGCATCCCGGGCAAGCGACCCGGCGAGGTGGGCAAGGCGGCGGGCGTCGCCCGCGGTTCCGAGACCGGGTCGAGCAGCGGCGTGGCCCGGATCCATCTGAAGAAGCTCGACGTGGAGAAGATCCTCCGGGAACGCGAGCAGGCCGAGCAGGCCGCCCAGCCTTCGCCCAACGCGGCGAAGACGATGGCCAAGTCATCGGCCAAGAGCGGGACCACCGGCAGCGGCCCCAAGAAGATGACGCTCGAGGAGTTCAACAAACGCAGCGGGGGCAAGGCCGGCACGGGCGCCAAGGTGGGCGGCATCGGCGGGGTTTCGGTCAAGAAGGGACGCAGCTACGGCAGCGGCGACAACGGCGGCGAAGGCGGGTCGGCTTCCGAGCAGGCCCTGTACGCGGGCGAGGTCCAGGCCCGGCTCCGGACCGCGTGGAACGAGCTGCTCGCGGCCGAAGGCGCCTCGATCGGCGCCGCCGGCTCGTGCGGCGTCACCGTCGCCATCGACGCCTCCGGCTTCGCCAGTTTCTCGGCCTGGCTCACCCGGCCGGCCGACGCGCGCATGGCCGAGCTCGTCAAGCGGGCCTGCGGCATGATCGGCAACTGCGGGAAGCCGCCCGCCGGCAAGGCCTTCAAGATCGATTTCACCAAGATCAGCGCGAACGAAGGCTGAAGGCCTTCAGTCGCGGATCTCGAGCACCATCTGGACCTCGACGGAGACGCCGAGCGGGAGGCCGTTCACGGAGACCGCCGCGCGCGCGTGCTTGCCCGCGTCGCCGAAGACCTGCAGCAGGAACTCCGAGGCGCCGTTGAGCACCTTGGGGCTGTCGCTGAAGCCGTCCACGCCGTTGACGAAGCCGTTGACCATCACGACGCGGCTGACGCGGTCGAGCGAGCCGAGGGCGGCCTTGGCGTTGGCCAGGGCGTTGAGGGCGCAGAGCTTGGCGGCTTCGGCGGCCTGGACGAGGTCGACCTCGCGGCCGACCTTGCCCAGCGAGGCGACCTTGCCGTCCTTCATCGGCAGCGTGCCGGCGAGATAGAGCAGGTTGCCCGTGCGCACGGCGGGCACGTAGGCGCCGGCGGCGGCGGGCGGGGTCGGCAGGGTGTGGCCGAGTTCGGTCAGGCGGGCTTCGACGGAGGACATAGGTTCAGTGCCAATACTTGGGCCAGCGGGCCTCGCGGCGCAAGTTGTGATAGAAGAGGGCGACGAGGACGATCAAGGACGCGCCCGCCAGCGTGGGGAACAGCAGGAACGTCCAGCCGGCCTGGTTGAGGGAGAAGATGATGAGCGGGTTGGAGCAGGCGGGCGGGTGGACCGCGCGGGTCAGTTTCATCAGGCCGATGGCCGCCCCGACGGCGACCGCCGCGGTCCAGCCATGCGCCCCGAGCAGTTGTTCTCCGGCCAGGCCGCAGGCGCTGCCGATCAGGTGCCCGAGGAGCACGTTGCGCGGCTGGGCGAAGGGCGAATCCGGGTAGGCGAACACGATGAGGGCGCTCGCCGCGAAGGAGCCGAGCAACAGGAGGACGCCTGATTCGTTCGACAGGGTGGTCAGCCCGCCGATGACGACGATCGTCGCGATCACGGTCGCGACGATCGCGGAAAGGGCAGCGCGCGGCGGAGGGCTCGCCCCGTCGCCCCGCATCTTCTTGAGCAGCTCCAAAGGGGGCGGGCCGGCGGCCTTACTTCAGGGTCTTGATGCCGGCCAGCAGTTCCTGCACCAGTTCCCGGCTGCGGGCCTTGATCTCGCGGTTCAAGGTCGTCTCCGAGGTCCCCATCGCGCGCTTGGACTGCGCGTACGACTGGGCGAGGACGGCTTCCTTGTTGCGCGTGATCGTCGCGTTGTCGCGCACGGAGAGGATGACGTCGGCGTTGTAGCGGCCGAGGCCGCGGTCGAGGCGGACCTCGATGGTCAGCAGGGGCGTGGTGGCCTCGGGGGGCAGCCCGTCGACGGACTTGGGCACGATGTTGGCGCGACGCATCTCGAGCTCCATCGCGTCGCGGATCTCGGTGCGCAGGTCCCCGTCCTCGGGGCGGTTTTCCGACGAAGAGACGTCGATGAAGAACACCGTGATGCCGCGCAGCTTGGCGAAGGACTTGTCCTCGCCGGCGGCGGTCCGGCCGGGCTCGGCTTGGGCGAGGCCGGTGACGGCGACGAAGGTGGCGAGCAGGGTGAGGGCGAGGGAGCGCATGGGACGACCTTAGGCCCGCCGGCCGGGCCGTTCAATCCCCTTTCGCCGGGACGAGGCGCACGGCGGACAGCGGGTGCTGGTCCAGCAAGGTGGGGTACCAGCCCTGCACCTCGGGACGGATGAGGAACTTGTTCTTGTTGAAGACGACGGGCAGCACCGGGGCCTGGCTGACCAGCCGGGCTTCGGCCAGCTGGAAATAGCCGAAGCGTCTCGTCGCGTCGGTCTCCTTGGCGGCCAGCCCGAGCAGGCGGTCGTACTCGGCGTCGCTCCAGTTCGCCTGGTTGAGCTCGTTGCCGGAGATCAGCATCTCGAGGAAGGTGTTCGGGTCGTTGTAGTCGCCGACCCAGGCGCCGCGGCAGAGGTGGAATTCGCCTTTGCGCATCGCGGACAGGTAGACCTTCCACTCGAGGTTGCGGAGCTCGACCTCGACGCCGAGTTCGCGCCGCCACATCTCCTGGTAGGCCTGCGCGGTCATCTGCTGGCCTTCGGAGGTCGCGTAGAGGTAGTCGAACTTCGGCAGGCCTTTGCCTCCCGGGTAGCCGGCTTCGGCCAGCAGCCGGCGCGCCTCGGCCGCGTCCTGCTTCCAAAGGGTGGTCGGCTGGAAGCCGCCCGTGCCCGGCGGGGTGAAGTGCAGGGCGGGCGACTCGCCGGCGCGCAGGACTTTCTCGGCGATGAGGTCGCGGTCGATCGCCATGCCGAGCGCGCGGCGCACGCGCGGATCCTGCAGCGCCTTGCGGGCGGCGACATCGGCGGGCTTGGCGCCCTTGATGTCGCAGTTGACCCAGACGAAGGCGGTCGAGAAGAACGGGTCGAGACGCAGCTGCGGGGCCTTCTGCTCGCGGAGCTTCGCGACCTTGTACGGCGGCACGGCGCCGGTGATGTGGAGCTCGCCGCCGCGGAACGCGCGCTCCTCGGCGAAGAGGTCGGAGATCGCGCGGAATTCGACGGCGTTGAGCGCGACCTCCTGGGCGTTCCAGTAGCGCGGGTTCTTGCGGACGACCACGCGGCGGGCGACCTCCCACTTCTCCAGCGTGAACGGTCCGTTGCAGACCATGGCGCCCGGGCGGGTCCACAGCGTGTTGAGCGAATCCATCTTGCCGTGCTTGAGGATCGTGCCGGGGTGCACGGGGATCCAGCTGTGGTGGCAGAGGAGCTGCAGGAAATAAGGGATGGGATCCGTGAGCTCGATGACGAGCGTGCGCGCGTCCGGTGCGCGCACGCCGACGGTCCTGAAATCCTTGGATTTGCCGGCGTTGAAATCCTTGGCGCCGCGGATGCCGTGCAACATGGAGGCGTACTCGGCGCCGAAGCTCGGCGCGAGGATGCGCTCGTAGCTGAAGAGGAAGTCGCCCGACGTCACCGGGTCGCCGTTCGACCAGCGGGCATCGGCGCGCAGCCGGAAGGTCCAGGTCTTGCCGTCCTTCGACATCGTCCAGCTTTCGGCGACGGCGGGCACGGGGTGCAGGTCCTTGGGATCGTAGCCGACCAGTCCTTCGAACAGGGCGGCGATGATGTGGCTTTCGCTCAGGCCGGTGATCGTCTGCGGATCGAGGCCGGACGGCTCGGCCATGTTGTTGATGATCAGGTAGCCTTCGGCGGCCTTCTTCTCGGCCGTGGTCCGGCCGTCGCCGCAGCCGGCGAGCAGGCAGGCGCAGGCGAGCAGGGCGGCCGTCCATCGGTGCGCGGGGCGAAGCATGCGGCAGATTAGGCCCGGGGTCGGCCCGAGGGCAAGGCGTCTGGATGGGCTCTTTACTCCCCTCGGGGGACTTCCTAGAAAAGCTCCATGATCACCCCGACCCGTCGCGACCTCGTCGTCGCCGCCCTGACCGCCTCCGTCTGCCTCGGTCTCTTCGGCTTCATCGGCCCGGACCGGCTGGCCGCCGCCGGCGACGCGCCCAAGCCCGTGATGGGCTCGATGGCCTTCGACTGGGAGAAGCTGGTCGTGAAGCCGACGAAGATCGGCGCCTACCGCAAGGTCTGCCAGGCGCCCACCGCGACCCTCGACGAGCTCGAGATGCACATCACGACCCTGAATCCCGGCCAGGCTCCGCACCCGCCTCATCAGCACGCCGACGAGGAACTGCTCATCGTCAAGGAGGGCACCGTCGAAGCCCTGGTCGCCGGCGACTGGGTCAAGCTCGGCCCGGGCTCCGTCATCTTCCAGGCGGCCAACATCGACCACGCGATCCGCAACGCCGGCGAAGGGCAGGCGACCTACCACGTCATCAAGTGGAACTCGCCCGGGATGCTGGCCAAGCGCGACGCGGCGAAGGCCGCGGCCAAGGCCGCCGCGAAATAAGCCAAAGAAAAGGGCGTCCCGAGGGACGCCCTTCTGCTTGCTCCGAACCGGGGGACTTAGATGGCGGCAGGGCCGCGCTCGCCGGTGCGAATGCGGATGACGTCGGTGAGGCCGAGCACGAAGATCTTGCCGTCACCGATCTTGCCGGTCTGGGCGGCCTTGGAGATCGTGGCGATGGCCTTCTCGACCTGCTCGTCAGCGACGGCGGCCTCGATCTTCACCTTGGGGAGGAAATCGACGGTGTATTCGGAACCGCGGTAGATCTCCGTGTGACCCTTCTGGCGGCCGAAGCCCTTGACTTCGGTTACGGTCATACCCTCGATGCCGATTTCGGCGAGGGCGTCCTTAACTTCTTCAAGTTTGAAGGGTTTGATGATGGCGACGACGAGCTTCATGGTGGTGTGTTTAGGTTGGGTTAGGCGTTCGGTTGAGCAAGACCACTTATGCATCCCCCGTGCCAAGTGCCCGGAAAGGGGGGCAGGGCTTACGATTGGTCATTTTTAAGCAGCACTTCCGACACCCCAGCCAGTTTTTCGGCAGATTTCAGCCCTGGCGCCAGTTCTACGCCGCTGTTCAGGTCAAAAAAGGTCGCTCCGGCCTTGGCCGCCGCCGCGATGTTCTCCGGCCCAAGTCCGCCCGCGAGAATCCAAAGGCTCTGCGGGTATTTCTGCACCAGTTTCTGGAAGCGGGACCAGTCGGAGCGCTTGCCGGTGCCGCCGAAGGCCTCCTTGGCGTGCGCGTCGTGTACGAAGCCCTCGGCGAGCGGGATGAGGTCGGCGGGCCATTCGGCGCCGTCGGCGAGCTTGGGCGCCAGCCAGAGCGCTTTGGCGCCCAGTTCGGCGGAGAGGGCCTTGGGGTCGCACTCGGTCTTGGCGGGGTCGAAGTGGGCCTGGACGATGGCGAAGCCTTCGGCGACCAGCGCGGCGGCTTCGGCGATGGTCGGATTCACGGTCACGGCCACGCGCTTCTCCTGAGGGATCTCGCGCAGCAAGGCGGCGCGGGCCGCGGCAGGCACGAAGCGCGGCGAGCCGCTCCAGCAGTTCACGCCAAGGTAATCGGCGCCGTGGGCGAGGGCGAGGGCGGCGTCGGCGGCACGGGTGATCCCGCAGACCTTGATGCGCGCCGCGCCGATCATGCGAGCGCGGCGACGACGGCGTCGCGGATGGCCTTGGCGGTCGGGGCGGAAGCGGTGCCGGCGAGCGGGATGCCGGCCTTGCGCAGCGCGTCGGCGGTGGTGGCGCCGATGGCGACGGCCTTGGGTTGGCGCGCGCCGGCGTCCGGACGCAGCGAGGCGGCCTGGTGCAGGAAGGATTCCACGGCGGAGGGGCTGGCGAAGACGATGACATCGGCGCCGCGTCGGCGGAACTCCGCGGCCTCGGGCGATTCGGCGACGGACTTCTCCTCGGTGGCGTAGACCTTGATGACGTCGACGATCGCCATGGCGCCGTCGGCGAGCAGGCGAGGCAGCTCAGGCGTGTTGAGGTTGCCCGTGACGACGAGGATCTTCTGGTTCTCGACGTCGTGCTTGGCCATCAGCTCGCGGCCCAGCGAGAGCGCGTCGTTCTGCGTGGCGGTGAGGTCGGAGTCGAGGTGGTACTGGCGCAGGGCCTTCTCGGTGGCGGGGCCCAGGCACGCGAAGCGCACGCCGCCGACGGAACGGATGTCGGTGAAGCGCTCGAAGAAACGGTCGAAGAAGCCCCGCACGCCGTTGGCGCTGGTGAAGACGAGCCAGTCGTATTCGCCCATGGCGTCGAGGACCTCGCTGAGGACGGTGTCATCCGGCTCGAACTTGATCTCGAGCAGCGGGAGTTCGGAGACCGCCGCGCCGGCTTCGGTGAGCGCGGCCTTCCAGTCGGCGCCGCGTCCTTCGGGACGGGTGAGGACGACGAGGCGGTCGCGCAGGGGGAGTTTGCTCATGTTCGGCGGGGCAGGATCTGGCGGAGGATGTCATCGGCCAGGGCGGAAGCCGCGGCGAGGTCGACGACGGGGAAAGCGAAGTCGCGGCGACCGAAGTCGGCGCGGAAGAGATGCACCCGACCGGCGGCATGGTGGCACGCGAAGGCGGTGTGGCAGCCTTCGCCGAGCTTGGCGAGGAACAGGCGCTCGACGGTCACGGAGTAGGTCGTGGCGGCGCAGCCGGCGGCGACGTACCGCGCGACTTCGGCGGAGCGAGACTGGATGGCGACGGCGCCCTGGCCGGCGGCGGGCACCATGGACTCAAGCGCGACGGGCTCGAAGGAGAGGCCAGGCCATTCCTTGATGCCGAGGCGGTCGAGGCCGGAGGCGGCCAGGTACGACGCGTCGGCGTCGCCGTTGGCCAGTTTCTTCAGGCGGGTGTCGACGTTGCCGCGCAGCTCGGTCCACTGCGCGTGCGGGAAGGCGAGGGCGCCTTGGGCGCGGCGACGCGGGCTGCCGGTGGCGATGAGCTTCGGGCTCGCGATCTCGCGGCGGCGCACGAGCACGTCCCGCGCGTCCTGACGTGGCAGGCAGACGGCGATCGCGAGGCCCGCGGGCATCTCGGTCGGGAGGTCCTTCGAGCTGTGGATCGCCAGGTCGGCTTCGCCGCGGAGGAGGGCCTGCTCGAGCTCGGCGGTGAAGAGGCCTTTGCCGCCTTGCTTCTCGAGCGACCAGCTCGCCTGGCGGTCGCCGGTCGTGGTCAGGATACGGATCTCGGTCGGCCGTCCCAGCGTCGCCTGGAGGCGCGCGGCCGCGTCATGCGTCTGCTGGAGGGCCAGCGGGCTGCCGCGGGTGACGATGACGATGGGGCCGGGCATGACTCAGCGCAGCAGCCAGAGCCCGGCCCAGACGGCGGGAATGGCGAGGTTGCCCACGAGGAGAAGCGTGGCGACGATGCGGAGGAGGTCCCAGCCGCGGTTCAGGGTGGACATCGCGGCGATGACCGCGCCGCAGAGGGCGACCGGGATGCCCATGCCGACGCCGAGCCAGACGACCCGGTCGTAAGGGTCCTGGACCAGGCCGAGGAAGACTTCGCCGCCCCGATAGGTCAGGAGCGACGCCGCGTAGAGGGCGCCACCGGCCAGGACCAGGGAGAACGCCTGCACGACGCCATAGGCGCGGGAGTCGTCTTCGGTGAGTTCGGTGGACACGCCCCCAGCAAAGACACCCCCTGCCGGACTTCCAAGTTTCAAGTTTCCCGGAGCGGGAATAATCCGCCCCGGGAAGCCGGTTCAGTGGCCGCCGAGGCCTTCGTGTTCCTTGATGTATTCCTGCTTCAGGCCGAGGGCTTCGGGGGCGTGGAGGACCAGCATCTTCATGCGGACATCGGCCGGGACCGTCGCCGCCGTGGCCTTCGAGACCACGATCATCAGCAGGATCGACAGCGGCACGGCCCAGATGGCGGGCTGTTCGCAGAGGATGCGCACGAGCGGGTGCGCCACCCAGAAGTCCGCCAGCGTCTGCACCGCGTAGACGTCGGACAGCGTGGTGAGCGAGATCGCGCCCAGGGCGAGGAGGCCGCCGACGAGCATGCCCGTGGCGGCGCCCCGCATGGTCATGCCGCGCCACCAGACGCTCATGAAGAGCAACGGGAAGTAGCTGGCCGCCGCGATGGCGAAGGCCTGGCCGACGAGGTAGTTGATGTTGAGCTTCTCGACCTGGGTGCCCAGGCCGACGGAGACGACGCCGATGATCACGGCGGCCCACTTGAAGGCCTTGAGTCGCTGCTCGGGCGAGGCGTCCGGCTTCAGCATGCGGCCGTAGATGTCGTGGGCGAGGGCGCTGGACATCGAGACGAGCAGGCCGGAGAAGGTCGACATGAACGCCGCGAAGGCGCCGGCGCAGGTGATGCCCGACAGGATGGAGCCGAGGAGCGGGTGGTCGCGTCCGGCGAGCAGCGTGGGCAGCTCGAGGACGACCTTGTCCGTGCCCTTGGCGCCGACGGCGTCGTAGAGCTCGGGCGTGAGCGACCGGCCGATGACGCCGTAGACGGGCGGGAAGACGTAGAAGACGCCGATCAGGATCATCACCCACATCGTGGTGCGCTTGGCGGCGACGCCGTCCGGGTTGGTGTAGAAGCGGACGAGGATGTGGGGCAGGCCGGCGGTGCCGCAGACGAGCGCGATGATGAGCGAATAGGTGTACAGGAGGGAGTACGGCTTCTTGTTCGCCTCGAGCGCGGCCTTCTCTTCCGGCGTCTTGGCGGCCTTGATGGCGGTGTCGACGGCCTTGGTGGTCAGGCTGCCGAACGGCGCGATCCACTGCTCGTCCTTCGGGGCCTTCGCCGGCAGGGCCTTGCGCTCGATGCCCGCGGGCGCGGCGGCGACGGCCTCCTGGGCGGTCTTGTTGGCCGCGAGGTGCTGCTGGTAATGGCCGACGATGGCGGCCAGGACGAAGATCGGCAAGGTGATGGCGAAGACCTTGAGCCAGTATTGGAAGGCCTGGACGAGCGTGATGCCCTTCATCCCGCCGAGCGAGACGTTGAGGGTGATGACGGCGCCGACGACGATGACGCCGACGGAGTAGTGCAGTCCGGGGAAGATGTAGGCGAGCGTGGTGCCGGCGCCCTTCATCTGGGGCATCGTGTAGAAGAAGCCGATGAAGAGGACGAAGCAGACGGCGATCTTGCGGAACAGCGGCGAGTCATAGCGCCCTTCGGCGAAGTCCGGGATGGTGTAGGCGCCGAAGCGGCGCAGCGGCCCGGCGATGAAGAGCAGGAGGAACAGGTAGCCGCACGCGTAGCAGACGGGATACCAGAGCGCGTCGTAGCCGTTGAGCATCACCATGCCGGCGACGCCCATGAAGGACGCGGCGGAGAGGTATTCGCCCGAGATGGCGGAGGCGTTCCAGCCGACGGAGACCGAGCGGCCCGCGACGAAGAAGTCGCCGGCGCTCTTGGACTTGCCGGCGGTCCAGAAACCCATGCCGACGGTGATGACGACGGTGACGAGGGAGAAGAAGGCGATCCAGGGGTCGATGCCGACGGCGGCGAGCAGGGTGTTCATGTCACCGGGTCAAGCCGTCCTTGGCGGCCTTGGCTTCGGCGTCCTCGAGCGCGATGGAGCGCTTGATGAAGACGTAGGAGATGATCCAGACGAAGGGGAAGAAGAGCACGCCCAGGATCAGCCAGGTGAGCGTGAAGCCGAAGACGCGCTGGGCCATGAACGCCGGCTGGAAGTAGTTCAGCAAGGGCAGGGCGACGAGCGCCACGACGAAGCACAGCGCGCAGGCGATGGAGAGCTTCAGCTGGTCGCGCATCAGGCGCGCCAGGAAGGCATCCGAATGGATGGCGTCAGGGGTGGGGGAGGACTCGCTCATGGGGGTGGGGCAGTAGTCCGTGCAATTACGGGCGGACTGCAACCCGAGGATTTCCGCTTGCGGCTCTTTTTTGCAAGTATATTGCAATAAGGAAACCCCCGTTTATGAGTCTGCTTCGCTCCGCCTACCTCCTTGCCGCCGCCACGCTCAACGCGTCCGCGCAGGGGGCCGGTCCGCAGAAAATGAAGAGCGTGGTGATCAAGGGCTCCGCTATCGGCGCCGAGGTCGCCGCGGCGACGCCCTCCCTGCAGCTCAGCGGCGCCGGGCTGGAGTCGCTGGCCGCCTCGACGCTCGGCGACGTCCTCGCCGACATCCCCGGCGTGGCCTCGAGCTATTTCGGTCCCAATTCGGGCCGCCCGGTCATCCGCGGGCTGGAAGGCGATCGCCTGAAGATCGCGCAGAACGGGACGAGCAGCCTCGACGCCTCGAGCGCGAGTCCCGATCACGCGGTGAGCGTCGACCCGCTGACGATCCGCGAGGTGCAGGTGCTTCGCGGCCCCGCGGCCTTGCTCTACGGCTCGAGCATCCTGGGCGGCGTGGTGAACGTGATCGACAACCGTATCCCGGTCGAGCGCCTGCCCCGCGCGTTCACGCTCTTCGGTCGCGCGGGTTCGGCCGACGGCCTTCGCTCGCTCTCGGCCCTGGCCGAAGGCGGCGCGGGTGACTTCGCCTTCCATCTCGACGGCTTCACGAAGTCGACGGCCGACCTCTCCACGCCGGTGGGCCGTATCGCCGATACGGCGAGCGACAGCCAGGGCGCGGGCTTCGGCGTCTCGCGCGTCGGTCCCTCCGGTTATGTCGGGCTTGCTTATTCCGGCCTGGATTCGACCTACGGGGTCACCGAGCCGGGCATCGAGATCGGCCTGCGCCAGCGCCGTTGGGACCTGGCGGGTTCGGTCAGCGCGCCGGCCGCGGCGCTGAAGTCCGTCAGCTATAAGCTCGGCGTCTCCGACTATGCGCACTCCGAGTTCGCGGGCGGCGTCGCGGGCAGCACCTTCACCAACCAAGGATGGGACGCCCGCGTCGATTTCGAGCTGGCGAGGAGCGGCGCCCTCGAAGGCGTCGTGGGCGTCCAGTCCGGCCGCTTCGATTTCGCGGTCGCCGGCGACGAGGCCTTCCTGCCGACCACGCGTAACGCCAACGACGCTCTCTTCGGCTCGTTCGTCCAGCCGCTCTCGGCCGACACGCGCCTGCGCTACGGTTTCCGCGCGGAGTCCGCCAAGGTCTCCGCCGCCGCCTGGACGCATGAGGGCCTGGCGAGCAATCCCGGCGCGGCCTCCGCTTCCTTCACGCCGGCGAGCCTGGCGCTGGCGTGGATCAAGGACCTGGACGCCCAGTGGTCGGCCACGCTCAGCCTGACCCGCACCGAGCGCGCTCCGAATTTCCAGGAGCTCTTCGCCGACGGTCCGCACATGGGCACCGACGCCTACGAAGTAGGCGACCGTACGTTGGGCAAGGAGAAGGGCTTCGGACTCGAACTCGAGCTCGCGAAGACGCGCGGCGCGATCTCCGGCAGTTTCTCGGTCTACTACAACCGCTTCAGCTCGTTCATCGTCCAGCAGGCGAACGGCTTCGGGCCCGACCTCACCGCCGCCGGCGGTCCGGATTACTCCGCCGGCGCCGACCAGCTCGCACGTTATGACTTCGTCGCCGTGCCGGCCGGTTTCTATGGCGCCGAGGCGAAGGTGAACATCCAGCTGCAGGACGAACCGACGGCGAAGTGCGGGCTGGAGTTCTTCGGCGATACCGTCCGCGCCTCGAACCGCGACACCTCCGAACCGCTCCCGCGCATCTCGCCCGGCCGTATCGGTGCGGCCCTGCACGGTTTGCAGTCCGGCTGGTCCTGGCGACTCGACGCCGCCTATCACCTTGCGCAGAACCGCGTCGCGAACGACGAGACCCCGACCGCAGGGTACGCCATGGTCGGGGCCAGTTTCGGGCATGACTTCAAGGTGGCCGGCACCGCCGCCCGTTTCACGCTCCGGCTCACGAATCTGTTCGACGTCGAGGCGCGCAACGCCTCGTCCTTCATCAAGGACGCCTTGCCGCTGCCCGGGCGGGGCGTCGAAGCCGGATTGAAGCTGACCTTCTGATCCTTTGAGCCACGCCGCCTCCACCGCCTCGCCTGACCGCCTTTGCTCCTGGGCCGCCGCCCTCGGGACCGCGGCGGTCGTGGTCTGCGTGATCGGTGAGCTGGCCGGTCCGGTACGCGTTCCGGAAGACGACCATCATGACCATGGGCCCGGCGCGCCGATCCAGTATTTCACGCCGCCGGCCCAACCGGCCTCGCAACCGTCGGCGAAATCGGATGCCCCGTCGTCCGCCCCGCCGCCGCCGGAAGTCGTCGCCCTGCTCGAACCGGCGGCCGCCGTGCCGGTGGCCGCCATGGCTTCCTTGGTGCCCCTGGCCGCGGTACGACCGGCCGCCCCGGCGCCTCTTTCCGCCGTCCCCGCCGCTCCTTCCGCCGAACGGTTCGTGCCGGACACGTCCGGCGAATTCCCGGAACCTCCGTATCCTCGCTGGGCGCGCCAGCAGGGCGTCCAGGGACGGATGCTGGTGCTGGTCGACGTCGCCGCCTCCGGCTCGCCTTCTTCCGTCGTGGTCCGCGAATCCAGCGGCCATCCGCCCCTCGACCAGCATGCCGTCGACTGGGTCCGCCAACGATGGACGTGGGCGCCCGGCGCCCCTCGTCGCTTCCTCGTGCCTCTCGTCTTCGAGCTCCAATAACCACCCTCATGTCCCTCCCTCTCGCCAACACCGCGGTCGACCTCTTCCTCAAAGGCGGCCCGATCATGTATCCGCTGCTCCTCGCCGCGCTCATCGCCATCGCGGTCGTGGGCGAACGCTTCGTCTGGTGGTTGCGCGCCGCCGGACGTCGCGATCCCGCCTCGGTCGCCGCCGCCCTCGCCGCCGCGGAAGCCGGCGACTGGTCCGCCGCCGAGCAGGCCGTCGCGAAATCCCAGGACCCCGTCGCCCGCGTGCTTCGCGCGGGGCTCGCCCATCGCACGGGTTCGTTCGAGGGCGCGGTCCAGGTGGCGTCGGCCGCCGAACTCCGCGAGGCCGCCCGTTTCATCACCGCCTTGGACACCTTGGTCACGCTGGCGCCTTTGCTCGGACTGCTGGGCACGGTGACCGGCATCATGGGCTCGTTCACTTCGATCGGCACGGACGAACTCGCCGTGACGAAGGTCACCGGCGGCATCGGCGAGGCGCTCATCGCGACCGCCGCTGGCCTGGGCATCGCCATCGTGACGCTCGTCCCGCTCAACCTGCTCTCGACCCGCCTGAGCGGCCTGCAGGCCGACCTCGAGGCGGCCGCGACGACCCTGCAGGTCGCCATCCAGAAGGGGAGGGCCTCGTGAAGATCCCGTCCCCGTTGCCGCCCCGGCGCGCCCGGCTGGAGATCATCCCGCTGATCGACATCATGTTCTTCCTGCTGGCGTCGTTCATGCTCGTCAGCGTGACGCTGCATAAGAACCACTGCATGCCGGTGAACCTCGAAGGCGCCGCGAACGGCCAGTCGGAGCTCAAGCCCGACGCCGTCACGATCTCCGTCGACCGCGCCGGCCAGGTGTTCGTCGACCGGCAGGCCGCCACCTTGCCCGACCTCCGTCAGACGTTGCTCACTCGCGTCAAGGCCAACGCCGGCGTCGCGGTCTACATCGCCGGCGATGCCGACACCCCGCACGGCCGTATGATCGACGTCCTTGATTTCGTCCGCAGCGCCGGCGTCCAGAAAGTCGCCTTCACCGTCAAGTCCGCCGCCCGATGACTTCCCGCTGGCCCTTCGTCCTCGCCGCCCTCTGCGTGGCTCTCTCGTTCTTCTGCGCTTCGCAGTGGGTCCGTGAATCCGAGCTCCGCGCCGAGCTCCTGTCCGCCCGCGTGACCGAACGCGATTTGCGCGCCAAGTCGGCCGAAGCCCTCCGCCTCGGCGAGACCTATGCCGCCGAGATCCGCCGCCTCGACGCGCGCGTCGGCGAGCTGAAGCGCGCCGAAGAAGCCGTGCGCAAGGAACTCGCCGTCGCCGCCGCCGCGCTGTCCTCGGCCAAGCAGGAAGCCGCCGGGATCGCCCCGCTCCGCGCCGCCGTCGCCCGGCAGAACGAATCGATCCGCCGGCAGAACGCCGTGGTCGCGAAGCAGAACGACACCATCCGCGCCCAGAACGAGAGCCTGCGTAAGCTGGCCGAGGAGCGTGACGCCGTCGTGCGCCTCCTCAACGAACGCACCGAGCTGCTGAACAAGCTGTCCGCCGGACCCGCCGGGAAATAAGTTGAGGGCAGCAGGGTCGCCGCCTATTCCTTCCCCATGAAAGTCCACCCCTGGCTCTCCTGGCTCCTCGCTTCCGTCGCCTCGTTGGTCGCGGCCGATAAGCCCAATGTCCTGTTCATCCTGTCCGACGACCATAGCTACCCTTACCTGAGCTGCTACGGCGACCCCAACGTGCGCACGCCCGTCCTCGACAGGCTGGCGGCCGACGGGATCAAGTTCAGGAAGTTCTTCACCTCGGCGCCCCAGTGCGTACCTTCGCGCGCCGCCTACCTCAGCGGCCGCTCGCCCGTGGCCGCCCGGATCACCCGCTTCTCCTCCCCGTTGCCTCGTGACGTCCTCACGTTCCCCGAAGTCCTGAAGAAAGACGCCGGCTACTATGTCGGCGTGGTCGGGCGTTCCTACCACCTCGACGGCTCCGGCAAGGGCGACGACGAGCTGGGCCGGTTTCTCGAGGCCGGCGGCTACAAGACCTTCAAGGAACGCTTCGACGTCGTCCAGGGCGGTTCCGACCCGCAGGCGGTCGAGCAGGCCGCGGCGTTCCTCGAGGGACGTCCGCAGGACAAGCCCTTCTGCCTCTGGGTCAATTTCAGCGACCCGCATCACGCATGGAACGCCCCGGCGTCCTATCGTCCCGATCCGGCGTCCCTCAGGCTCCCGGCCCATGTCCCCGACCTGCCGGGCGTCCGTGAGCAATATGCCGACTACTGCGCCGAAGTGAACCGCGTCGATGAGACGACCGGCAAGGTGCTGGCGATCCTGGACCGCCTCGGACTCGCGAAGGACACCCTGGTCATCTTCGCCGGCGACAACGGGCAGGCCCTGCCGCATGGCAAGGGCTCGCTCTACGATCCGGGCTGCAACGTGCCCTTCGTCGTCCGCTGGCCGGGCGTCGTCAGCCCCGGCGGCGATTCCTCCGCGCTGCTCAGCGGCGAGGACGTCGGGCCGACCGTGCTCGCCGCCGCCGGCCTGAAACCGGCCCCGGGCATGACCGGCGTGAGCTTCCTGCCGATCCTGAAGGGCGCCGCCGCCAAGACCCGCGACCATGTCTTCACCGAGCGCGGCCCTCACGGCAGCGCCCCCGTGCAGGCCGGCATGTCCAGCGGGGGGTATGACCTCTCCCGCGCCGTCCGCGGCGAGCGCTTCAAGGCGATCTACAACTGCACGCCGTGGATCCCGTATTCGCCCGTCGACAGCGCCGGCGGTTCGGCGTGGCAGTCGATGCAGGCCCTCCACGCCGGCGGCAAGATGGCGGCCGGCATGGCCGCGAGCTATTTCGCTTCGCCGCGTCCGGTCTACGAGTTCTACGACCTGGAGAAAGATCCGGGCGAGCTGAACAACCTCAGCGGCAAGCCGGAGGTCGCGGAGGAGGAGCGCGCGCTGCGCCTCGAGATGGCGAAGAAGATGATCGCCGATTTCGACTACCTGCCGTTGCCGGCGATTCCCGGCGGCGACAAGCCCGCGAAAAAGGGCAAGGGCAAGGCCAAGGCCGACGTCTCCGCCGACCGCGCGGCGTTGTTCCAGAAGCTCGACGTGGACCGCGACGGCAGGCTGACCCGCGCGGAGTTCGCGGTCGGCCGTTCCGCCGCCGACGCCGCCGAATGGTTCGCGCGCCGCGACGCCGACGCCGACGGTTTCCTCAGCCGCGCGGAGTTCCTGCCGGGCAGCCCGCAGGGCAAGGCGCCGGCCGCGAAGTAAGCGGGCACGAAAAAGGGCCGACTTGCGTCGGCCCTTCTGTTTTCCGGTTCCCCGGCGACCCTTACTTGGTCGTGTACTCGGCCTGGGCGCCGCGGATGTTCTTCT
>CAZXSI010000001.1:0-87777 GCA_964643215.1 uncultured Klebsiella sp. | reverse complement strand
CGCCGTCCTATGACATCGCCGACATCCTGACCGCGAGCACCGCGGCGGACACGCGCGCCAAGGATTGGAAGCCCGGCGACGGCCTCGCGCTCGAGGTGAGCGGCATGGACTGGACCGCCGACGGCAAGCTCGCGCTCTCGATCCGCAAGGGCGAGGTCTGGCTGCTCGACGGCGTCCTCGATGCCAAGCCGAACAAGGTGAGCTACCAGCTCTTCGCTTCCGGCCTGCATGAGCCGCTCGGCCTGCTGCGCGACGGCCAGGACCTGCTCGTCACCCAGCGCACCGAGACCACGCGCCTGCGTGACACGAACGGCGACGGCGTCGCCGACGAATACCTCACCGCCGGCGCGGGCTGGAACGTCTCCGGATCCTATCACGGTTATGCCTACGGACCCCGGCGCGACGGCCAAGGCGACCTTTGGGTCACGCTCAACGTGGACATGGGCGACCACTCCGACAACAAGGCGCCGTGGCGCGGCTGGGGCGGCGTCCTCGGCAAGGACGGCAAGTTCGTCCCCATGGCGGCCGGCATGCGCTCGCCGTGCGGCCTCGGCGCGAACCTCGCCGGCGACATGTTCTGCGTCGACCAGCAGGGCACGTGGATCCCGACGACCCCCATCTATCATCTGCGCAAGGGCGCGTTCTTCCTGAATCCCGAAGGCATCGCCTCCGAGAACCGCCCCGAATCGCCGCTCAAGCTTTCCGCCAAGATCCCCGAGAAGCGTCCGTATCCGGAAGCCGTGAAGGCCTTGCCCGAGATGCGTCCGCCCGCGGTGTGGATGCCCTACAACAAGATGGGACGCAGCGGCACCGATCTCGCCACGTGCGACGCCGGCGGCAGGTTCGGCCCGTTCGACGGACAGATGTTCGTGGCCGAGTTCACCGACGCCAAGATCAGCCGCGTCTTCATGGAGAAGGTCGAAGGCGAGTACCAAGGCGCCTGCTTCCCGTTCGTGGGCGGCTTCGCCTCCGGCATCGTGCGCCTCCGTTTCGCGCCGGACGGCTCGCTCATGGTCGGCATGACCAGCCGCGGCTGGTCCTCGCTCGGCACCAAGGCCTACGGCCTGCAGCGCCTCCGCTACAACGGCACCGTGCCCTTCGCCATCAAGGAGATGAAGGCCAAGCCGGACGGCTTCGAGCTGACGTTCACCAAGCCGGTGGACGTGGCCCGCGCCGGCGACGTCGCCGCCTACCGCATGACCAACTACACGCTCTTCTATTCGGGCGCGTACGGCAGCGACGAGATCCAGGCCGCGCCGAACGGCATCGTCTCGGCCAAGGTCGCCGCGGACGGGCTCAGCGTGCGGCTCAAGGTCGACGGCCTCCGCGAGCTTTACATCCATGAGCTGCATGCCGACGGCGTCCGTTCGGCCGGCGGCGAGGCGCTCGATCACGCGGATGCCTATTACACGCTGAACCGCGTGCCGAAGAACTGACTCGCAACGGGAAGGTAATCCTTTCCTCTTGGGGGCTTGGATAACCCGCCGACCATCCGCGCCGAAATCGGCCCCACGCTCAAGCTGGCGGTCCCCATCATGCTGGGGATGCTCGGCTATGGGCTGATGTTCGTCGTCGACGTCGCCATGGCCGGCCACCTGGGCGAGACCGCGCTGGCCGCCTCGGCCCTGGCCTCGAACCTGAATTACATCCCGTATGTCTTCGGTATCGGGGTCGTCGGGGCCATCGCCGTGTACCAGTCGCAGGACAACGGCGCCGGCGTCGAGGAATCGTCGCCGGCGATTCTGCGGCACGGCATGGTCCTCGCCGTCGCCCTGAGCGTCGTCGCCGCGATCCTGTCGCACTGGGCGGCCCGCTTCATCCCGCTGCTGGGATCCTCGCCGGCCGTCTCCGCCGAGGCGGAGGAATTCTTCGTCCTCATGTCGTGGGCCATGGTTCCCGGCCTGGCCTTCCATGCGTTGCGCGGCCATCGCGATTCGCAGCACCAGCCGTGGATCTCGCTCGCGTGGCTGAGCGCCGGCATCCTCGCCAACATCTTCTTCAACTGGCTGTGGATGTTCGGCCATTGGGGCTTCCCGGCGCTGGGACTCGCGGGCGCCGGCTGGGCCACGCTCGTCGCGCGCCTGGTCATGCTCGTCGGCCTCTGGTTCACGCCGGGCCGGGGCGAGGTGCGCTGGGCGGACGGGTTGCAGCTGGCCGTGTTCCGCCGCCTCATGCAGACCGGCTGGCCGGCGGGCCTGCACAGCCTCAGCGAAGTCGGCATCTTCGCGATCGTGCCGGTGATGGCCGGATGGATCAACGCCACCGCGCAGGCCGCCCACCAGGTCGCCATCAGCACCGCGTCCGCCGCCTTCATGCTGCCGCTCGGGCTCGGCATCGCGGCCGGCATCCGCGTCGGCGAGGCGTATGGCGCCAAGGATCCGCGCAAGGTGCAGGCCATCGGCCTCGGGGCCCTGATCATGGGCGGACTCATCATGGCCGTCTACGGGCTCGGCATGATCCTCCTGCGCCCCTTGCTCATGGCGACGTATGGCGTCGCCGGGACCGAGACCGCCGCGCTCGCCTCGACGCTGCTCATCTTCGCCGCCGTGTGGGCGCCCTTCGACGGCGTGCAGGTCGTGGCGGCCTATCTCCTTCGTTCCGTCAACCGGGCCGCCTGGGCCTCGTGGAGCGTCTTCATCGTATACTGGCTGTTCTGCCTGCCGTTGGCGCTCGCCTTGGCTTTCCCCGCCGGTTTCCGGCTGTTCGGCCTCCCTGTCGGCTTCTTCGGCCTCGGGGCCGTCGGCATCTGGATCTCCTTGGCGACCGGCCTCATCCTCGTGTCGCTGGCCATGGCGTGGAAGTTTCGCCGGGCCGCGCAGGCCGGCGTCGACGCCTGAGTCCGTCACCATGTTGGCACAGGCGGGTCGGCGAATCTTAACATCGCGGGGCTTTGCTTGGTGGGGTGGCGGCTTACCTTGAAGGGGCACCCCAATGCACCTCACTCAGAACCTCGCCCTTCGCCGGGAGATGGATGAAGATCCGGAATATGGTTTCCGCGAGGAAGCCGAAGCCGACGTCGTGCTGATGTCGCTCGAGAAGCTCCAGTTGCTCGCAGCCGAATTGCGCGCATGCGGAGCCCATCCTCGGGCGATCGAGCATGTCTGCGACTACGTCGTACGCGACCCCGTGTACGCTGATTCCACCCGATCGCTCTTCCGCTCGACCCTGGAGATCCTTCGCAACCGGGCCGGCTAGGCGCCGACCTGCAGGACGACATCAGGCCCGGGTCGCCCCCGGAGAGGGGAGCGCCGTCGCATGGTCCGTAAAACAAAGAAGCCGACCAGTTGGTCGGCTTCTTGGGAGGCTGGCGGGTAGCTTACTTGAGCGAGCAGGCGGAGGAGGTCGTCGGAACGATCTCGACCTTGCGGTGCTCGGCGTCCCAGCGGACGATGCCGTCGGCCTTGGCGAAGAGGGTGTGGTCGCGGCCCATGCCGACGTTGCGACCGGCGTTCATGCGGGTGCCGCGCTGGCGGATGAGGATCGAGCCGGCGGTGGCGAACTCGCCGCCGTAAAGCTTCACGCCGAGGCGCTTGGAGGTGGAATCGCGGCCGTTGGAGGAAGTGCCGCCGCCTTTCTTTGTTGCCATGGTGGGAGGACGTTAAGGGTTAAGCGGAGATGGACTCGACCTTGATCACCGACAGTTCCTGGCGGTGGCCGCGGCGGCGGTAGTAGCCCTTGCGGCGGCGGTGCTTGAAGATGTCGATCTTCTCGCCGCGCTTGTTCTCGAGGATCTTGGCGGTGACCTTCGCGCCGGCGACGGTCGGGGTGCCGATCTTGGCGGCGGCGCCTTCGCCCACGAGGAGGACCTGGTCAAAGGTGAGGATGTCCCCTTCGTTCTTACCAGGGTACTGGTTGACGATGAGGATGTCGCCCTGAGTGACGGTGAATTGGCGACCGGAGGTGATAAATGTGGCCTTCATGGCTGTCGGAAGGTCGGAGCAAACGGAGTGAGGGGGCGTTGGCAAGGGGAATTGTAGGGTGTTTAGGGGCGGGGGCAGGGGTGAGGACATGGGGGCGGGATGGGGCGGGCGGGTTTTGGGGTTAAAACCGCCCAAAAAAGGGCCGGCGGGCGGGTTCGGTCTTCCCTGTCGGGGGGCGGTGCTTAATCCTCGGTGCATGAACCCTTTCTACCAAGGCGGTCCGTTCGAGGAGCCGGTCGATGTCGAGGAGGCGCTCTCCAAGGAGCTGACCCGCAACCTGTCCAAGGGACCCAGCGTGCACGCCACGGCCTTCGTCCATTCCCGGGCGGTCGTCGTCGGCAACGTCACGGTCGGCCCTAAGGCCAGCGTCTGGCCCTGCGCCGTGCTCCGCGGCGACATCGCCCCGATCGAGGTCGGCGAAGGCAGCAACATCCAGGACGGCGCGGTCGTGCATGTCGCCGACGGCCTGCCGGCCCGGATCGGCGCCCGCGTGACCGTCGGGCATCTGGCGATGATCCACGCCTGCGTGGTCGGCGACGAATGCCTCATCGGCATGCACGCCACCATCCTCGACGGCGCCGTCATCGGCGCGCGGTCGATCGTCGGCGCCAATTCCCTCGTCACCAAGGGCACGCAGGTGCCGCCCGGCTCGCTCGTCATGGGTTCGCCGGCCAAGGTCGTGCGTCCGCTGTCGCCCGCCGAGCAGGCGGCCTTGCCGGGCTGGGCGGAGAAGTACGTGAAGGTCGCCGCCCATCATCGCCGCTTCGATTGAGCGTCTTGCCCGCCAGTCAGGTCGTGCTCGGCTCCGCCGAATGGCGGGCGCGCCGCGCCGCGCATGAGGCGCGGGCGGACCGGCTGGTCGAGGCCCGCCGGCTCCGGGCGCGGAAGGGCGAGCGCGACCCGGTCGAAGATTTCCTGTTCACCTATTATCCGTTCCGCTTCTCGGCGGTCCGTCGCTGGACCCCCGGCGCCGGCGTGGCGCTCGAGGAGGCCGACGAACTCGTCGACGGCCGGCGCTTCCTGCGCGGGGCGGACGGACTCGTGCGGGTGGCCTTGCCTGACGAAGCCCAGGCCGGTCGGCTGGATTTCAGCCGGAAGCTCTGCCGGGCCGTCGCCGGCCGCGCGGCCTTCCACGGCTGTTTCGGCCTGCACGAATGGGCGATGGTCTACGGCCAGGCCGAGCAGCGTCGGCACGGCGCCTGGCCGCTGCGGCTCGGCGCGGAAGGCACCGACGCCGTCGTCCGCGCGCTGCCCGTACGCTGCACGCACTACGACGCCTTCCGTTTCTTCACGCCGGGCGCGCGGCCGTTGAACAAGCTCGCGCCGACGCTCGCCGCGCGCGTCGACAACGAGCAGCCCGGCTGCGTGCACGTCACCATGGACCTCTTCAAGTGGGCGATGAAGGCGCAGCCGTGGGTCTCGGCCGAGCTCGCCGCGGACGCCTTCGAGCTCGCGCACGTCGCGCGGACCGTCGACATGCGCGCCAGCCCTTATGACTTCTCCGCGATCGGCCTGCGGCCCATCGCGATCGAGACGGCCGAAGGGCGCGCAGAGTACGAGGCCGAACAGCGTCGGCTTTCGGCGCTGGCCGAGCCGGTCAGGGCGCGGCTCATCGCCGAGCTCGAGCGCGCGCTCGCCTGAATCGCGGGCACGAAAAAGGCGGACCAGGCGGTCCGCCTTTCGGCTTCGTCGGCCGGCCGCTCAGGGCAGGCGTTCGACGACCAGGTCCTTGTAGTCGACCTTGCAGCCCGGGTCGTGGGCCTGGATGGCGAAGGTGCCGGAGCCGAGCTTGCGGCCGGGCATGCCTTTCGGCGGGGTCCAGTCTTCGGGCTGGGTGAAGTCGACGGTCTGCTTGCCGTCGATCCAGATCTGGATGCGCTTCCCTTCGACGCGGATATGGTATTCGAACCAGACGTTGTCGGGGGCGGCCGGCGTGTTGAGGACGTCGCGCACGGCGTAGAGGCCGCCCGTGCGCTTGATGTCCTTGTGGCTGCCGTTGACCTGGCATTCGTAACCCTGGGAAGGCCAGCCCTTGTCTTCGTAGGTCGTATGGAAGTAGAGGCCCGAGTTGGCGCCCGGGTAGGTCTTCACCTTCGCCTTGAAGTCGAAGTTCGTGAAGCTGGCCTTGCCGTCGGCGCCGACGAAGAAGAGGTGGCCCTGGCCGCCGCGGATCTGGAGGACGCCGTCCTCGACCTTGTAGGTGCCTTCGGGGGAGTTCTTGGAGGGTTTCCAGCCGGCGAGGGACTTGCCGTCGAACATCTGGATCGTTTCGCCGGCGATCGCGGCGTACGAGCTCAGGAAGAGCGCGGCCGTGGCCAGCAGGGTGGTGCGGAGGGGGGAGGAGCTCATGGGGGCGCTTCCAACCAAACCCATTCCCGGCTTCTGGCAAAGGTTAATTGGCGGCGGCCCGGCGGTTGACGTAGAGGGTCGTGCGGGCGGCGGGGCAGTCTCCCTGCTTGGAGCGCCAGACGACGAAACCCAGGTCGCGCAAGGCGGCGTCCTCGGCCGGATTGTTATAGATGATGACCACGTCGAGTCCGTCCAACCGGCGGAGGAAGCGGCGCATCAGGTCGGCGCCGAACGGGTTATAGAGGTAGCAGAGGACGCGGCCGCCCAGCGGCGCGAAGGCGAAGGTCTCGGCTCCGTCGGTCGTGATGCGGCCCGGCGTGCCGAACAGCTTCACGTGATTCCGCCGGGCGATCTCGACGAGCGGGGCGTGGTAGTCGAAGCCCGCGATCCGCTGGGCGGAACCGGCGCGGCGGCAGAGTTCGGTCCAGCGTAGCACCGCCTTGCCTTTGCCGCAGCCGACGTCAACGAACGCGAACGCGTCGAACTCCGGACCCAGCAGGGCGCGGGTCTCGCGGAAAGCCCAGTCGATCTCGCTGGTCCAGGACGCCGTGTAGCAGGTGCCCTCGGCGAAGCCCGCCGGCGCGGCGCCGAAGTCCTCCTTGTTCAGGCGGGCGTGCGTGTCGGTGCCCCGGCGCAGGTCATAGGCGTGGGCTTCGCGGAAATAACGCCAGGGCAGCCACGGCCGACCTGAGGTCAGCATGCGCCAGTAGTCGCGCCAGCCGAAGGCGGGGGTTCGCATCCGGCCGCCAGTCCAAGCGGTCGGCCGTCCCGAGGCAAAGATTAAGTGAACACCTTGATGCCGGCTTCGCGCATCTCGAGCAGGCGCTTCTTGAGGGTCGACCGGTTGATGCCGAGGATCATGGCGGAGCGCAGCTGGTTGCCCCGGGTCTCCTCCATCGCGCGCCGGATCATCTCCATCTCGATGGCCGCGAGGATGGCCTTGCCGTCGTTCACGCGGCACTGCTTGTAGATCGTGTCGTAGGCGGGGATGAGGCCGGCCACGGGGGCGGCGGCTTCCGGCGAGGAGGCCGCGGGGGCGGGCGCCGCGACGGGCGCCACGGCGACCTTGCGGGGATTCAGGACGTCCTGCGGGAGGTCCTTGGGCAGGATCGTCTCCCCCTTGGCGAGCACGTTGGCGCGCTGGACGACGTTCTCGAGCTCGCGGACGTTGCCCGGCCAGTCGTAGGCGAGCAGGGCGTCGAGGGCTTCGTTCGAGAGGCGCTTCGGCTTGGTCTTCTTCGCGGCGGCCTGGCGCTGCAGCATGTAGTCGACGAGGAGCGGCACGTCGCCCTTGCGGTAGCGGAGGGCGGGCAGGCGGATGCGGAAGACGTTGAGGCGGTAGTAGAGGTCTTCGCGGAACTGCCGCGTGGCCACCATCGCCTCGAGGTCCTTGTTGGTCGCGGCGACGAGGCGGACGCTGATCTTGACGGTGGTCGTGCCGCCGACGCGCTGGATCTCGCCTTCCTGGATGGCCCGGAGCACCTTGGTCTGCGTGGGCAGGGACATGTCGCCGATCTCGTCGAGGAAGATCGTGCCGCCGTCGCAGAGCTCGAATTTGCCGAGCTTCTGGTTGGCCGCGCCGGTGAAGGCGCCTTTCTCGTGGCCGAAGAGCTCGGACTCGATGAGGTTCTCCGGGATGGCCGCGCAGTTGACCGCGAGGAACGGGCCCTTGGCGCGGAGCGAATGCTGGTGGATGCAGCGCGCGACGAGCTCCTTGCCCGTGCCGCTTTCGCCGGTGATGAGCACGGTGGCGTCGGAAGCGGCGACCTGGCCGATCGACTTCAGCACCTCCTGCATCGGCTCGGAGCTGCCGACGATGCCTTCCTTGTAGTCGGCCGGATTGACGAGCGTGCGCGTGGACTTCGTGGCGGCCGCGAGGTCGCGGCGCGCGGAGAGGGCCTTGTCGACGAGCGCGATGAGCTTCGCCTGGTCGAACGGCTTCATGACGTAGTCGTAGGCGCCGAACTTCATCGCCTCGATCGCGGTCTGCGTCGTGCCGAACGCGGTCATGAGGATCACCATCGCCTGCGGCTGCGCGCCGCGGAGCATCTGCAAGGTCTCGATGCCGGTCATGCCGCCCATCCGGTTATCGAGCAGGATCACGTCCGGCTGTTCGCGCTTGGCGGCCACGACGCCGGTCTCGCCGCTGTCGGCTTCGATCACCGCGTGGCCGAGGCCGGCGAGCGCGCGGCGCAGAGAGTAGCGGAGGTCCTTGTCGTCATCGATGACCAGGACTTTGGCGTTCGCGGCGGAAGGAGTGGCGCTCATGATGAGTAAAAGTAGGCAGAATCCGTGCCATTGGTGGCCACCCCTTCAAAATGACCTAATAACGGCTTTCGGCAACCTATTGGTGCTTAAATTTAAGCACAACCAAGCGATTTAGCCCCCTTGCCAAGGGTATTTTGCCTGTAATCCTCATTTCCATGTCTCGATGGCTCAAACGCGGGGTTGGTCTGCTTGCCGCCCTGGTAGCCCTGTTCTTCATCGGGTCGAACCTCTGGATTTGGGTGGCCGGCTGGGGTCGGCTGGACTCCGATCCTTCCCGGGTTCCGGCCGGCTCCGTCATGGTCGTGCTCGGCATGGATGAGTTCGATCCGGACACCGGGGAACGCTCGCCGACGTACCAAAACCGTATCCGGGCCGCCGCGGAGCTCGCGCGTTCGGGGCGCGTCAGGCTCGTCGTGACTTCCGGCACCGACGTCCATGCCCGGTCGATGGCCTTGCACCTCCGCGCGGACGGCGTGACCTGTCCGATCGTCGAAGACCCGTACGGCTGGCGCACGCTTGATTCGGTGCGGCGCGCCAAGGCCTATTATCCTGACGAGCACGTCGTCTTCGTCTCGCAAGGCTGGCATTGCGTGCGGGCGCTTTGGATCGCCGACCGGGCCGGCTTGCGGGCGACGGCTTTCCCGGCCGCGTTCGGCGAGGGGTGGCGGCCGTTCCTGGGTTCCTTGCGCGATTGCCTGGCGAAACCGAAAGCGGTGATCGACCTTTGCACGGGCAGCCGGCTCTCGGCGCCCGTCCCGGCGAACGAAGGCAATCTCCCGCACCGCTGAGTCAGGCCCGCTCGTGACGTCCGTCGGGACGGCGCGTGAGCACCCCGCGGATCTCCATCATCGTCAGGCTCACCGCGGCCTCGGCGACCGCGCAGTCCGCGAGCACGGACAGGCTTTCGGCATCATGCGCGGCTCCGCCGGCGAAGTGCGGCAACCAGCGGGCGAACTCCGGCGGATCCGCGATGAGCGCGAGCGCGGGGCTGCCGCGGCTTTCGCCCAGCTCCGTGAGGATGTCGTCCACCGAGGCGACCAACGTCGCGCCGTCGCGGATGAGCGCGTGGCATCCGCGGCTCGAAGGGCTGTCGGCGCGGCCGGGCACGGCGCAGAGCGTCTTGCCGAGGTCGCCGGCGAAGCGCGCGGTGATCATGCTGCCGCCGTCGACGTCGGTCTCGACGACCACCATCACGCGGACCATTCCGGCGACGATCCGGTTGCGCTGCGGGAAGGTCTGCCGGTCGGCGGGGCGGCCGAGCGGGAACTCCGAGAGCACGCAGCCGTCCTGCTTCATCCGCGCCCGCAGCCGGACCGCTTCCGGCGGGAAGGTCAGGTCGAGGCCATGGCCGACCACCGCCGCCGTGCGTCCGGCGGCGTCGAGGGCGCCCTCGTGCGCCGCGGTGTCGATGCCGCGGGCCAGCCCGCTCACGATCCACCAGCCCTCCTTCGCGAGGTCGCGGGCGAAGGCGCGCGCCAGCGAGGCGCCGTAGGTCGTGCAATGGCGCGAGCCGATGATGCCGACGGCGCGTTCGGACGGGGCATGGGCGCCTTCCGCGTACAGCACGAGCGGCGGATCCCAGAGCTTGGCCAGCGATGTCGGCCAGGCCGCGTCGTCCTCGCTCAGCAGACGGAAGCCCAGGTCGCGCGCGCGGCCCATCTCGGCGGCCCAGTCGAACGCGCGCGCGGCGATCGCGGCGGCGACGGGTCGGCTGATCCCTTCCACCTTCGCCAGCTGCTCGGCCGGGGCGCCGAGCGCGACCGAGAGGTCGCCGGCGAACGCCTCGCGCAGGCGTCGCACCGTGACCGGACCGACGCCTTTCAGGCCGTTGAGCAGGACGCGTTGCGCGAGCGGGTCGGTCGGGATCGGGAGCATCCCGCCAGCGAGCGGCGCGGTCTCAGTCGCGCAAGACCGGGGACAGCCCAGCGAGGAGGTCGGTGGTTCTCACCGCTTCTTCCCCTTGGGTTTGCCTCAGCCAGTCGGCCGCGCGCGCATGCCAGGTCGTCGCGAGCACCACGGCGTCGAACGCCGTCAGTTCCAGTTCCCGGCGACGGGCCAGCACCGAGGCGACGATGCCTGCGAGGAGATCGCCGGAGCCGCCGCGCGCGAGCACCGGGCCGCCGAACGGGACATGGATGATGCGGAGCCCGTCGGTGACGCAGGTCAGCGGGCCTTTGAGCACGACGATGGTCTTCGTCTTGCGCGCGTAGGCGCGGGCCGCGGCGACCGAAGCGTCGCGTCCGCTCAGGCGCTGGAATTCGCCCGCGTGCGGTAGCAGCACGCGCACCGGCGCTAGCCTCGCGGCGGCGATCACCGTCGGCCGGAGCGCGTCGGCGTCGAGGACCAAGGCGGTGTCGCAGCGGGCGGCGATGGCGCCGATCAGCTTGGCGGCCTTCTCGCCCATGCCGGAGCCGATGAGCAGCACGTCCTTGTCCGCGAGCAAGGCGCGGACCTCCTTGAGGTTTCCGGCGACGAGCCGTCCGTCGCGTCCGGTGCGGAGTCCGCGCCACATCGCCTCGGGATAGGCGACGGCCGCCTTCGCGCGGACCGAGTCCGGCAGGCAGGTCGTCACGAGGGCCGCGCCGGAGCGGAGGGCGGCGACGGTGTTCATCAGCACCGCGCCAGGCATCCGGTCGGAGCCCCCGACGATGAGCAGCCGGCCTTGGTGGCGTTTGTCGCCGCGGGCGCGCCGCGGGCGGCGCAAAGGAGCCAAGGAAGCCTTCGTCACGCAGGCTTCCTCGGTCTCGCCCAGCGGCAGGCCGAGGTCGAGGACACGGAGCCGGCCGACGAAGCGCGCGGCTTTCGGGTCGAGCAAGGGCCGTTTCAGGCAGCCGATCGAGACCGTCAGGTCGGCGCGGAAAGCCGGCCCGGTCACATCGTCGCCGAGGCCGCTCGGCAGGTCGACCGCGACGCGCAGCCCACGCAGCGAATCGGACGCGCGGAGGAAGGAGCGCAGCTCGGCCGAGAGCGGCGCGCGGAAACCTTGCCCGAGGACGCCGTCGAAGATCAGGTCGAACTCGAAGTCGGCGAGCAGGCGAAGGTTCGCCGCGGCGACGACGCCGATGCGCACGCCGGGCTTGCGGGCGGCCCAGGCGCGTCGGGCCTGGGCGCGGGCGGGACCGCCTTCGGCGAAGACCGCGACGATCTCCGTGCCGCGGCGGGCGCAATGCAGCGCCGCGAGGAAGGCGTCGGCGCCGTTGTTGCCCTTGCCGGCGAGGACCAGGATGCGTTCCGGCTTACGGCCGAGCAGCGCGACGGCCTCGTCGGCGACGCCGCGGGCCGCGAGGTTCATCAGTTTCCACGACAGCGCGGCGTCGCCGGCGAGGAACGCCGCCTCGGCGGCCGCGGCTTCGGCGCAGGCGAGGACCGGCAGGCGGGCGGCGGCGCTCATGGCCTCAGCGGACCAGCACCACGAAGGCCTGGGCGAGCGTGTCGGTGTGCGTGAGCGAGAGCAGCAGCCGGGCGGCGCCGCGCTGGGCGAGCAGCGCCCGGGCCTTGTCGTCGAGCTCGACGACCGGTTCGCCTTCGGGACCGTTCAGGACGCCGACGCTGGTCAGCGCGAAGTCGGCGCCGATGCCCGTGCCGAAGGCCTTGCTCGCGGCCTCCTTGGCGGCGAAGCGGGCGGCGAGGGACGGATAAGGGTCGGCCTTGGCGAGGCAGAGCTTCTGTTCGGCGGGCGTGAAGACCTTGTCGAGGAACGCCGCGCCATGCTTCCGGTGCGCGGAGCGGATGCGGTCGACCTCCGTGAGGTCCACGCCGACGCCGAGCACGTTGCCGCCTGCGAGGTTCATGCTGGCTTCGTCAGGTACGCCTTCATCTCGGCGACCGCTCCGCGGATGCCCGTGAAGAGAGCGCGCGCGACGATCGAGTGGCCGATGTTCAGCTCGTGCAGGTGCGGGAGCGTCAGGATCGCGCGGATGTTGTCGTAGTTGATGCCGTGGCCCGCGTTCACCACGAGACCGAGGCGATGGGCGTGCTCGCAGGCGACGCGGAGGCGGGCGAGCTCGGCTTCGGCGGCGGGGGATTTCCAGGCGTTGGCGAAGGCCCCGGTGTGCAGCTCGATGACCGGGGCGCCGACGGCGACCGCGGCTTCGATCTGCGGGGCGTCGGGGCCGATGAAGAGCGAGACCTCGATGCCGGCGGCCTGCAAGGCGTGCGTCGTCTCCTTGACGCGGGCGAGCTGGCCGGCGACGTCGAGGCCGCCTTCCGTCGTCACCTCTTCGCGGGATTCCGGCACGAGGCAGACCGCGGCTGGCTTCAGCTTCAGCGCGAAGGCGGTCATCGCCGGGGTGCAGGCCATCTCGAGGTTTAGGCGGACGCCGGGGATCGCGGCGATCGCATGGACGTCGGCGTCCTGGATATGGCGGCGGTCTTCCCGGAGATGGAGCGTGATGCCGTCGGCGCCGCCCGCGATCGCTTCGCGCGTGAACGCCGGCACGTCCGGCTCCGCATGCGGCGACTGGTGCGCGCCGCGGTAACGCGCCTGGCGGAGCGTCGCGGCGTGGTCGATGTTGACGCCAAGGAGGAGGGTGCGGGAGGACATCGGGCTTCGGGTTGGAGCAATACCTTCCGGCGGGCCGGGGTCAAAGGGAACCGCAGGCCGGGAAGTCTTAAACCGCGGGCTTCTTGACCAGCCCGCGTTCGAGCGTGAGCCGGAGCGACGGGGCCGTGGGCGACTTCTTCTGCTTCGCGAGGGATTCCGGGTCGCCGGCGTGGACGAGCTCGCCGCCGGCGTTGCCGCCTTCCGGGCCGATCTCGAGGACCCAATCGGCTTCGGCGATCACGTCGGGGTGATGTTCGATCACGACGACCGTGTGGCCTTGGTCGACGAGCGCGTGGAGCAGCTCGATCAGGCGACGGCAGTCGGACTGGTGCAGGCCGATGGTCGGCTCTTCCAGGATGTAGAGGTTCGGACGGATCTCGCCGCGCGAGCGTTCGCGGAACGTCGGGAGACCTTGGGCGAGTTCGCTGACGAGCTTGAGACGCTGGGCTTCGCCGCCCGAGAGGGTCGGGCTGCTCTGGCCGAGCGTGAGGTAGCCCAGGCCGGTCTTCACCATCAGCCCGCAGAGGTCGCCCAGCTTGGCGTCGAAGGACAGGAACGCCGCCGCTTCCTCGAACGTCATCGCGAGGAGGTCCGCGGCGGACTTGCCGTTCCAGCGGATGGCCTTGGCCGCGGAACCGTAGCGCGTGCCCGCGCATTCCTCGCACGGCACGTAGGTGTCGGGCAGGAAGCTCATCTCGAGCTTGATGCGGCCCGCGCCGGAGCAGGCTTCGCAGCGGCCGCCGGAGGTGTTGAAGGAGAAGAAGCCCGCGGCGTGCCCGCGGATGGCGGCTTCGGGCAGGGAGGCGAGACGTTCGCGGATCAGGTCCCATGCGCCGATGTAGGTCGCCGGCGTCGAGCGCGGCGTCTTGCCGATCGGCTCCTGGTCGACGACGACCAGCTGGCGGAAGCCTTTGAGTCCGGAGAGCGTCGCGAAGGCCGGCTTCCCTTCATGGGAGACGACGCCGACCGCTTCCTTGCCCGTGAGGCCGTCCTTCTTCTTGGCGATGGCGGCGCGGATCGCGGGCGCGAGGAGGTCGGTGACCAGCGTGGACTTGCCGGCGCCCGAGACGCCGCAGACGACGGTGAGGCGTCCGACCGGGATCTGGACGTCGAAGCCCTTCAGGTTGCGGAGCGAGGCGTTCTTCAGGCGGACCCATTCGGCGGGCGCGCCCTTGCCGGCGACCGGGCGACGGGCGCCGCGGAGCGGATGCGGGATGGCTTCCTTGAGGAAGCGGCCCGTGACGGAGTCGGCGCGTTTCTCGAGCGCGGCCGCCGTGCCTTGCGCGACGATCGTGCCGCCGTGGACGCCGGCGCCCGGGCCCATGTCGACCACCAGGTCGGCGGCGCGCATGGTGTCTTCGTCGTGTTCGACGACGAGGACCGTGTTGCCGCGGTCGCGGAGGTCCTTGAGCGAGCCGATGAGCCGGTCGTTGTCGCGCGGGTGCAGGCCGATGCTCGGTTCGTCGAGCACGTAGAGCGCGCCGGAAAGCGTCGAGCCCAGCTGCGCCGCGAGGCGGATGCGCTGCGCCTCGCCGCCGGAGAGCGTGTCGGCGCCGCGATCGAGCGCGAGGTAGCCGAGGCCGACGGAATCCAGGAAGCGCAGGCGGGCGCCGATCTCGGGCAGCAGCGCGCCCACGATGGCCTTCTCGCGGGCCTCGAGCTTCAGCCCGGAGAGGAACGCGAGGGACTCGTCCGGCTGCAGCCGGAGCAGGCCGGGCAGGGAGAGCGAGCGGCCTTTCGGTCCGGCGAGCTTCACCGAGCGGCCGATCGGGCCGAGGCGTTCGCCGTGGCAGGTCGGGCAGACCGCTTCGCCGACGCGGTCGGCGATCGCGTTCTCGTTGATGGATTCCTCCTCGTCGGAGGAGAAGGTCGTGACCTCGAGGCCGTGGCCGCGGCAATCCGGGCACCAGCCGCGCGGCGAATTCCAGGAGAGGTGCTTCGGGTCGACCTCGGGGAAGGATTCGCCCGTGGCCGGGTCGCTGCGCGACGTCGAAAGGTAGGCGACCTGATGGCCGTCGGCGCCCAGGAGGACGCACGCGTTCTTGCCGGAGGCGAGCGCCTGGCGGACGAGCGTGCGGAGAGCCTTCTCGCCGGACTCCTCGGTGTCGTCGGGCAGGCGGATCAGTCCGTCCGCGCGGATCTCACCGAAGACCGCGTCGACGTCGTGTTCGGAATATCGGTCGAGGCCTTCAAACCCTTCGACCTTGAGCATCTTGCCGTCGCAGCGAAGCAGGCGGAGGCCCTTGGTCTCGGCCCATTCGGCCAGCGGGCGATGGTGGCCCTTGCGGGAACGGACGAGCGGGGCGGCGACGAGCAGCGAACCTTTCTTCAGCGCCTTCGCCTTCTTGGCGACGAGACGGACGACCGCGTCTTCGGTCATCTCCTCGAGCGGCTCGCCGGTGGTCGGGCTATGGAGCACGCCGGCGCGGGCGAAGAGCACGCGCAGGTACTGGGCGACCTCGGTGACCGTCGCGACGGTGGACTTCGCGGAGCCGCGGGTGACGCGCTGCTCGATGGCGACCGTCGGCGGCAGGCCCGTGAGCGCGTCGATGTCGGGCTTCGGGAGTTGTTCGACGAACTGGCGGGCGTAGGCCGAGACGCATTCCAGGAAGCGACGCTGGCCTTCGGCGAAGAGGATGTCGAACGCCAGGGAGGATTTGCCCGAGCCCGAGACGCCGGTCATCACCGTGAGCGAGCCGTGCGGGATCTCGAGCGAGACGTCCTTCAGGTTGTGTTCGCGCGCGCCGCGCAGCGAGATGGCGGTCGGTCGCGGCTTGGCGGGCTTCGTCGAGGCGGACGCGAACGCGTCGTCGCCTTGGGCGAGGAAGCGGCCCGTGACCGTGCCGGCCTGGGCGACCTCGGCCGGCGTGCCTTCGGCGACGAGCTTGCCACCGGCCGGGCCGGCTTCGGGGCCCATCTCGAGTAGCCAGTCGCAGGACTTGAGCACGTCCAGGTGATGTTCCACCACGATCAGCGAGTGGCCCGCCTCCGTGAGGCGATGCAGCAGCCCGATCAGGCGTGACACGTCTTCGCGGTGCAGGCCCGTCGTCGGCTCGTCGAGCAGCAGGAGGGCGCCGGACTTGCGCGTATCGATCTTCGAAAGGTAGCGGACCAGCTTGAGGCGCTGGGCTTCGCCGCCGGAGAGCGTCGTGAGCGGCTGGCCCATCGAGAGGTAGCCGAGGCCGACCTCCTCGAGGCAGGCGAGCTGGGCGGAGGCCGGCGTGCGTTCGCCGAGGAACTGGCGGGCCTCGGTCACCGACATCGCCAGCAGGTCGCCGACGGACTTGCCGTCGTATCGGAAGCTCAGCACCTCGTCGCGGAAGCGCTTGCCGTTGCACGAAGGGCAGGGGAGGGCGACGTCGGAGACGAACTGCATCTCGACCGTCTCCCAGCCCGCGCCGCCGCAGCGTTCGCAGCGGCCTTCGCCGGCGTTGAAGGAGAAGTGCGAGGGCGTGAGGCCGGCGGCCTTCGCTTCGGCCGAGTTGCCGAGCAGCGTGCGGATCGCGTCCCAGGCGCCTACGTAGAGCGCCGGGTTGGAGCGAGGCGTGCGGGTCGCCGGGGATTGGTCGACGAGCGCGACCTCGGCCGGTTCCTTGTCGAACTTCACCCACTTCAGTTCCGTCGCTTCGTCGCCCGATTCCGGGTCGCGGCGGCCGATGACCTGATGGAGCAGCGTCGATTTGCCGGAGCCCGAGACGCCGCAGAGTCCGACCAGGCGGCCGAGCGGGAGCGAGCAGGAGAAGTCACGGAGGTTGTTGACCGTCGCGCCGCTCACGCGGAGCCGCGGGGTCGTGTCGCCGACCGGACGCGCGGCGCGCGGCTCCGGGACGCGACGTCCGGAGAGCCAGTTGCCCGTGGCGGAGTCCTTGACCTTCAGGATGCCCTTCGGGACGCCCTGGTAGAGCAGGTGGCCGCCTTCGGCGCCGGGGCGCGGGCCGATCTCGATCAGCCAGTCGGCCGCGCGCATGACGGACTCGTCGTGCTCGACGACCACCACCGTGTTCCCCTGTTCGACGAGGCTGCGCAGGATGCCCACCATGCGCGAGAGGTCGCGGGCGTGCATGCCCACGCTCGGTTCGTCGAGGACGAAGACCGTGTCGGCGAGGCAGGCGCCCAGGCAGGAGGTCAGGTTGACGCGCTGGACTTCGCCGCCCGAGAGCGTGCGCGAGAGACGATCGAGCGCGAGGTAGCCGAGGCCGACCGCCTCGAGGTAACCCAGGCGGGCGAGGATGGCCTCGAGCGCGTGATCGGCCGGATGGCGGGAGTCCTTCGGGGCCAGCGGCGCGAGCAGCGTGCGCAGGTCCGAGACGGGCGAAGCGTAGAGCTCCGGGAGGGATCTGCCCTGCCAGCGCCAGAAGAGCGATTCCTCGCGGAAGCGGCGTCCCTGGCATTTCGGGCAGGACTCGTAGGCGCGCCAGCGGGACAGGAACACGCGCACGTGCATCTTGTAGGTCGTGCCTTCCAGCCAGCGGAAGAACCCGCGGACGCCGTACCATTTCGAATCGTATTCGCCCGGCACGTAGCCCGGCTCGCCGTGCTCGACGAACTTGCGGTGCGCCGCGGACAGCTTCTTCCACGGCACGTCGAGCGGGATGCCGGCCTTGCGGCAGGCGCGCACCAGGTCCTTCTGCGATTCGCCGTAGACGGTGCCTTGGAACGGCGCGATCGCGCCTTCGGCGAGCGTCAGGGCCGGGTTCGGGATGATCTTGTGCCAGTCGAGCCCGATGACGCGGCCGAAGCCGCGGCATTCCGGGCAGGCGCCCACGGGCGAGTTGAAGGAGAAGAGCGCGGGCGAAGCCGGGCGGAACTTGCGTCCGTCGACCGGGGACTCGAGCGCTTCGCTGTAGCGGGAGAGCTCGTGGCCTTGGTCGTCGAGCAGGCGGAGGCGGGCGCCGCCGAGGCGGAAGGCCGCGAGCGCCGCCTCATGGAAGCGCGAGGCCTGGTCGGGCGCGATCGTCACGCGGTCCTGGATGACGAGCAGTTCGGTCGCGTCGGCCGGGATCTCGTCTTCCGTCAGGCGGACGCGCTTGCCCGCGGCGAACGCGCGGCTGAAGCCCGCCTTCGAGAACTCCTCCGCGATCGTCTTCCATCCGAGCGTCTCCGGCTTGGAGACCGCGAACGCGAGCGAGAGGGACTGCCCCGGGAAGCGGGCGAGCGAATCCTGCCAGGCGGCGTCGGGCCCGCGCGGGACGATGACCTGGCCGCTGGCCGGGTCGACGAGGTCGGCGCGGTGGGCGAACCAGACCTTGAACCAGTCGCACAGCTCGGTCATCGTGCCCACCGTCGAGCGGGAGGTGCGGACGGCGTTGCCTTGCTTGATCGCGACGGACGGACGGACGTTCTCCGCGGAGTCGAGGGCCGGCGAAGGGAGCAGCTCGAGGAACTGGCGGACGTAGGGGCTGAACGTCTCGACATAGCGACGCTGCCCTTCGGCGTGGAGCGTGTCGAAGACCAAGGAGGATTTCCCCGCGCCGCTGAGGCCCGTGACCACGACCAGCTTGCCGACCGGGATGTCCACGTCGAAGCCCTTCAGGTTGTTCTGGCGGACGCCGCGGAGGCGGATGGCGTCTGGTCGGGGGGCGGGCATCGGACCCTCCATCGGACACGATTCGGTCCGCTTGGCAAACCTGCTAACGCGCCCGGCAGCGAATCACGCCCTGCGGGGTCGCCACGGCCTTGACTTTAATATCATGCGGCTCGTCGGGCAGGCGCGACAGCAGCTGGAACGCGTGGGCGTGGCCGAGGAGGAAGGTCTTGCGGGGCGGTTTGGCCAGCAGGCGGTCGTAGAAACCGCCGCCGAACCCGAGACGTCGGCCGGCGCCGTCGAAGCCCAGGCCGGGGACGAGCACGAGGCCGGCTTCGGCCAGCGTCGCGACCGGGGCGGTCGGCTTCGGTTCGCGGATGCCGAGGCGGGAGGGTTGGAGCGCGGCGAGGTCCGTGACCTCGTGGAGCACGAGCGTCGTCTTGTTCGTCACGCGCGGGAGCAGGAGGCGCTTGCCTTCGAGGAGGGCGAGGAGCATCAGCGCGTCGGTGGGCAGTTCGCCGCCGAAGGAGGCGTAGAGGCAGACCGTCTTCGCCTGCTTCCATTCCGGGAGCTGCGTGACCAGGCGGGCGGCCGCATCGCCGGCGACCTGCAGTTCGCGGGGCGTCAGGGCCGTGCGGCGGGCCTTGAGTTCCGCGCGCAGGCGGTCCTTGTCGGCGCGCGCATCCATGGCCTCAGAAAATCCGGTTCAGCGTCAGAGTCAACAGGACGACGGGCAGGTAGAGGATCGAGGCGAGGAAGAGGGGCTTGGCGACGTCGGCGCGGCGCTGGGGCAGGGCGAACTCGAGGGTCAGCTTGAAGAACCAGGCCCCGGCGAGGAAGGACACCCAGAGGAAAGGGCTGGCCCATCCCGTCAGCGAGGACGTGCAGCCCGCGTCGAAGAAGGTGCGGACGATCTCGCCGGCCACGAAGATCATCGGCAGGATGAAGGCCATGGCCCAGATCGCGGCCGAGCGGCCGGACGGGTCGTCGACCGTGGCGACCTTGAAGCCGCCGCGGGCGTAGTCCTCGCGGCACATCACCGCGAGGGCCATGAAGTGCGGCACCTGCCAGCAGAACAGGAGCGCGAAGAGGAGCCAGCCCATGCGGTCGACTGCGCCGAGCTTGGCGGCCGTGCCGATGATCGGCGGGATTGCGCCCGGCAGCGAGCCGACGAGCGTGCACCAGGACGTGAGCGTCTTGAGGGGCGTGTAAAGGAAGAGGTAGGAGCCGGCGGTCGCGGCGGTGAGGGCGCCGGCGAGCGGGTTGGCGCCGAGCCAGACGAGGCCCACGCCCGCCGCGAGGAGCAGCAGGCCGAAGAGCAAGGCGGCGCCGGGCCGGACGAGGCCGGCGGGGATCGGCCGGTTGCGCGTGCGATCCATCTTCGCGTCGGCGTCGCTCTCCCACCACATGTTGACGGCGCCGCAGCCGCCCGCGGCGAGGGCCGTCCCCAGCGCGAGGGACACGAGCACCTTGGCGTCGGTCGGCTGGGCGGGCGCGCTGCAGAAATAACCGGCGAGCGAGGTCAGGACGGAAAGGAACGACAGCCGGGGCTTGGTCAGCTCCCAGTAGGCGGCAGGCACGGATCCGGCGCGTTCGCTCATCGGTCTTGTCGTGGCGGGTTTGCGCGCAGGGTTAAAGGCAAATCCGTCGCCGCGCTCAGGCGGCGGCCTCTTCCGAGCTGCGTCGGGCCAGCATGACCGCCGCGCAGAGGGAGGAGAACAGCACCGCGCCCACGACGAGGTGGACGGTGCGGACGTGCGGATTGTCGTAGAGCCGCAGGCTCAGGATGCCCAGCAGCACCTGGAGGAAGACCAGCGCGACCAAGGTCGCCCACCGCAGGAGCGGGAACCCGTGCCGGGCCAGCTGGACGGCGAAGAAGCATACCGTCGCGCCGGCCAGGAGGGCCCCGCCGCGATGCAGCAGGTTGACCCACCAGGCGGTCCCCGCGCCGATCGACGGGACGAACAGGGCTTCGTCGGGCGAGGCGACCCAGAGGGTGAAGTGGCCTTGGCGCATGACCGCGCCGGCGACGATGACCGAGAGCGTGAGCGTCGCGGCGACCGCGCCGACGCGGAAGAGCTTCCGCGGGGCCGTGCGGCGGGCCTGGTGCCAGGCGGCGCTGTGGGCGAGCGCGATGAACGCGAGCAGCGCGAGCGTCAGCTGGGCGTTGACGGCGTGGCCGACGGCGAAGGCCGCCGCCTTGAAGTTGCCGTCGCCGCCGACGTTGAGCCGGTCGAGGAGGACGCGCAGGCCGCCCAGCAGCCCTTGGAAGACCACCAGGCCGACGAGGGCGTAGGCGGCCAGGCGGACGGGCCGGCGCGCTTCGCGCAGGCGGTGCGCGACCGCGAGGACGATGGCGAGGACGCCGAGGCCGGTGGCGGCGAGGCGATGGGAATGTTCGGCGAACTTGTCGATCTCCGTGAGCCAGCCCGGCGGGTTGACCGAGCCGTTGGAGAGGGGCCAGTCGAGGAAGGCCATGCCGGCGCGGATGCTGGTGGTGAAGCCGCCGGCCTGCAGGACGAGCACGGACCAGGCGAGCGTGACCAGGCACAGGCCGAACAGGCGTCGGTCGGGTGCGGCGGTTTCCGGCGGGCTCATGCCTTCATCTCAAGCGACAACGGCCGCGGCGCAAATCCCAAGCGAGCCTAACCGCGGAGTTAAGCCGCGGCGATGGGGCTCATCAGGCGGCCGCGGCGGCCCGGCCGAAGGCGCGGATCTTGCCGACCAGGTTCGTCAGCCCGTTGCGGCGGTTGGGGGAGAGGTGCTGGGTGATGCCGACGGCGGAGAGGAAGTCCGCGTCCGTGGCGGCGACTTCCTGCGGGGCGGCGCCGTCGTAGAATTCGCAGACCAGGCTGGCGACGCCCTTGGTGATGAGCGAATCCGCGTCGCAGCGGAAGCGGCAGACGCCGGCCTCGAGCGAGGGCACCAGCCAGAGGTTGGAGGTGCAGCCTTCGATGAGGAAGGCGTCGAGCTTGAGTTCGGCCGGCAAGGCGGGCGCGGATTTCGCCCGGTCGATCACGTACTGGAAGCGTTCGTGGTGGTCGGCGAAAGGCTCGAGCTCGGCGATGAGTTCGGCGCGGCGGCGGGAGAGCGTCATCGGTCAGCGGCCGGCGAGCGCCTCGGGGTCGAGGTTGCTCCGGATCAGCGGGGCCATCGCGGCCTCGAGCTTGCGCTGGCGCTCGGCCGGGAGCTTCGACTCGGAGCGCAACCACGAGACGGCCTCCTGCCAGATGGCGGGGGAAGGGCGGCGCATGGCCAGCAGCAGCTCGAGTTCGTCGGCGACGGATTTGCGCGTGCCATAGGTCTCCGTCTGGCCGGCGAGGATGCGGGCGGAGATGTAATCCGCGCGCAGCTGCGAATAGCGGGGGAAGCGCGTGACGCCGGCTTCGAGGACGCGCACCGCGGCGTCGCCGGCGCGGATGGCGCGGAGGTGGCGGCCGACGGAGCGGTAGGCTTCGGGGCCGAGGTCCTTGGCCTTGAGGAACTCGGTCAGGTAGCGGTCGCCGATGTCGCGGTCGCGTTTCGCGATCACCGCGTCGGGTTTCTGGCGGGCGTGGTAGGCGATGGCGATGAGCGCCTGCACGATCGCCTCGTTGGACTTGAAGAAGGCCTTGTCGGCGGCGACGATCTGCTGGTACTGCACGATGACCTGGCCCGGGTCGGGGCCGTTGAGGATCGCCTCGAGGTGGAGGGCGGCGAAGGTCGCGCGTTCGAGGCCTTGCTGCGCGGCGGAGTTGGCGAGGGCGCCGGTGAGTTCGGCGTAGCCTTTCTCGGCGGCGAAGTTGGCGAGCGCGATCATCGGGGCCGAGTTGCCGGCGTAGTTCCCGAAGATCAGGCGCAGTTCCTTGTCGAACTCGTCCTTCAGGCCGAGGCGGTCGAGCAGCTGGAGTTTCTGGATATGGGGGAAGGGCGCCTTCTCGTCGGCGGCGATGCGTTCCTGGGTGACCGCGAGCGCCATCTTATGCTGGCCGAGGAGGATATGGAACCGGGCGAGCTGGGAAAGGACCGCGTCGCGACCGGCGCCCTTGAACGCGGAGGTCTTGGCCTCGAGGAGGTTGATGGACTCCTGGGTCTTGCCGCCTTCGAAGAGGGCGCGGGCCTTGAGGAGCAGGCCGTTGGGCTGCGTGTCGAGGCTGCTGGCGTTGATGATATTGACCGCGTCGGGGTACTTGCCGATCCAGTAGAGCGAGGTGGCGGCCGACAGGGAGAGGGAATCCCGCATGTAGGTCGGCATGTTCTTGGCGCTTTGGAGCAGTTTCAGGCTTTCGTCGATGACCTCTTGGTCGCGCTCGCGGGCCTGCAGCAGTTGGAAATAACGCTCGAGGTAGTCCTTGGTCAGAGGGTCGTCGACCGGGAGGAACTCCAGGCCGTGCTTGAGGGTCTGGATGCCGTCGTCGGTCCGGCCGGCTACATTATGTAAGAAATTGGCATAGAACAACTTAGCCTTAGCGTTGCCCGGATTGCAACGGATGGCGACCTGGGCGAGGCGGAGGGAGTCGTCCATTTTGCCGACATCTTGGGCGGCCATGGCCTGCTTGGTGAAGTATTCGGCCAGGTGATTCATGTGTTCCTGGCGGATTTGGGCTGATTTTTCGGGCTGATCCTCGAGTTTGGCCAAGGTCAGGCGGATGATCTGCAGCAGCGCCTTATCTTTGATCAGGTCGGCCTTGATATAGGTCTGGCGGGCGTAGCTGAGGACCGCCTCCTTGTCCTTGAGGTGGGGTAGGCCGGCCAAAACGATGATTTCGGCGTCCTCTTCTGCCTCCTTGCTGGCGGGCGCGGGGGCTTTGGGGGCGGCGGGGGAGGGGGGTGTGGTCTGCGCCGGGCTGGACAGGGTGGTCATCCCAAGGAGAAGGGCGAGAGTCAGGCGGGTCGACGGCATGGGAGGGGTTTTGAGTAATGGCGTGGGCGTCGGAATTGTCCCGCCAAAAAAGCCGGAGGGGGTCCGGGCTGGGCAGGGTAGTAAAGAAACCTTAAAATCCACGCACTTTCCTCTTGCATGAGGGGCTCGCACCCCTATGCCCAAACCCTCTTTTCCCTATTTACCGAGGTCCATGCCTACCATCAACCAGCTCGTCCGTAAACCGCGTGTCCAACCCAAGGCCAAGTCGAAGTCGCCTGCCTTGAACAACTCGCCCTTCCGCCGCGGCGTCTGCGTGCAGGTCATGATCCGTACGCCGAAGAAGCCGAACTCGGCCCAGCGCAAGGTCGCCAAGGTGCGCCTGACGAACGGCCAGGAAGTCATCTCCTACATCCCCGACGAAGGCCACAAGCTCCAGGAGCACTCCGTGGTCCTCGTCCGCGGCGGCCGCGTCAAGGATCTCCCGGGCGTGCGCTACCACATCGTCCGCGGGCCCCTCGACTGCTCCGGCGTCGAGAAGCGTCGTCGCTCCCGTTCCAAGTACGGCGTCAAGCGTCCGAAGGAAAAGAAGGCCTAATCCGTTTCCGCACCCAACTCCCTTAGACCATGTCTCGTCGTCGCAAAGCAGCCAAGCGCGCCCACCTCCCGGACGCCCGTTACGGCTCCCCCCTCATCAGCCAGCTCATCAACGTCGTGATGAAGTCCGGCAAGAAGTCCATCGCCCAGGGCATCGTCTACGGCGCGATCGAGAAGGTCAGCGAGAAGCTGATGAAGGGCAATCCCGTCGAGCTCATGCTCGGCGCCCTCGAGAACTGCCGCCCGAAGCTCGAAGTGAAGAGCCGCCGCGTCGGTGGCGCCACCTACCAGGTCCCGGTCGAAGTCTCCCCCGAGCGCCAGAACAGCATCGCGCTGCGCTGGGTCGCCGCCGCCGCCGCCGGCCGCAAGGGCACCACGATGTCCGAAGCCCTCGCCGCCGAGCTCGTCGACGCCTACAACAACACCGGCAACGTGGTGAAGAAGCGCGAAGAGACGCACAAGATGGCCCAGGCCAACCGTGCCTTCGCCCACCTCAAGTGGTAATCCGCAGGTAATTTCAGCAGACCCGAACGGTTCCGACCATGGCCAAACTTTCCGACCTCAACTCCCCGTCCCGCGCGTTCCCCCTGGAACACACGCGCAACATCGGCATCGCCGCGCACATCGACGCCGGCAAGACGACCACGACGGAGCGCATCCTCTTCTACACCGGCGTGGTGCACAAGATGGGCGAAGTCCATGACGGCACCGCCACCACCGACTGGATGGAGCAGGAGCGCGAGCGCGGCATCACGATCACCGCGGCCGCCATCTCCGCCGGCTGGAAGACCAAGGAAGGCCATTTCGCGAACATCGACCATCGCATCAACATCATCGACACCCCGGGCCACGTGGACTTCACGGCCGAGGTGGAGCGCTCGCTCCGCGTCCTGGACGGCGCCGTCGCCGTCTTCTGCGCCGTCGCCGGCGTGCAGCCCCAGTCCGAGACCGTCTGGCGCCAGATGAACAAGTACGGCGTCCCGCGCGTCGCCTTCGTCAACAAGATGGACCGCACCGGCGCCGACTACTTCGGAGCCGTCGACGACATCCGCACCAAGCTCAAGGGCAACGCCCACCCGCTCTTCATCCCGATCGGCCAGGGCGAGGACTTCAAGGGCATGATCGACCTGATCAAGAACGTCGCCTACGTCTACGACGAGACCGACCCGAAGGGCATGAAGTACCACACGGTCGACATCCCGGAGAACCAGAAGGAAGAAGCCAAGGAATGGCGCACGAAGCTCATCGAAGGCCTCGCCGACTTCGACGACGTCCTCGCCGCCAAGTACCTCGACGGCCAGGAAGTCACCATCGACGAGATGCGCACCGGCATCCGCAAGGCCACCCTCTCGCTCAACTTCATCGGCGTCATCCCCGGTTCCGCCTTCAAGAACAAGGGCGTGCAGATGCTCCTCGACTGCGTCGTCGACTTCCTCCCCTCCCCGATCGACATGCGCCCCCAGAAGGCCCACGTCGACGACGGCGAGAAGGAGATCACCATCGGTCCGGACGACAAGGCCAAGGTCACCGGCCTCTGCTTCAAGCTCTGGTCCGACCCGCACGTCGGCCAGCTCGTCTTCTACCGCGTGTACCGCGGCCAGCTCAAGAAGGGCGAAGCCCTCTACAATCCGCGCACCCGCAAGAACGAGCGCATCTCGCGCATCGTCCTGCTCCGCGCGATGGACCGCGAAGAAATCGACGTCGCCTACTCCGGTGACATCTGCGCGATCATCGGCCCGAAGGACATCGCCACGGGCGACACCCTCACCGCCGAAGAAGACCTGATCCTCGAGAAGACCACCTTCGCCGAGCCGGTCATCTCGATGTCCATCGAGCCCAACTCCAAGGGCGACCAGGAACGCCTCTCCATCGGCCTGCAGCGTCTCGCCCAGGAAGACCCGACCTTCCGCGTCACTTCCAACCCGGAGACGGGCCAGACCCTCATCTCCGGCATGGGTGAGCTGCACCTCGAGATCATCGTCGACCGCCTCAAGCGCGAGTTCAAGGTCGAGGCCAAGTCCGGCAAGCCCCAGATCTCCTATCGCGAGACGATCAACACCCCGTCGGAAGGCGTGGGCAAGTTCATCCGCCAGTCCGGTGGCCGCGGCCAGTACGGCCACGTCGAGATCAAGCTCGAACCCAACCCGCCCGCCACCCGCGTGGCCGGCGAGAAGGGCGAGGAAGTCGTCAACGAGATCGTCGGCGGCGTGATCCCCAAGGAATTCATCAAGCCCGCCACCGAAGGCATCCTGGAAGCCGCCAACAACGGCACCGTCGCCGGCTACCCGGTGATCAACTTCAAGGCCCGCATCGTCTTCGGTTCCTTCCACGAAGTGGACTCGAACGAAATGGCCTTCAAGATGGCCGGCATCTTCGCCTTCAAGGAGGCCATGAAGGACGCCAAGCCGATCCTCCTCGAGCCGATCATGAAGGTCGAGGTCGTCACCCCGGAAGAATACCAGGGCGACATCATGGGCGACCTCAACCGCCGTCGCGGCCAGATCCAGGGCATGGATACCAAGGCCGGCCTCTGCAACATCGAGGCCCGCGTGCCCCTCGCCGAAATGTTCGGCTACTCCACCGACGTCCGCTCCCTGTCCAAGGGCCGCGCCTCGTACTCCATGGAGCCCGCCAACTACGAGCAGGTCCCCGCGCAGATCCTCAAGCAGGTCGTCGAGACCTCCTCGCGCGCCCCGGCCCGCACCTAATCTCACCCCCGCACTCCCTTCCCGATGGCCCGCACCAAAATCCGCATCAAGCTCAAGGGCTTCGACTACCGCATGGTCGACCAGTCCGCCAATGAGATCGTCGACACCGCCAAACGCACCGGCGCCCGCGTCGCCGGCCCCGTGCCGCTCCCGACCGACATCTCCCGCCTTACCGTCAACCGTTCGCCCCACGTGGACAAGAAGTCCATGGACCAGTTCGAGATCCGCACGCACAAGCGCCTGATCGAGATCATGGAGCCCAACGCCCAGACCGTGGACGAGCTGAAGAAGCTCAACCTGCCTTCTGGGGTTGACATCAACATCGTAGTCTAACTCCTCAACCCTCCACCTTAACCTCCAACCCAACGCAGGCCGTCAGAGCCCCGCTATCAGGACCAAGATTCCGCAAGGAAATCCAAAGCCTAATGCAGGTCAGCAATGACCAAACGGCGGAAACGCCACCTGCCTCTTAGAAAATGAAACACCAGCTACTCGGTAAGAAGATCGGAATGACCCAGGTCTATGACGCGGACAACAACCTCGTCCCTGTCACGGTCGTCCAAGCGGGCCCCTGCCCCGTCACCCAGGTCAAGACCGTCGACAAGGACGGCTACGACGCCGTCCAGATCGCCTTCGGCGCCCAGAAGGAAAGCCGCATGTCGGCCGGCGAAGTCGGCCACCTCCGCAAGGCGGGCGTCGCTCCCCACACCCATCTCCACGAGATCCGCCAGGCCGGCGCCACGCAGGCCAAGGTCGGCGACGTCATCACCGTCGAGAAATTCACCGCCGGCCAGATGGTCGACGTCATCGGCACCGTCAAGGGCCGCGGCTTCCAGGGCGTCGTCAAGCGCCACAACATGGACGGCCAGCCGGACTCCCACGGTCACATGATGCACCGCCGCATCGGCTCGATCGGCATGCGTCAGACCCCGGGTCACGTCTTCAAGGGCAAGCGCATGCCGGGCCACATGGGCCAGGTGCAGCGCACCGTCCAGAATCTCCGCGTCGTCCAGGTCCTCGCGGAAAAGAACCTCCTCCTCATCAAGGGCAGCTTCCCCGGCGCCAACGGTGAGGTCGTCCTCGTGCGTCCGGCCAAGAAGGCCATCGCCGCCAAGTAACCCACCTAGCATCTCAGCGATATGAAGCTCAAAGTTTACAAGTCCGACGGCTCCGCCTTCACCGAGAAGGAATTCGACATTCCTTCCTTCGAAGGCTCGAAGGGCGTCGCCCTGCTCAAGCAGGTGATCGTCTCCTACCAGGCCAACAAGCGCCAGGGCACCTCGAAGACCAAGGATTACGGCGAAGTCGCCGGCTCCGGCAAGAAGGTCCTCCCGCAGAAGGGTTCCGGCGGTTCCCGCCACGGCGACAAGCGCGCCCCCCAGATGTTCAAGGGCGGCGTCGTCTTCGGCCCTCGCCCCCGCGACTGGTCCAAGACCATCACCGCCCAGGCCAAGAAGATCGCCCTCCAGCGCGCGCTCTTCGAGCTCGCCGCCGACGGCGGCATCTCGGTCATCGAGAAGTTCGAGGTCGCCCAGCCCAAGACCAAGCTCTTCGCCAAGGTGCTCGCCAACGTGAGCCCCGCCGGCAAGCGCCTCCTCGTCGTGGACAGCGCCTGGTCGGACAACGTCGTCCGCGCCAGCCGCAACGTCAGCCGCGCCATCTTCTCCAATTCTTCCAATCTCAACGCTCTCGATCTCGTGCGCACCCCGCGCATCCTGATCTCGGAAGACGGCCTCAAGAAGGTCCTCGAGCGCGCCAAAAACTAAGACCGTCATCCCATGAAGCCCGCTTCTGAAATCATCAGCCGCCCGATCCTCACGGAAAAGGCCTCCGGCCTCGCCGAAGCCAACAAGTACGTCTTCGAGGTCCTTCCTGGCGCCGACCGCGCCCAGATCAAGAAGGCCGTCGAGGCCTCCTTCAAGGTGACCGTCGAGAAGATCAACATCCTCATCCGCAAGGGCAAGCTGCGCCGCAGCCGCCTCTCCGGCGGTTCGATCTTCACCGAGACGGATTCCCGTCGCGCCATCGTCACCCTGAAGAAGGGCGACGTCATCTCCCTCGCCTAATCTCGGAGCAGCCAAGCCATGCCCATCATCACCCATCGTCCCATCACCCCCGGCACGCGCTTCCTTGTGCGCGTCAAGACCGAGGGGCTGCACGCCGGCCGCCCCGAGCGCGCCCTCACCGAGTTCAACCACCGCGCGATGGGCCGTAACTGCTACGGCCGCATCACCTCCCGTCGTCGGGGCGGAGGCCATAAGAAGCTCTATCGTACCATCGATTTCCGCCGCGACCGCCTGGACGCCCCGGCGACCGTGATCCGCATCGAGTACGACCCGAACCGCACTTCCCACCTGGCCCTCATCGAGTACGCCGACAAGACGCTGAACTACATCCTCGCGCCGGACGGCCTCAAGGTCGGCGACAAGGTCGTCAGCACGAACACCGCGCAGGAGCAGCTCACCCCGGGCCTTTCCCTCCCGCTGCGCCTGATCCCTCCGGCCACCTTCATCCACTGCATCGAGATCGAACCCGGCAAGGGTGGTCAGCTCGCCCGCTCCGCCGGCGGCTTCGCCCAGCTCCTCGGCCTTGAAGCCGGTCGCGCGATCCTGCGCATGCCTTCGGGCGAACAGCGCTACCTCAACGCCGATTGCCGCGCCACCGTGGGCATCGTCGGCAACGTCGACCACCACAACGCCAGCCTCGGTAAGGCCGGTCGCAGCCGCTGGAAGGGCATCCGTCCTCGCCAGCGCGGCATGTCCATGAACCCGGTCGACCACCCGAACGGCGGTGGCGGCGGCAAGAAGAAGGGCGGCGGCGGTCGTCAGCACCTCAAGTCTCCGTGGGGCCAGCTCGCCAAGGGCTTCCCGACCCGCATCAAGGCGAAGGCCTCCAACAACCAGATCATCCTGCGCCGCAACGGCCGCAAGGTGAAGCAGGTCTAACCCTTCCTGACCCTCTCCTAACATGGCACGCTCCCGCAAAAAGGGTTTCTACGTCGACGCCCACCTCGTCGACAAGGTCACCGTCGCCCAGAAGGCCAACAGCCGCAAGCCGATCAAGACCTGGTCGCGCCGCTCGACGGTCACCCCGGACTTCATCGGCCTCAACCTCGAGGTCCACAACGGCAAGGCCTTCGTCCCCGTCTATGTGACGGAAAACATGGTCGGCCATAAGCTCGGCGAGTTCGCTCCGACGCGCACTTTCCGCCAGCACACCCAGCCCTCCCGCAAGGAAGCCCAGTAATCCACCTCCGTGCGCAACGTCCTCGCCATGTCCGTCCTTCTCGTCGCCGCCACCGCGGTCGGCGCGGAAGGTCGTGCGCTTGGCGCGGCCGAAGCGGATGGCAAGGCTCCGGTCGTCGCGGTCGTCTCCGCCCGCGCGACGGATCTGGTTGTCCTGGATGGCGGACACGACCGCGGCTTCCGCCCCGGCACGGTCTGCAACGTGAGCCGTGACGGCGTCGCCTTCGGCGCCCTCGTCATCGCCGAAGCCGGCCAGCACCGCTCGGTCGCCCTCATCCTTTCCCTGGACAACTCCGCCGGCATCGTCGCCGGCGACCTCGTCACCCCTCGCGCCAATCCCCGCATCTAACCCAACCCCTTACCAAAGTCATGGAAGTCCACGCCACCACCCGTTTTGCCCGCATGTCGCCCCAGAAGGTCCGCGAAGTCGCGCGCCAGATCCAGGGCCTTCCCGCCGAGGAAGCCATCCAGCTTCTCCGCTTCATCCCGCGCAAGTCCGCCCGCCTCCTGGGCAAGACCCTCGCCAGCGCGATCGCCAACGCCGAGAACAACCACAACCTTTCCAGCAGCGATCTCGTGATCGTCTCCGCCACGGTCAACCAAGGCCCGGTCATCAAGCGCTCGATGCCGGCCGCCCGCGGTTCCGCCCACCCTATCCACAAGTCCATGAGCCACATCCGCGTGTCTCTGGGTTCCGCCACCAAGTAATTTCCGAAACATGGGCCAGAAAGTAAATCCGATCGGCTTCCGCCTAGCCGTCCGCCGCAACTGGGAATCCCGCTGGTACGCCACCAAGCGCGACTTCCCGGCCAACATCCTGGAGGACTACCGCATCCGCGAGTTCCTCAAGGAGAAGCTCCGCCAGGCCGCCGTGCCCCGCATCTTCATCGAACGCGCCGGCCAGAAGGTCCGCGTCCGCATCTGGACCGCCCGTCCGGGCGTCGTCATCGGCCGCAAGGGCGACGAGCTCAAGAATCTCCGCGCCGAGATCCAGAAGGTCGCCGGCAAGGCCCGCGTCGACGACATCATCCTCGAGGTGAACGAAGTGAAGCGCCCCGACCTCGTGGCCCAGCTCGTCGCCGAGAACATCGCCCTCCAGCTCGAGCGCCGCATCTCCTTCCGCCGCGCCATGAAGAAGGCCGTCCAGACCACCATGACGAACGGCGCCGATGGCATCCGTATCCGCCTCGGCGGTCGTCTCGGCGGCGCCGAGATCGCCCGCGTCGAGTCCGCCCGCGTCGGCCGCGTGCCGCTCCATACCCTGCGCGAGAACATCGACTACGGTTTCACCGAAGCCCGCACCCTGGCCGGCAAGGTCGGCATCAAGTGCTGGATCTGCTCCAAGGACTCCGAGTTCTAAGCCTCCTCCTTAACCCTTCACCTTCCAGACCAACATGGCCAATCTCCAACCCGCTCGCACCAAGTGGCGCAAGCACCGCAAGGGCAAGATCCGTGGCAACGCCACGGCCTGCAACACGCTGTCCTTCGGCGACTTCGGCATCCAGTCCCTCGACCGCGGCCGCGTTCCGGCCAACCAGATCGAGGCCGCCCGCATCGCCATCTCCCGTTCGCTCAAGCGCAAGGGCAAGATGTGGATGCGCATCTTCCCGCACACTCCGGTGACCAAGAAGCCGGCCGAAGTCCGCATGGGTTCCGGCAAGGGCAGCGTCGAGTACTACGTGGCCTGCGTCAAGCCGGGCACCATGCTCTTCGAGGTCGCCGGCGTGCCGATCACGGTCGCCCGCGAAGCCATGCGCCTCGCCGACACCAAGCTCCAGCTCCGCTGCCGTTTCGTGGCCCGCGAAGAGCTCGAAAAGTATTGATGCAACCGGCCCCGACCACCCATAACTGACCCTTTTCACCGATGTCCACCTACCGGAAAGATAAGCCCACCGCCGCCACGGCCCTGCGCCCCCTGGCTCCTGCCGAGCTGCAGAAGCGCATCCGCGAAGCCCGCGAGGAACTCCTCAGCCTCCGCCTCAAGAAGGCCACCGGCGCCGTCGAGAACTCCGCCCGTTTCCGCGCCCTGCGCCGCGACGTCGCCCGTTGCATGACCGTCCTTTCCGGCAAGTCCGCCCCGGCGAAGAAGAAATAACCCACCCCCTCGCTCCCTTTCCCGATGTCCGAAGACCGCTCCAACCGCAAGACCCTCCAGGGTCTCGTCGCCTCCCGCTCGGGCGACAAATCCATCAAGGTGAACTTCCAGTACACCGTTCCGCACCCCGTCTACGGGAAGGAAGTCAAGCGTCGCACCGTCCTGCACGCCCATGACGAGAAGAACGAGTGCAAGCCCGGCGACAAGGTCGAGATCATGGAGACCCGCCCCCTTTCGAAGCTCAAGCGCTGGCGCGTCGTCCGCGTCGTCGAAGCCGCGAAGATCGCCGCCGAGTCCATCGACGACTAATCGGCCTCCTCCCCACTCCAGACCCTTCTCACCATGATTCAGATGCTTTCCCGGCTCGAAGTAGCCGACAACACCGGAGCCCGCAGGGTCCGCATGATCCGCCGCCTCGGCCAGCTCACCGACACCGCCGGCGTGGGCGATATCATCATCTGCTCCGTCAAGGACTCCACCCCCGACGCCCAGGTGAAGAAGGGTTCCGTCTGCCGCGCCGTGATCGTCCGGACCGTCGCCCCCATCCGCCGCGCGGATGGCAGCTACCTGCGATTCGACACCAACGCCGTCGTCATCCTCGACGAGAACGGCAACCCCAAGGGCACCCGCATCTTCGGGCCCGTCGCTCGCGAGCTCCGCAGCAAGAACTTCATGAAGATCATCTCCCTCGCTCCCGAGGTACTCTGAACCACCATGTCCAAGACCGACATCAAGAAGGGTGACGAAGTCGTCGTCATCGCCGGCGCCGAAAAAGGCAAGCGTGGCAAGATCGTCAGCTACAACCGTGCCGACGAACGCGTCACCATCGAGGGCCTCAACCTCGTCAAGCGCCACCTGAAGCGCACCCAGGACGGCCAGGGCGGCATCACCGAGCGTGAAGCCCCCATCCACCGCTCCAACGTGATGCTCGGCTCCCTCTGGGACGCCCGTCGCGCCAAGAAGCCGGCCAAGGCCGCCAAGAAGTAATCCCGACGAAACCACCCGAGACTCAACACGCAAATGGCATCCGTTCCTTACCTGAAGAAGTACTACCTCGAGAAGGTCGTCCCCGAGCTCATCAAGAGCCGCGGCTACAAGAACATCCACCAGGTCCCGAACCTGAAGAAGATCGTCCTCAACTCCGCCTTCAAGGCCGAGGCCGACAAAGGCCACATCGCCGAAGTCGTGAAGGAGCTCACCAAGCTTTCCGGCCAGAAGCCCGTCCTCACCAAGGCCTCCAAGTCCGTCGCCTCCTTCAAGGTGCGCGAAGGCATGACCCTCGGCTGCATGGTCACCCTCCGCGGCGCCCGCATGTGGGAATTCTACCTCCGCCTCACCGCGGTGGCCCTCCCGATGATCCGCGACTTCCGCGGCACCTCGAACCGTCTCGACGGCCGCGGCAACTACTCCCTCGGCATCGTCGACCACACCATCTTCCCGGAAACCCAGGCCGACGGCTCCCAGCGCGCCAACATCGGCATGGACGTCGTGATCGTCACGTCGGCCCAGACCGATGACGAAGGCCGCGAACTGCTCCGCCTCCTGGGCATGCCGTTCCGCCGCTCCAGCGCCGCCGACGCGGCCGCCGCCACCGCCACCGCCGCCAAGGCCTAAACCTTCCTACTCCTTACCAGCATGGCCAAGAAGTCCGTCATCCAGCGCGCCCTCAAGCGCGACCGCCTCGTCAAGAAGTTCGCCGCCAAGCGCGCCGAGCTCAAGAAGACCCTCGCCGACCCCAAGGTCTCCGAGGAGGCTTTCTACGAAGCCCAGCGCAAGCTCGCCAAGCTGCCCCGCAGCTCGTCGAAGGTCCGCCAGAAGAACCGCTGCTCCATCTCCGGTCGTCCGCGTGCGTTCATCCGCAAGTTCGGCCTTTCCCGTATCACCTTCCGCGAGCTCGCGCTCAACGGCCAGATTCCCGGCGTCACCAAGGCCTCCTGGTAATCCAACAGCAAAACCAAAACCATGTCCGCTTCTACTGACACCATCGGGGATTTCCTCACCTCCATCCGCAACGGTTCGCAGGCCAACAAGGCCGTGATCACCGTCCAGTGGTCCCGCCTCCGCGAAGGCGTCGCCAAGATCCTCGTCGACGCCGGTTACGTCGCCTCCGCCCGCAAGGCCGAGCGCGACGGGCTGCCGGTCCTCGAGATCGCCCTCAAGTACGTCGCCGGCGTGCCGGCCATCACCAGCATCGAGCGCGTCTCGACCCCCGGCCGTCGGGTCTACGCGGGCTACAGCTCCGTCCCCAAGGTCATCGGCGGCATGGGCGTCTCCATCCTCACCACTTCCCGCGGCGTCATGACCGACGCCGAAGCCCGTCGCCAGAAGGTCGGCGGCGAACTCCTCGCGAAGGTCTGGTAATCCGTCCAACCCTCAACAAGCAACTCCATGAGCCGAATTGGTAAGCAGCCCGTCAACATCCCCGACAAGGTGACCGTGTCCGTGAAGGACAACGTCGTCGTCGTCAAGGGGCCCAAGGGCGAACTCTCGAAACCCTTCCCGAAGGAGATCGGCGTCGTCGCCGACGCCAAGGTCGTCAACGTCACGGACCTCACCGAGGTCAAGGACGCCGCCGGCAAGGTCGTGAAGCCCGGCACCGCCGGCGCCCTCCACGGCACCGTCCGCGCCATCATCCGCAACATGTGCGAAGGCGTGGCCACGGGCTACTCCAAGACCCTCCTGATCGAAGGCGTCGGCTTCAAGGCCGCGCTCAAGGGCAACGTCCTCGACCTCGCCCTCGGCTACTCCCACCCGATCCGCTACACCATCCCGACCGGCGTCAACGTCGTCGTGACCGACGGCACCAAGCTCGTGATCACCGGCGCCGACCGTCACATGGTCGGCCAGGTCGCCTCCTCGATCAAGCTCTACAAGCCGGTCGAGCCCTACAAGGGCAAGGGCGTCCGCGTCGAAGGCGAATTCGTCCGCCGCAAGGAAGGCAAGAAGACGGCCTAATCCGCCCGAACCGAACACACTCCATGAAACTGCAGAAGAAGAATCTCCTGGCGCAGAAGCGCCGCTGGCGTATCCGCAAGACGGTGCGCGGCACCGCCGCCCGCCCCCGCCTGGCCCTCAAGCTCACGCACCTGCACCTGTACGCGCAGGCCATCGACGACGAAGCGGGCAAGACCCTCGTCTCCCTCTCCACCACCTCCAAGGACCTCCGCGGCCAGAAGCTCAAGGCCAACGTCGGCGGCGCCGCCGCCTTCGGCACCGCTTTCGGCGCCAAGGCCAAGAAGGCCGGTCTCACGACCGTCGTCTTCGATCGCGCCGGCCGCCGTTACCACGGCACCGTGAAGTCCTTCGCCGAAGCCGCCCGCCAGGCCGGCCTGACCTTCTAATTTCATGAGCGCAGAAAACACCCCCGCCGCGGCTCCCGCCGCCTCCGCCCCCGCCTCTTCCGGCGCCCCCGGCCGTTCCGGTCCCGGCGGCGATCGTCGTGGTCCCGGCGGCCCCGGTGGTCCCGGCGGCCGACGCAACGGTCCCGGCGGCCCTGGCCGCGGTCCGCGTCGCGACAACCGCAACGACGCCCCCGCTTCCGAATACAACGACAAGGTCGTCCACATCAACCGCTGCTCGAAGGTCGTCAAAGGCGGCCGTCGCTTCAACTTCGCCGCGCTCGTCGTGGCGGGTGACGGCAAGGGCCGCGTCGGCGTCGGCTACGGCAAGGCCAAGGAAGTTCCCGATGCGATCCGCAAGGGCACCGACCGCGCCCACCGCGCCCTCGTCCGCGTCAATCTCCGCGGCAACACCATCCCGCACGAAGTCATCGGCCACGCCGACGGCGGCGTCGTGATGCTCCGTCCGGCCGCGCCCGGTACCGGCCTCATCGCCGGCGGCGGCGTCCGCGCCGTGCTCGAAGTCGCCGGTTACAAGGACGTCCTCTCGAAGTCCATGGGTTCCAACAACCCGCAGGCGATCGTGAAGGCCACCTTGGACGGTCTCGCCAAGCTCCGCACCCTCGAACAAATCAAGGCTCTCCGCGCCTAAGCGGAACACACAGACATGAAACTCGACTCTCTGCCCAAGATCAAGGGCTCCACCCATCGCCACAAGGTGCTCGGCCGCGGCCGCGGCACCGGTCACGGCAAGACTTCCGGCCGTGGCCACAAGGGCATGAAGGCCCGCTCCGGCGGCGGCCATCGCCCCGGCTTCGAAGGCGGCCAGATGCCGCTCTACCGTCGTCTGCCTCACCGTGGCTTCAAGAACGTGAACCGCGTCGACTACGCCGTCCTCAACGTGCGCGACTTCCAGGAACTCAAGGGCAGCACCTTCGGCCTCGAGGAACTCGTCGCCGCCGGCGTCCTCCGCAAGTCCGCCCCCCTCCTCAAGATCCTCGGCACCGGCGAGCTCACGCGCGCCGTCACCGTCAAGGCCCACCGTTTCTCCAAGGACGCGAAAGCGAAGATCGAGAAGGCCGGAGGCAAGGCGGTCCTGATCGAAGCCAAGAAGTCGGCCACCGCCGCTGAGTGAGCCTCGGCTCGCCCCTGTCCTCGATGTTCTCGGCCTTCGCCAACTGCTGGAGGATCCCTGAGCTCAGGGCCCGGCTGATCGCCACGGTTGCCCTGGTGTTCGTGGCCCGCATCGGCGCGAACATCCCCCTGCCGGGCATCGACCCGAAGGACATCATGGATTACTACCACTCCATGGCCGACAAGTCGTCGGGCGGAGTGGTCGCGATGTACAACATGTTCACCGGCGGCGCGCTCCTCAAGGGCGCGGTCTTCTCGCTGGGCATCATGCCCTACATCAGCGCCTCCATCATCATGCAGCTGATGTCGGCGGTCGTCCCGTCGATCGCCCGCCTGCAGCAGGAAGGCGAAGTCGGCCGCCAGAAGGTCGCCCAGTATTCCCGCTACCTCACCATCGTCATCGCGATCGTCCAGTCCGCGCTGCTGCTCGGCGCGTTCTGCAACCCGCAGCAGGTCGGCCAGGCCCTCGGCCTCGGCAACTTCACCGGCACCATCGTGGTGATGCAGAGCAAGACGCTCTTCGTCTGCCTCGGCGTCTGCCTCCTGACCTCCGGCGCGATCGTCATGCTCTGGCTCGGCGAGCAGATCACGCAGCGCGGCATCGGCAACGGCACCTCCGTGCTGATCACCATCGGCATCCTCGCCGACCTCCCGGGCGCGCTCACCTCGTTCGTCGACATGACGTTCGGCGGCAAGGTCGGCGCCGCCGCCGCCAACTCCCATGGCTGGGAGAAGGCCGCCGGCATGGTCCTGCTCTTCGTGGTCGTGACCGCCGCGATGGTCGCCATCAACCAGGCCGTCCGCAAGATCCCCATCCAGTACGCGCAGCGCATGGTCGGGCGCAAGATGTACGGGGCGCAGACCAACTACCTCCCGCTCAAGGTCAACTACGCGGGCGTGATGCCGGTCATCTTCGCCGGCGCCATCATGAGCTTCCCGCCGATGCTGCTCAACCCGCTGAGCACCTATTTCCCGACGCTCGCCTTCCTGCATGACTGGGCCGCGTTCTTCTCCCGCAACAACGGCTTCTACTACACCGTCTACTCGATCCTGATCTTCGGCTTCAGCTACTTCTGGATCTCGATCATGTTCCGCCCGGTGCAGATCGCCGACGACCTCAAGAAGAACAACGGCTACATCCTCGGCGTCCGCCCCGGCGAGCACACCGCGCAGTTCCTGGATTTCGTGATGACCCGCCTCACGCTGGCCGGCTCGATCTTCCTGCTGATCATCGCGCTGATGCCGGACCTCTTCATCGTCCAGCTCAACTTCCCGATGCGGCTCGCCACGTTCCTCGGCGGCACGGGCGGCCTCATCACGGTGGGCGTCATGCTCGACACGATGCGCCAGGTGGAGACCTACCTGCTGCAGCGCAACTACGAAGGCTTCCTCAAGAAGGGCCGCATCGGCGGCATCCCGGTGCCGGCCGCCGGACTCCGCACGGATGCCGAGAATTCCGCCCTCGGCTCGCTGGAGAAGACCTGCCTGACCATGTTCGTCATCGGGCTCATCGCCTGGGGACTGAACCATTGGGGTCCGTTCGCCCGCTAAGGCTTTCCCGGGATGATCGATTTGAAGTCGGCCGAGGACGTGAGTCGCATGCGCGCCGCCTGCGCCGCGGCCGCCCGCGTCCTGCATGACCTCGCGACGCTCGTCGTCCCGGGCATCTCGACCGCCGGCCTGGACTCCGCCGCCCGCGGCCTGATGGTCCGGCATGGCTGCGAAAGCGCCTGCCACGGCTACGTTGTCGGCCGTCTCAGCTACCCCGGCTATGTCTGCATCTCCGTCAACGACGAGATCGTCCACGGCATCGGCGCCGCCGACCGGATCATCCGGGACGGCGACCTCGTCTCCCTGGACGTCGTCGTCCGCCGCGACGGCTTCATCGGGGACAACGCCCGGACCGTCATGGTCGGGGCGGTCGAACCGCGGGCCCGTCAGCTCTGCCTGGACACCGAGCAATCCCTCCTGGCCGGCATCGCCGCGGTGAAGCCGGGCAACAGGGTGGGGGATATCTCCGCGGCGATACAGGAGGCCTTGACCCCCGGGGGGTACGGCATCGTCCGGGACTTCGTCGGCCATGGCGTCGGCCGGAAGATGCACGAGGAGCCCCAGATCCCGAATTACGGCAAGGCTGGAACTGGACCTAAGTTATTGGCTGGTATGGCTTTAGCCATCGAGCCGATGGTAAACCTTGGTTCCCATAAGATCGTCATGGCTTCGGACGGTTGGACCGCCCGGACGGCCGACGGCAAGGTCTCCGCGCACTTCGAACACACCGTTCTGGTGACCGAAACCGGGGCGGAAATCCTGACCCTCGTTTAAACCGCATTTTTTGCTTTCAAATCCCACCAGAACCTTCAAGTTCCGACCTCTTTCCCACCTTCCAAACAGCACGGACACCATGCCTCGAATCCTCGGCGTAGACATTCCCAACAACAAGAAAGTAGAGATCTCTCTCCGCTACATCTATGGCATCGGCCCCCGCCGCGCCACGGAGATCTGCGAGGCTCTCGGCTTCGATCCCGCCATGCGCGCCCAGAATCTCTCTGAGGAGCAGCTGAACAAGATCGTCGAGTACATCGTCCGCATGGGCTACAAGTGCGAGGGCGACCTCCGCCGCGACATCGCCCAGAACCTGAAGCGCCTCCAGGCGATCAAGTGCTACCGCGGCCTCCGCCACTTCCGCGGCCTCCCGGTCCGCGGTCAGCGCACGCGCACCAACGCCCGTACCCGCAAGGGCAAGCGCAAGACCGTCGGCGTCGCCGCGGCCCCGTCCAAGTAAGCCAACCTTTCTCCTAACACTATTTAACGATGAGCGAAGAAGCCCCCAAGACGCCCAAGGCCAAGAAGCCGAAGGCCCCCGCCGCCGAAACCGCGGCCGCCCCCGAAGCCGTGGCCGCCGCGGCCGCCCCGGCCGAGGCCGCCGCCCCCGAGCGCAAGGAGATCACCGCCAAGGAGCTCCTCGGCGAAGAGCTCGGCGAGGTGAAGGTCCGTCGCGCCAAGGGCTCGAAGAACATCACCACCGGCATCTGCCACATCCTGGCCACCTTCAACAACACCAAGGTCACGATCACCGACGCCAACGGCAACGTGATCTCCTGGGGCAGCGCCGGCCGCCACCAGTTCCGCGGTTCCCGCAAGTCCACCGCCTACGCCGCGCAGGTCGTCTGCTCCGAGGCCGCCAAGCTCGCCATGGCCCACGGCCTCAAGGACGTCTCCGTCCGCGTCAAGGGTCCGGGCATGGGCCGCGACAGCGCCATCCGCGCCCTCCAGGTGCTCGGCCTGAACGTCACCTCGATCCTCGACACCACCCCGATCCCGCACAACGGCTGCCGCCCGCCCAAGCGCCGTCGCGTCTGATCGTCCCCGCTTTCCGCATCACCGCCCGGCTATGGCAAACCGGGCGGGTCCTTCAATCCGCCACCTCTACCAAATCCTAACACACCATGTCTCGTTACACCGGTCCCACCACGAAGCTCAATCGTCGCTTCGGCCAGAATATTTTCCCCACCTCCAAGGGTGAGGAGCGTCGTCCGTACCCTCCGGGCATCCACGGCAAGACGACCCGCCGCAAGGTCTCCGAATACGGCGTCGGCCTCAACGAGAAGCAGAAGCTGCGCATGATGTACGGCCTCACCGAGAAGCAGTTCCGCCTCTCCTTCGAGCGCGCCAAGCGCATGGGCGGCGTCGCCGGCGACAACTTCCTCCGCATCCTCGAGACCCGTCTCGACAACGTGGTGTTCCGCCTTGGTTTCGCCAATTCCCGCGCCGCCGCCCGCCAGCTCGTCGGCCACGGCCACATCCGCGTCGACGGCCGCAAGGTCGACGTCGCCAGCTACGCCACCTCGCCCGGCGAGAAGATCGAAGTCCGCGACCGCACCTCCTCCAAGCAGCTCGCCACCCGCGCCGTCGAAGAAGGCCAGGGTCGCTCCGCTCCCGCCTGGCTCGTCGTCCTCCCCGAGCAGCTCAACGGCCAGATCGTCCGTGAGCCCGCCAAGGAAGAACTGCCTTCCGACGTCAACGTCCAGATCATCGTCGAATTCTACAGCCGCTGATCCCGGCACAGAACCAACACCAACCGGACCCACAGACATGACCAAGCGACTCGGACAGTTCCAACGCCCCAAGACCCTCAAGAAGGAGGAGTCTTCCGCCACCCCCACCTACGCGAAGTATTTCGCCGAGCCCTTCGAGACCGGCTTCGGCCACACCGTCGGCAACTCGCTCCGCCGCATCCTGCTGAGCTCCATCGAAGGCGCCGCGATCTCCGCCGTGACGATCGAAGGCGTGCAGCACGAGTTCCAGCCGATCGAAGGCGTCGTCGAGGACGTCACCGAGATCGTCCTGAACCTCAAGAAGGTGCGCATCCGCACCGAAGCCAACAAGCGCGAGGCCTTCAAGGGCACCATCGACGTCAACAAGACCGGCCCCGTGAAGGCTTCGGACATCAAGTTCGAGACCAAGGGCGCCACCGTCACCCTCGTCAACCCTGACCAGGTCATCTGCACCCTCGACCGCAAGCGTCGCTTCTACGCCGACCTCGAGGTCACCGTGGGCCGCAGCTGGGCTTCCGCCGAGGAGAACAAGAAGGCCGAGCAGGCCATCGGTTCCATCCCCGTCGACTCCCTCTTCTCGCCCGTCACCCTCGTGAAGTACTCCGTCGAGTCCACCCGCTCGGGCGACAAGACCGACTACGACAAGCTCGTCCTCGAGATCTCGACCGACGGCCGCATCACCCCGGACGAAGCCCTCAAGGAAGCCTCCGCGATCCTGCGCCACCACCTCGAGGTCTTCGACACGGTCTCCGCCGATTCCGTCGAGTTCGAGACCGGCCACAAGGAGATCAGCGAGGAGACCAACCGTCTCCGCAAGCTGCTCAACATGTCGGTCAACGAGATCGAGCTCTCCGTCCGCGCCGCCAACTGCCTCAACAACGCCAACATCAACACCGTCGGCGAGCTGGCGATGAAGACCGAGCAGGAGATGCTCAAGTACCGCAACTTCGGCAAGAAGTCCCTGAACGAGATCAAGGCCAAGCTCGAGCAGCTCGGCCTGTCCCTCGGCCAGAAGATCAACGAAGGCCTCCTCGACAAGGGCGTGAACGCCTAATCCAGACCGGAACCCACCCTCATGCGTCACCGCACCCACCATCACGTCCTCGGCGTCAAGACGGCCCACCGCCGCTCGCTGATCGGCAATCTCGCTTCCGCGCTGTTCACCAACGCGCGCATCACGACGACGCTCTCCCGCGCCAAGGCCCTCCGCCCTTTCGCCGAGCATCTCATCACCTACGCCAAGAAGGCCGAGCAGTCCGCCGACAAGTCGGTGAAGCTGCACTACTACCGCCTGGCCCTCGCCAAGCTGCGCAACGAAGACGCCGCCCAGCTCCTGTTCAAGGAGCGCGTGCAGCAGTTCCTCGGCCGCACCGGCGGCTACACCCGCATCTACAAGCTCGGCGCCCGTAAGGGCGACGCGGCCGAGACCGCCCTCATCGAGCTCGTGGCCAAGGACGACAAGTCCCCCGCCATGACCCCGAAGGCCAAGGCCGCCCGCAAGCCCAAGGCCCAGAAGGAAGCGGCCGCCGCTCCTGCTCAGGCCTAAGCTTATCGCCCAGGCCTGAACCCGAGACGCGTCCGCCCCCCGGCTGGCGCGTCTCGCCTTTTTAACCCCCTTCGCCCACCATGCTGCAGTCCGTCGACCTCGCCGTCTTCCTGGCCTTCCTGGCCGGCCTCGGCGCGCTCGTGCTTTTCGGCCTCCAGGCCTGGTACGATCGTCGCGACGTGCTCCTTTCGGACCATCGCCGCATCAATTCGGCGTTTTCCTGCGTCCGCTGCAACGTGACCTACGTCCGCCCCCGCCGCCGCGAGGAGGCCGTCTGCCCCCGTTGCGGATGGAACAATGTTCGCCTCAAGTTCTGAATCCCCCACACTTTTCCCCATGGCCACCCAGTCCATCGCCATTCTCGATTTCGGCTCGCAGCTGACCAAGGTCATCGCGCGCCGCGTCCGCGAGTGCAACGTCCACTCCCGCATCTATCCTTTCGGCGTCACGCCGGAGACCCTCCGCGCCGACGGCGTCGTGGGCGTCATCCTCTCCGGCGGCCCCGACAGCGTGAAGGCCAAGGGCTCGCCGCATCCGCACCCCGGCGTCTTCGAGATGGGCCTGCCCGTGCTCGGCATCTGCTACGGCGTCCAGCTCATGGGCCAGATGCTCGGCGGCAACGTCGCCAGCAGCTCGCACCGCGAATACGGCCACGGCGTCCTGTCCTTCGGCAAGGGCTCCCAGCTCCTGCAGGGCCTGAAGTCCCCGCTGCGCGTCTGGAACTCGCACGGCGACAAGATCACGCGCCTCCCGCGCGGCTTCAAGGCCGTCGCCTCGACCGAGAACTCCGAGTGCGCGGTCATCGAGGACCCGAAGCGCCGCTTCTACGGCATCCAGTTCCACCCCGAGGTCGCCCACTCCGAGCGCGGCATCGACATCCTCCGCAACTTCCTCTTCCGCATCTGCCGCTGCCAGCCGACCTGGAAGATGGACGACTACGTCGAGACGGCCGTCCGCGAGATCCGCGAGAAGGTCGGCAAGTCGCAGGTCATCCTCGGCCTTTCCGGCGGCGTCGATTCCTCCGTCGCGGCGGCCCTCATCCAGCGCGCCATCGGCCGGCAGCTGACCTGCGTCTTCGTCGACAACGGCCTGCTCCGCCTCAACGAACGCGCGCAGGTCGAGAAGATGTTCCGCGGCAAGTTCAAGGTCGACCTCCGCGTCGTCGACGCCTCCGCGGTCTTCCTGCGCAAGCTCAAGGGCGTCACCGATCCCGAGCGCAAGCGCAAGATCATCGGGCATGAGTTCATCAAGGTCTTCGAGCGCTCCATCGCCGAGGTGCAGCGCACGAAGAAGGGCAAGGTCGACTTCCTCGCCCAGGGCACGCTCTACCCCGACGTCATCGAATCCCTCTCGCCCAACGGCGGCCCGGCCGCGACGATCAAGAGCCACCACAACGTGGGCGGCCTGCCGAAGCACATGAAGCTGAAGCTGCTCGAGCCCCTGCGCGAGCTCTTCAAGGACGAGGTCCGCGCCCTCGGCGAAGCCCTCGGCCTGCCGCACGACATGGTCTGGCGCCACCCGTTCCCGGGCCCCGGCCTCGCGGTCCGTGTCTGCGGCGACATCACCAAGGAACGCCTCGAGGTGCTCCGCAAGGCCGACGACATCTTCATCAACGAGCTCCGCGCCTCCGGCCAGTACGCCAAGGTCTGGCAGGCCTTCGCGGTCTTCCTCCCGGTCCGCAGCGTCGGGGTCATGGGCGACGGCCGCACCTACGACAACGTCTGCGCCCTGCGCGCCGTGACTTCCTCCGACGCGATGACCGCCGACTGGGCCCGCCTGCCGTACGACGTGCTGCAGCGCGCCTCGACCCGCATCATCAACGAGGTGAAGGGCATCAACCGCGTGGTCTACGACGTGTCGTCCAAGCCGCCGGCGACCATCGAATGGGAATAAGCCGGGGTTTGCCCCGTTGACACCCCTTCGGCCCGTCCTTACCTAGTCGCCAGTGTCCGAACCCGGCTTCCAGGTCATCGCGCGCCGCTGGCGCCCACGCCGTTTCGACGAACTCGTCGGACAGGAGCATATCGTCCGGACCCTCCGCAACGCGCTCGAGACGAAGCGCATGGCGCACGCCTACCTGTTCATCGGTCCGCGCGGCACCGGCAAGACGACCACCGCCCGCATCCTGGCCAAGGCCCTTAACTGCGCCGGCGGTCCGAAGCCCGACTTCGCCCTCGACGACCCCGTCTGCCTCGCGATCGAGCAGGGCAGCTGCCTGGACGTCGTCGAGATCGACGCCGCGTCCAACCGCGGCATCGACGACGCGAAGAAGATCCGCGACGAATGCCAGTACGCGCCGACCAACTGCCCGTTCAAGGTCTTCATCATCGACGAAGTCCACCAGCTCACCAAGGAGGCGTTCAACGCCTTGCTCAAGACGCTGGAGGAGCCGCCGCCCTGGGTGAAGTTCATCCTGGCGACGACGGAGGCGGACAAGATCCTGCCGACCATCACCTCCCGCTGCCAGCGCCTGGAGTTCCATCCGATCTCCGAGGAGGTCATCGCCGCCCAGCTCGCCCGCATCGTCAAGGCCGACGGCGTCACGGCCGACCAGCACGCGCTCACGGCCATCGCCCGCCTGGCTTCCGGCGGCATGCGCGACTCGCAGTCGATCCTCGACCAGGTCATCTCCTTCGCGGGCAAGCAGATCACCGAAGCCGACGTGCTGTCGATCTACGGGCTGGCCTCCGTCCAGCAGGTCACCGACCTCTGCCACGGCATCGCCACGAGCGACGGCAAGAAGATCCTCGCGCTCTGCGACGCCTTCCATGCCGAAGGCCGCGACCTGCTCCGCGTGCTCGCCGACCTCCAGCTCCGCGTCCGCGCGGCCACGCTCGACGCCGTCCGCTCCGGCGGGACTTCCGCCCAGCTGGGCGCTCCGCTCGCGACCGAACAGCTCGTGCGCCTGCTCGAATGCCTGCAGGAAGGGGAGAACGGCATCCGCCAAGGGCTCTCGCCCCGGGCCAACTTCGAGGTGACGCTGCTCAAGGCGATCGAGCAAAGCAGGTCACGGTCGATCGACCTGCTCATCAAAGACATCGCCGCCGCCGCAGCTGGTCTCCCTCGGGAGCCCGGCCAAAAAAAAATAAGGACCTCGGCGGCCGCACCGGCGACGCCTGAACCTGTCGCGGTCGCTCCCGTCGTCGAGCCCGCCCCGGCCGTCGCCCCGACTCCTTCCCGCGTCGTGGACGTGCCGATCGAGGACTCGGGCCTCCTCGAGGAATCCTTGCCGCCATTGGACGTCGATGCCGCCGAGGCCGAAGCCAGCAGCTCGGACCGCAGGGCCGATTTCGTCTTCCCGGAGGCCGCCCACGCCAGCCTGCCGGTCGCCGAAGTCGGCAAGACCGCCTTCCCCGGCGACAAAGAATTCACGGAGGCCGTCAAGGCGTTGCCGCCCGGCTTGAAGGAGAAGCTGAAGGACACCCTCGGGGCCGAGTTCACCGCCTTGCGCCCGGTCCCGGTCGGCAAGCTGCGCCGCCCGCTCTGACCGTGGAGCCGTCGACCGAAATCGGCGTCATCTCCGACACGCACGGGCGGCTTCGCGCCGAGGCCCTCATCGCGCTGGAGGGTTGCGACGTGATCTTCCACGCGGGCGACGTCTGCGGTCCGTCGATCGTGCCGCAGCTCGCCGAGCTCGCCCCGTGCCACGCGGTCGCCGGCAACTGCGACGACGACGAGGCCTTGCCGCCGACCTCCCTGCAGGTCGTCGCCGGCCTTCGCGTCCTGGTGCATCATGGCCACCTGCCCGTCGATGAGGCCGCGTTCCGGCCGGACATCGTGATCACCGGCCACACGCATGTCCCGAAGATCGCGCAAGACGGCGCCGTGCTCCGGCTCAACCCGGGCAGCGCCGGCCCCCGTCGCTTTAACCTTCCCGTGACGGTCGCGCGGATTACGGTGCGGGCGGGCAGGGCGACCGCCCGGCTCATCGCCCTCGACGTGACATGAAGCAACCCCTGCCTATCGACGCCCTCCGGGACGGCTTGGTCGCCGCCTGCGGACGCGTGCGCCGGCTGGTGCTCCGGGCGCCGACGGGCTCCGGCAAGTCGACGCGCATCCCGCAGATGCTCCTCGACCTGGATCTCGTGCAGGGCCAGATCGTCGTCCTCCAGCCCCGCCGTATCGCCGCCCGCCTGCTGGCCGCGCGCATCGCGCAGGAACGCGAGGTCCGGCTCGGCGGCGAAGTGGGCTACCAGATCCGCTTCGAACGCGTCGAGTCCGCCCAGACCCGGATCAAGTTCGTGACGGAGGCCCTGCTGCTACGTCAGATGGCTTCGGACCCCGAACTCAAAGGCGTGGGCGCGGTGGTCTTCGACGAGTTCCATGAACGCAACCTGCACTCGGACGTGGCCTTGGCCCTCGCCCGTCGCCTGCAGGAGACCCATCGCCCCGACCTCCTGATCATGGCGATGTCCGCGACCCTCGATACCGAGGGCGTGGCGAAGTGGCTCGGCTCGGCCGAGACCTTGGCCGCCGACGGGCGTGCCTATCCCGTGCAGATCGAGTACACGCATCTGCCGCGCAACTCGACCCGGCCGATCTGGGACGCCGCGGCGGAACAGGTGCGGCGCGTGCTCCGCGAGGAAAGCGAAGGCGACATCCTGGTCTTCATGCCGGGTTCCTACGAGATCATGCGCACCATCGGCGCGGTGCGGAATCTTCCCGAGTCCGGCGGCGTCGACGTCCTGCCGCTCTACGGCGAGCTGCCGCCGGAAGAGCAGGACCGCGCCGTCAAGCCGAGCCCCGGCCGCAAGGTGATCGTGGCGACCAATGTCGCCGAGACGTCGCTGACCATCCCGGGCGTCCGCGCGGTGGTCGACGCCGGCCTCGCCCGCATCGCCCGCTTCGACCCGCATCGCGGCATCGACACCTTGTTGGTCGAGCCGGTCTCGCAGGCTTCCGCCGAGCAGCGTGCCGGCCGCGCGGGCCGAACGGGCCCGGGCCGGTGCATCCGCCTTTGGTCGCAGACCGACCACGAGGCCCGTCCGCTCCGCGAGGTCCCGGAGATCAAGCGCGTCGACCTCTCCGAGACGATCCTGCTCCTGCTGTCTTCCGGCTGGGGCGAGGCCGCGACCTTCCCTTGGTACGAGAAGCCGGACGACAAGGCGCTGCAGCGCGCGCTGGCCGTCCTGGCCGACCTCGGCGCCGTCGACGCGCAAGGCAAGCTCACGCCCCTCGGCAGACGCATGGCGGTCTTCCCGGCCCATCCGCGGTACGCGCGCATGCTGCTCGCCGCGGGCGAGCTCGACTGCGTCTACGAAGTCTGCCGCATCGCCGGGCTGGCCCAGGGCCGCGACATCCTTTTCCGCAAGGTCGACGACCGTACCGAGAACGCCCGCGACTCCGTCGAGCAGGAAGACGGCTCGGATTTCTTCCCCCGGCTCGCGTTGCTGCAGCGCGCGGCCGACCTGAAGTTCGACGCCGACGCGTGCGATCGCTTCGGCGTGCACGGCCAGGCCGCGCGCCAGGCCGACCAGGCCGCCCGCCAGTTCCTGCGCCTCGCGGAAGGGCAGGGGTTGCCGGTCAGCGACCGGGTCGCCGATCCCGCCGCCGTCCGCCGGTGCCTGCTGCTCGGTTTTTCGGACCGCCTCGCCGTCCGGCTCGACGCCGGGACCTTGCGTTGCGCCTTGGTGCACGGCCGGACCGGCGAACTGCGCCGCGAATCCTCCATCCGCAACGCGAAGCTCCTGGTCGCGGCGGAAGTCGACGAGATCCAGGCCCGCGGCGGCGTGACGACCTATCTCTCTTTGGCGACCGCCGTCGAGGAGGCCTGGTTGCAGGAACTCTTCCCGGCCGAATTCTCGACGGTGAATCAGGTCCGCTACGACGCGTCGCAGCGGAGGGTCGTCACCCGCGTCGAGCGACGCTTCCGCGACCTCGTGCTCGAGGCCAAGGAGCGCGACGATGCGCCGTCCGACGCCGCCAGCCGCATCCTCGCCGAGGAGGTCGCCGCCGGCCGGCTCGAGCTCGAGAAGTGGGATGGTCAGGTGGACGCCTGGATCCGGCGCGTGAACTTCCTGGCGAAGCACTGCCCCGAGCTCGGCATCCCGGTCTTCGACGAGGCCGCCCGGCGCATGGTGATCGAAGAAGTCTGCGCCGGGGCCGTCGCCTATCGCGATATCCGCGACCGGCCCGTCTTCGGCGTGGTCCGCGGCTGGCTGACGCACGAGCAGGCGATGGCGCTCGAGTCCTATTGCCCGGAGAAGATCGTCCTGCCGCGCAAGAAGCATCCCGCCCGCATCGAGTACACCGCCGACGGACAGGCGGAGGTCGAGGCGACGGTGCAGGAACTCTATGACTTCCCGGGCAGCAAGCTGCGCGTCTGCCTCGGCAAGGTGCCGATGGTCATCTGCATCCAGTCGCCCGCCCGTCGCACGCAGCAGCGCACCACCGACCTCGACGCCTTCTGGAAAGGTTCCTATGAGGGCGTGAAGAAGGAGCTGCGCGGACGTTACCCCAAGCACGAATGGCGCTGACCGCATGAGCGTTTCCTCCGCACCCTGGACCTCGGTCCCCGTCCATGTCATCGATTTCGAAGGCAGCGCGCGGACCGGCGTCGTCGAGTTCGGCGTGGCCACCTTGCTCGGCGGCGAAGTCGTCGCCGCCGCGACGGCCCTGCATGCCCCCCGCGCGCCCGTCCCGGCGATCGACACGCAGTGCCATGGACTGGGGGCCCGGGACCTCAGGGGCCTGCCGCCTTTCGAGTCCGAGTGGGACCGTTGGGTCTCGCTTCGCCGCACCGGCCTGCTGGCCGCGCATAACGCCGCCGTCGAATCGGGCCTGCTGCGCGGCACCTGGTCGCGTCCGTCGGCCGTCCCCTCGTTCGTCGGCGAGGAAGCCTCCGTCGCCGAATGGGGCCCTTGGATCGACACCTGCCGCCTCGCCCGCGCCTGGGCCCCGACCTTGGGAGACTTCCGCCTCTCGTCCCTGGTGGCGGTGCTCCGCCTGGCGCCGCGCCTCGAGGCGTTGGCGGCGGAGCACTGCCCCCCGAACCGGCGCCGATACCACTGTGCGTTGTACGATGCGTTGGCGGCGGCCTTGGTGCTGCGGGCCCTCTGCGGGCTGGAGGGGCGTTCGTCCGCCCCGCTGTCCCAGCTGGTCCGGGACAGCGTGTCGGCTCCGGCCGCCGATGACCTGATGCAAGGCGAGCTCGGGCTATAGTTTCCGCTTCACTCCGAGGGGTGAGGCTAACTAGATAGGCGTCCCTCTATGGCTTCCAAGTCCCCCATTCGCGTCGCGGTCACCGGCGCCGCCGGCAACATCGGTTACGCCGCCATCTTCCGCCTGGCTTCCGGCGCCGTCTTCGGCCCCGACCAGCCCGTGGCCCTCAACCTGATCGAAGTCGGTCCCGGCCTCAACGCCCTCGCCGGCGTCGTGATGGAGCTCCAGGACTGCGCCTTCCCCTTGCTCACCGACGTCGTCGCCACCGGCGACCTCAACGAAGGCTTCAAGGACGCCGACTGGTGCCTGCTCATCGGCGCCGTGCCTCGCAAGGACGGCATGGAGCGCAAGGACCTCCTCGGCATCAACGGCAAGATCTTCATCGGCCAGGGCGAAGCCATCGCGCGCAACGCCAAGAAGTCCGTCAAGGTCCTCGTCGTCGGCAATCCGTGCAACACGAACGCCCTCATCGCCCTGCGTTCCGCCGGCAGCCTGCCGGCCGAGAATTTCTTCGCGATGACCCGTCTCGACGAGAACCGCGCCAAGTCCCAGCTCGCGGGCAAGGCCGGCGCGCATAACTCCGTCGTGAAGAACGTCGCCATCTGGGGCAACCACTCCTCGACGCAGTATCCCGACTTCACCAACGCCACCATCGGCGGCAAGCCGGCCACGCAGGTCATCACGGACCACGCCTGGCTCAAGGAGACCTTCGTCCCCGACGTGCAGAAGCGCGGTGCCGCCGTCATCAAGGCCCGGGGCGCCTCTTCGGCCGCCTCCGCCGCCAACGCCGCCCTCGACACCTTGCGCAGTCTCCACTTCCCGACGCCGGCGGGTGACTGGCATTCCGTCGCCGTCCTCTCCAAGGGCGACTACGGCATCGCCCCGGGCATCATGTTCGGGTACCCGCTCCGCACCAAGGCCGACGGCTCCTGGGAGATCGTGCAGGGCCTGCCGCTCGACGCCTTCTCCAAGGAGAAGATCGCGATCACCGAGAAGGAGCTGCTCGAAGAGCGCGCGACGGCTTCCGAAGCCCTCGGCTTGAAGCTCTGAAGCCGGCCTTATGAGGCGTCAGGCGGCAAGGGACCTCCCTTGACCGCCTTTTCTGCGCCCCTAGGCTGATCGCATGGACCGCCTCGCTGCCGTCGATTGGTTCACGATCATCGCGGCGCTCTGCTTCTGGCAGGCGCTGGTCTGGGCGCAGCATCTCGACCGCGGGTTCCCGCCGTGGTTGAACCGGTTCGCTCGGGCTGGCCTGTGGGTCTGGATTCTGGCCTATGTCTTCTCCGGCGAGCCCGGGCCCTTCATGGCCTTGGCCTCCGCGCCGGCGTTCCTCTTCGCGCTTTGGCTCTGGGCGCACGGCTTACGCCGCTTCCTGGCCGACGACCTCGCGCCGCCTCCGCGTCGCTTTCTCGAGATGCTGTCCGCCACCGGGCCGTTGGTCGCCGCGGCGGCCTGGATCTGGTCGCGCCATGATCGGACCTTCGCCGGGTTCCCCGATCCTTTGGCGACGCTGACCACGGTGCACTTCGCCATCACCTTCGGCGTCCTGCCCTTGGCGATGGCGGCCAGCGAACGTCCCGTCGCGCGCTGCCGTTGGCGCGACCTCGGCCTGTGGCTCTATGTGGTCGGCGCTCCGGCCACCGCGTTATGCTTCGCCCTGCGGACCGATCCCCTGCGACCGGGAGCCGTCGAAGTCGCGGCCGCCGTGGTCTTCGCCGCGGGCTTCCTGCTCTGGGCGGCGTTCATGCCCGTCCGGCGCGGACCGTGGCCTTACGTCTGCCTCGTCCCCGGCATCCTGCTCGGCGTCGGCTACACCGCCGCGCATGCCTTCGGCTGGGATTATCTCACCATCCCGCAGATGGCGTCGGTGCATGGCTCGCTCAACCTGCTCGGCGCGTTGCTGCTCGCGGCTCAGGCCCCGGCGTTCGACGACGTCGCCGCACCGGCGCCCGACCTTGCTACGCCCGTCGAGGCCGGCGGCCGCGAGACCGCGGTCTTCGCCGATACGCATCGCGTCGCGGTCGGCGCCTGGTCGCCGGAGGCCTTCGCGCGGGTGAAGGCAGCCCTGCTCGGTTACCGCTTCTATCCCGCTTCCGTCATGGTTCGGCGGACCCAGTTCGAAGACGAAGGCCGCGCGGTGCGCATCGGCGATCGGCTGGGCCTCGGCTTGTTCGTCCCGAATCTGCCCGGCCTGCCGGCCCTGCTGCTGCCCGCGATCGTCGAGGTCGACGTCGTGGAGGCCGGCGACGAAAGGGTCGCGCTGGGTTACGTCACCACGCGTCGGCACTATGGCCGTGGCGTCTGGCGGGCCGAAGTGAAGCGCGAGGGCGAAACGCTCGTCCTGACCGTCTCGTATCACGTGCGTCCCAGCCGCTGGTTCGTCTGGTGCGGGCTGCCGGTCTACCGTCGGTTCCAGCTCGCCGCTTTCCGCGCCGGGGCGGACAACCTGCGTCGGCTGGCGGCCTAAGGCGCCGGCAGGCGGACCAGGGTGATGTCGGCCGGCCGGCAGGTGCCCAGCCGGATCTCGCCCGCGTTGGCGGCGGCGAAGATCGGCGGCTCCGGGTGGATCGCCTCGATGCCGCTGGCGGCGCGGCCCGCGTTGATCTTCTGCAGGCCGATGAAATCGATGATCACCGGGTTGGCGCTGCTCAGCAGCGTCTTCTCGGAACGGCTCCAGCTCGCGTCGAAGCCGGGACCGCCGAGCACCTGGTAGCGTTCGAGCGAAAGCACGGTGAGGACGTTGCGTTTCGCGAGCTTGGGGATCGCGCAGACTTCGACCGCGGCCTTGGAGGCGTTGAAGGGATTGTCGAGGAAGCGCTCGGAGTTGGCCATGTTGCCGAGGGACGCGGCGGCCATGGCGCCGTGCACGCCGAGCGCCTTGCTGTCGCTGAGCACGGGCAGGTTGATCCAGAAATCGACCTCGTCGATGAGCGTCTTGGGAAGCACGCTCACGCGCGCGTCGCCCCAGGGCACGTCCTGGGCGCCCGGGCGGGGCAGGACCTGGTTCTCGTAGCGCAGCTGGTTTTCCTTGGCCCAGTCGGGCGCGAACCTGTCCCAGGCGGCGACGGGGAATCCTTCGAACGTCTGGCTCTGCGTCGAGAGCGCGGGCAGGAAGCCCGCCTGGCGGAGGCTCTCGGCCTTGGCGTCGCAGATCACGACGGCCTCCCGGGCGAAGCCGCGCCGCATCAGGGCGGCGGAGACGGCGCGGACCAGCGGCTTCGGCGTGGCCAGGCCCGCGCCGCCTTCGGAAGACAGCTTGAGGCCGCAGCGCCGGAGGTCGCCCGGACGGAGGCCGACGCCGGTGCGGCTTTCGAATTCGCCGAGGGTGCGTTCGACCGCGGCGGCATAGTCCTGGTCCGCGAAGCCCCCGAGCTTCTGCTCGATGACGAGCAGCTTCGGGTCGGTGGCCGACCGGACGTCGGCGAAGCCGAGCATCAGGACGAGGAGGGCGGAGAGGCGCATGGTCCCATGTTCGGTCGGGCGGCTTGTTTTCGCAAGCCGCTGTTTTGTTTGCGGCGGACGGCAATGACCCCATCGTGTCGCCCATGTCCGCCCCAGCCGCCACCGCCCAGCGCCGCACCCTCGGGCTCATCTTCCTGACGGTGTTCATGGATATCGTGGGCTTCAGCATCATCATCCCGCTGTTCCCCCATCTGCTGGAGTATTACATCAAGCATGAGGGCGCGGTCGGCACGCTGATCGGCGCGCTGAACGCGGCCGCCGAGTGGATGGGCGGCGACACGGTCTTCAAGAAGACAGTGCTCTTCGGCGGCCTGCTGAGCACGCTGTACTCCTTGCTGCAGTTCGTCTTCTCGCCCGTCTGGGGCGCGCTCTCGGATCGGATCGGCCGCCGCCGCGTCCTCACGGTCACCTTGGCCGGCAACGCGCTCTCCTACCTGCTGTGGATCTTCGCCGCCCAGTTCTGGGTCGTCGTGCTCACCCGCCTCGTCTCGGGGATGATGGCCGGCAACATCGCCGTCGCCAGCGCCGCCGCCGCGGACATCACCGACGAGAAGGAGCGCACGAAGGGCATGGCGGTGGTGGGCATCGCCATCGGGCTCGGGTTCGTGTTCGGTCCCGTCATCGGCGGCCTCGCCTCTTCGCTGCAATTCGCCCACGGCCCGGTCGTCGGCTCCTTCGGCCTCAATCCGTTCTCCGTGCCGGCCGCCATCGCGGCGTCGCTGGCCTTGCTCAACTTCGTCCTCGTCGTGAGGTTCTTCCCCGAGACGCTCGCCCCGGAGCGTCGCGCCGGCGCCGACGCCAAGCGACCTTCGGTCTTCGACCTCGCCACGGTCCGTTCCTCCGCCGTCCGGCGGACCTCCTTCGCCAACCTCGTCTACCAGGTGGCCTTCACCGGCATGGAGAACACCATCGTCTTCCTGACGCTCGCGCTTTTCGCCTACAGCCCGCGCGACAACGCCTGGCTCTTCCTCTTCAACGGGGCCTGCATGATCTTCGCGCAAGGCCTCGCCCGCCGGCTCGTGAAGCGCCTGGGCCAGCGGAAGGTCGCCATGCTCGGCATGGCCATCGCGGCGGTCGCCTTCGTCGTGGTGGCGCTGATCCCGCCGACGCTCGCCGTCGCCGGCGACGGCGCCGAGACGACCTTCTACCTCGGCCTCGGGCTGATCGCCTTCGCGACGGGCCTCATCCTGCCGAGCGTGTCGGCCTTGGTCTCGCTCTACTCCGACGCCTCCGAGCAGGGCCGCAACCTCGGCATCCTGCGTTCCGCCGGTTCCCTCGCGCGGGTCATCGGACCGGTCACCGCGGCGCTGCTGTATTTCCACTTCGGTTCCCATTTCTGGGTCTACGTCGGCGGCGCGCTGCTGATGCTTCCCGCGATCTGGGTCGTCCGCGGCCTGCCCGAGCCGGAATCCGAGCGCCCGCCGGCCTAAGCTCGCGCGAGCGAACGCCCGAGGGCGTCGCCGGCGCGGATCACGTGCATCAGGGAGATGCCGCCGCGGAAGGCCCCGTGGAAACGGAGCCCGGGCTGCGCGGCTTCCGTCTGGGCGAGCGCGGCTTCGCGGCGGCGCTGGCCGGCGTCGTATTGCGGGATCGCGCGCTCCCAGCGTTGGATCCATTCCTTGCGCGGCGCGGCCGTGATGCCGAGCGTCGTGGCGAGCTCGGCGTCGACGATCTTTCGCAGGGCGTCATCGGGCAAGGCGGCGAGGTCCGGTCGGCGGGCGCCGCCGATGAAGCAGCAGAGCAGGGCATGGTCCGTCGGTGCGCGGGCGGGCAGCACCGACGTCGGGAAGAGGCAACCCAGCACGTCGCGCTGCTCGGAGCCGGGCGTCAGGTAGCCGAAGCCGTCGAGCGGGTGCGGGACGTCGGCGACGGCGTAGCCGCGGGCGACGACGGTCACGGCCGGCGCCGGGACGTCCTCCCAGTCGCGCAGCAGGCGGGTGACGGATTCGTCGAAGGGGAGGGAGGCCCAATGCCAATGCGGCGCGGTCACGATCAGGTGCTTCGCGCACGCGCCGTCTTCGCCGCCGTCGGCCCCGCGCCAGGCGATGTTCCAGCCTTTGGCGTCGCGGCGGATCTGGGTGGCCACGCAGCGCAGGCGCAGGTCGGCGCCGAGGGGCGCGGCCATCGCGTCGGCCAGCTGTTGCATCCCTTGCGGGAACCCCACGACTTTCCGGGCCGCCTTGGGCGCGCGGCGAAGGCCGTTGAGCACCGAGCCGAACTCCTGCTCCAGTTGGTGGATGCGCGGGAAACAATCCGCCATCACCAGCTTGGCCGGATCCCCCGCGTGGACGCCCGAGACGACGGGATCCATCAGCAGCGCCGCGGCCTCCGGCCCGAAACGCCGGGTGGCGAAAGCCTCGACCGTCTCGCCGGCCTGGCCGCCGCGCGCGCGGAAAGGTTCGGAAAGCAGGCGCAGCTTGCCCGGCCAGCTCAGCAGGCCGCCGGCGAAAAGGCTGAGCGGATTGGGACCGAGCCCGTGGAGCCTGCCGTGGGCGTAGATGAAACGTCGCGCCGCCCGCATGTCGGCCGCCTGGGTGACCTCGCCTAATCCGTAGGCGGCGAGCAGGGCTTCGTCGCCGGGGCCTTCGAGCTGGAGGGTGTTCGGGCCGGTCTCGACGAGCCAGCCGTCCTCGCGCACGGTCCGGATGGAGCCGCCGACCCTCGCCGCCGGTTCGATGACCTTCACCTTCGCGCCGGCGCGGACCATGGCGTGGGCGACGGCCAGTCCGGCTGGTCCGGCTCCGAGGATGACCGCGTCGAGCATCATGGCCGCATTATCGACCGCCGACGATAGGGTTGGCAACCCTGCGTCCTTGCGGCTGTCTATCATCCCATGAGGTTCCTGCTGCTGTTGCTGTCCGGCGTCTGCCTGGCGGACACCGTCACGATGAAGGACGGTACTTTCCTGAAGGGTCATATCGAACGGATCGCGGCCGGCGTGCTCGAGATGCGCGTGCCGGCGCTCGGCGAAGCCAACGTGCAGCGACTACGGCTGGCGCAGGTCGAGTCGTTCGTCACGGACGACGCCGTGCTGGTCAGCTCGGGCGGCGTCGTCTCGCGTGGTCCGGCCAGCGCGGCCGGAGGGCGGGTGGCCTCGCAGGGCGGGGCGGAGACCAGCCCGCTTGATCCGACCTTGGAACTCTGGCGCGACCCTGCGCTCCGCCCCGCCGAGACCGCCGGGGAGCGCCGTTGGACCACGCAGGCCGACGTCGATGTCTCCGGTCGCAACGGCGTCGTCATGGGCTCGGGCTTCAGCGCCGGTTTCTCCGCCAAGGGCGTGACCAAGGCGGGCGCCGTGAGCGCGGGCGTCCGGGTCGTGCGCGCCGAAGCGGGCAACCAGGCTTCCGCCGACGACCTGCATGTCACCGCCTCATACGAGACCAATCCCACCGATGTCGTCTTCTGGTATGTGCGCAGCGACAGCGGTTATGACAACGCCCGGCTGATCGATTTCTTCTCCGTGAACGCCGCCGGCTGGGGCTTCCGCCTGCACACCGACGCGAAAGGCAAGCTGGATGCGCGTCTCGGTCTCGCGCATCGTTATGAGCGTTACGCCGCGGCGACGCAGGCGACCTTGGCGGCTCCTTCGGCGGACATCGGGTTGGTCTTCTCCCGCGAGCTCGGCTGGGCGGCCTGGGACACTTCGCTCAACTTCGTCCCGTCGTTCCAGACGACCGGCGATTTCTACGTCCGTCACGAGACCAGTCTCAACGTGCTCCGCAACGCCGGCCCGCTTTCGCTAAGGGTGGGCGTCGCCAATGACTTCCGTTCCATGCCCTTGCCGACCCAGGTGAAGACCGATACTTCCTACTTCTTGCGGACGACGTATGTCTGGAAGTGAGCAAGACAAGTTTGCCTAAAAATAGGCACATTTGTCTAAAAAAGCACAAAACCCCTTGTGAATCGTTACCTATTGAACCGTGGCACGCAGGGTGCTTTGAGTTTGTTCGTAATTAGTCATCTTTTCCAATCCCCCAATCCATGAGCACCAACCCAGCCCGCCGCAACGCCATCGAGGCGATTGCCTCTCAGCCTCGCCTTCAGGGCAGCTTCGACTTCCGCAACGAGAAGATCGATCTGATCTACGGCCAGAACGTCTTCTCCCTCGATAAGATGGAGAAGCGCCTCCCGAAGGACGTCTTCAAGTCCCTCAAGGCCAGCATCGAAGCCGGCATCAAGCTGGACGCCGCCGCCGCCGACGTCGTCGCCGCCGCCATCAAGGACTGGGCTCTCGAGCGTGGCGCCACGCACTACGCGCACGTGTTCTACCCCCTCACCGGCTTCACCGCCGAGAAGCATGACACCTTCTTCGAGCCCAACGGCAACGGCACCCTCGCCCAGTTCTCCGGCAAGGCGCTGATCCAGGCCGAACCCGACGCCTCCTCCTTCCCGAACGGCGGTCTCCGCTCCACCTTCGAAGCCCGCGGTTACACCGCCTGGGACGTCACCTCCCCGGCCTACATCTTCGACACCGAGAACGGTTCGACGCTCTGCATCCCGACCGCCTTCGTCTCCTGGAAGGGCGAGGCCCTCGACAAGAAGACCCCGCTCCTCCGCTCGATGGCTGCCGTCAACAAGGCCGCCTCCCGCGTTCTCGCTCTCTTCGGCAAGAAGCACGGCTACATCTCCGCTTCGTGCGGCCCCGAGCAGGAGTACTTCCTGATCGACGCCCGTCTCTTCCACCTCCGTCCCGACCTCTACACCTGCGGTCGCTCCCTCTTCGGCGCCAAGCCGGCCAAGGGCCAGGAGTTCGAAGACCAGTACTTCGGCACCATCCCTGACCGCGTGCTCGCCTGCATGATGGAAACCGAGCGCGAGTGCTTCAAGCTCGGTATCCCGATCAAGACCCGCCACAACGAGGTCGCCCCGGCCCAGTACGAAGTGGCGCCGATCTACGAATCCGCCAACGTCGCGCACGACCACCAGATGCTCACGATGACGCTGCTCCGCCGCGTCGCCAGCAAGCACGGCTTCGTCTGCCTCCTCGCCGAGAAGCCTTTCGCGGGCGTCAACGGTTCCGGCAAGCACGTCAACTGGTCCATCGGCGGTTCCGGCGTCGGCAACCTCCTCGAGCCCGGCCACAGCCCGCACGAGAACGCCCAGTTCCTGACCTTCTGCTCCGCCGTGATCCGCGCCGTCGACCTCCACCAGGGTCTGCTCCGCGCCTCCGTCGCCTCGGCCGGCAACGACCATCGCCTCGGCGCCAACGAAGCCCCTCCCGCCATCATCTCGATCTACCTGGGCGACATGCTCAACGAAGTCATCGAGCAGGTGAAGAAGAGCGGCTCCGCCTCGACCTCGCGCAAGGGCGGCCACATGACCCTGGGCGTCGACACGCTGCCCGTCCTCCCGAAGGACGCCGGTGACCGCAACCGCACGAGCCCGTTCGCCTTCACCGGCAACAAGTTCGAGTTCCGCGCCGTGGGCTCCGCCTTCTCGGTCGCCGGTCCCCTGACCGTGCTCAACACGATCATGGCCGACTCGCTCGACAAGCTCGCCGACGAGCTCGCCGCCGCCCTCAAGAAGAACTCCGATTTCAACTCCGCGCTGCAGGGCGTCCTCAAGGACATCCTCACCAAGCACGGCCGGATCATCTTCAACGGCAACGGCTACTCCGAAGAGTGGCACAAGGAAGCCGCCAAGCGCGGCCTCAAGAACCTCCGCACGACCCCCGACGCGCTCCCCGAGATCGTCGCCAAGTCCTCCGTGGAAGTCTTCGAGCGCCAGGGCGTCCTCTCCAAGGCCGAACTCGAGTCCCGCGAAGAGATCTACACGCACTCCTACGTGCTGTCGGTCAACACCGAGTCGAAGCTCGTCTCCGACATCGCCAAGACCCTGCTCCTTCCGGCCGCCCTCAAGTACGCCGCTGACCTGACCCCGGTCGAGAAGACCAAGTCCGGCGGCAAGCTCCGCAAGGAAGTCATCGGCCTCGCCGACGAGCTCGCCTCGGCCATCGACGCCCTCGACGCCGCCCGCGAGGTCAGCAAGTCCGACACGCACGCCCAGGCCAAGCACTCCTGCGACAAGGTCCTCCCGGCCATGCTCAAGGTCCGTGCCGCCGCCGACGCCCTCGAGGAGATCGTCGCCGACGAATACTGGCCGCTGCCGTCCTACCAGGAACTCCTGTTCCTCCGCTAAGCCTCGCCGGCTATGCCGAGACCAAGGGCCGAACCTCCGGGTTCGGCCCTTTTTGTCGCCCGGATCCGCCGGGGGCCCCGCCAAAGCAGAAGGCCCGTCGCGATGACGGGCCTTCGGGTGCTTGGGTCGGGGCGGACGCTCAGACGTTGTCCCACTTCTTGCGCAGGTAGGCGCTGAAGTTCTTGACCTTCTTCTTGCGACGACGGCGTTCGGCCGGCTTCTCGAAGCCTCGCTTGGCGCGGGCGTCCTTGATGATGCCCTCGCGGTCGATCTTCTTCTTGAGGCGGCGGAGAGCCTTGTCGACGGTCTCGCCTTTGCGAATCTTGATTTCTACGGACATGTGAGCGTTTGGAGGGTCGAAAGAACAAGGGGGGAGGCCTTTCGTCAACCCCGAATCCAAGGCTATTTAAAGCCGTGAATAAGTGGCCCTTCCGCGGGGCACAAGACGCTTGCGGCGGGGGTAGGGCAGGGCAATCGTTCGGCTCACCCCTCGATGTACCTCAAGGAAATCGTCGCCAACGGATTCAAAAGCTTCGCCGACCGGACCCGCATCGAGCTCCGTCCCGGGGTCACGGCCGTCGTCGGGCCGAACGGCTGCGGCAAGTCCAACATCGTCGACGCCATCCGGTGGGTCCTGGGCGAACAGTCCGCCAAATCCCTCCGCGCCCCGGCGATGCAGGACGTCATCTTCGCGGGCACCGACCGCCGCCGGCCCCTCCCGCAGTGCGAGGTCGAGCTGATCTTCGCCGACTGCGAGAAGGAGCTGGGCACCGCCTTCGCCGAGGTCTCGGTCATGCGCCGCCTCCACCGCGAAGGCGCCAGCGACTATTTCATCAACGGCAAGCCTTCCCGCCTGAAGGACATCCAGCGCCTGTTCATGGACACCGGCATCGGCCGCATGTCCTATTCGTTCATGGTGCAGGGCCAGATCGACCAGATCCTCTCCGCCAACCCGTCCGAACGCCGCTATCTCTTCGAGGAGGCCGCCGGCATCACGCGCTACAAGGCCCAGCGGCGCGAAGCCCTCAACAAGCTCAGCGGCGTCGACGCCAACCTCGCGCGCATCACCGACGTCGTCAGCGAAGTCGGCCGCCAGATCGCGACGCTGCGCCGCCAGGCCGCCAAGGCCCTCCGCTTCCGCCGCCTCCGTCACCGCTTCACGCACCTCGACCTCGCCTGGCATGCCAAGCAGTTCGGCGACCGCCGCGCCCAGGTCGTCGCGCTCGAGGCCGACGCCACGGCCTGCCGCGCCGAAGTCGCCGGACTCACCGACGGTCTCCGCGACCGCGAGGCCGCGTTGCTCCAGACGCGCGCCCGCCGCGCCGAACTGGCCGAGCAGCTCCAGCTCGCCCAGCAGGCCCTCTTCGACCTGCGCACCGCCCGCGAGAACGCCGAGAACGAGGCCCGCACTTCCGATCTCCGTTCCGACGACCTTGCCTCCCGTCTCGGCGAGATCCGCCGCGAGGCCCAGGAGGCCGAGCTGTCGATCGCCGAGTTCGAGATGCGTCTCCGCGGCAGCTCCGACGCGAAGTCGACCGCCGCCGGTTCCGTTTCCGCCACCGACGCCGCCTATCGCGAGAAGACCGCGCAGGTCGAGGAAGTCGCCCGTCAGGTCGTCGAGGCCGAGAACCTTCTCCGGCGCGCCCGGCAGGACATCCTCGTGGCCGAAGGCGAGATGACCCGCGCCCGCGGCGACGTCACCAACCTCGAGGTCGACCTCCGCGGCTACCAGTCCCGCCACGTCGACCTTTCCGACTCGCTCCGCCAGGCCAAGCAGGAGCGCGAGGCCCTGGAGCGCCGCGTCGCCGAGTGCGGCGCGGTCGTCACGACCCGCCATGGCGAGCTGCAGGCCGCCCGCGCCGCCGAGCAGGAAGCCACCGAGAAGGGACGCGACCTGCTCAACGACTTCCGCGCGCTCCAGCAGACGATCTCCGAACAGGACCGCAAGGTCGCCAAGCTTTCCGCGCAGCTCGGCCTGCTCGAGCAGATGCAGTCCCGCCTCGAAGGCTTCTCCGAAGCGGCCAAGGCCGTCCTGCGCGGGGAGTTCTCCGCCGAGCTCCGTTCGGGCAAGGCCTCCGCGCTCGCCGATCTCGTCACCGTCGTCGACATCACCGCCGCCGCCGCCCTCGAGAACATCCTCGGCGCCGCTTCCGAGGCCGTCGCCCTCGACTCCGCGGAACTCCTCCCGGGGATCGTCGCCAAGATGGGCGAGCGCCAGCTCGGCCGCGCGGTCTTCCAGGTCGAGGCCCCGCCCGCCTCCCGTGCCGGTTCCGCCGCTCCCGGCTGGCTCCGGCCGGCCACTTCCGCCGTGCAGGCGAAGTCCGCGGACCACGCCCGCCTCGTCGCCAACCTCTTCGACGGCTGCTACGTCTGCCCGTCCCTCGGCGACTTCATCAGCTGGTGGCGCGCCAATCCGGGCTTCGAATTCTTCCTCGTCGCCACCACCGACGGCGACCTCGTCGACCGGCGTGGCCTCGTCTACGCCGGCAAGCCGCGCAAGGCCGCGGCCAACGCCGGTTCCGGCGTCTTCTCCCGCGAAAGCGAGATCCGCTCCGTCCGCGCCAGCCTCGAGTCCGAGAACGACCAGCTGACGACCCTCAACGAGAAGGCCCTCGGCCTCCAGTCCGCGATGGACGCCAACGAGCTCGACGTCTCGGCCGCCCGCGACGCCACGCAGTTCGCCGCCCAGGAGCTTTCCGTGGCCCAGGCCGACGAACGCGCCGCCCGCCAGACCCTGACCGCCGCGGACGACCGCATCGCCCGCGAGGAGCGCCAGCTGGCCGAGATCGAGAACTCCAAGTCGGAGGCCTTGCAGCGCCGCGACCGCGCCCAGGTGACCCTCACCGCCAAGGACGCCCAGGTGGCCGAACTCCGCGCGACGATCGCTTCCGGCGAATCCCAGCTCGAGGCCGCCCGGGCCGAATCCGACCTGCGCCGCGCCGCCCTCGGCGAAGCCCGCCTCGCCCATGCCGAGCAGCGCCAGCGGCTCGAGCTCGTCGGCCGCGAGCTGGCCGACCTCGAATCGCGCCGCGCGGAAGCCGTCGCCCGCCTCAATTCGCGCCGCCTCGAGGCCCAGCAGAACGAGAAGCTGATCGGCGAACTCAAGGCCCAGGCCGCGACCGCCCGCGAGACTTCCGCCCGTCTTGCCGGCGAAGTCGAGGCCGCCAATTCCGGACTCAACGCGCTGCGCGGCGTCCTCGGGGAGACCGACGCCGCCGTCGACTCCGAAGACCGCGTGCTTTCCGTCGACCGCGACCGCTTGCGCGTCGCCGACGCCCGCCTGAAGGGCCTCGAGGTCTCGCTCGCGGAGCAGACTTCGCAGTGCGGTTTCATCGTCGAGAAGATCCAGGCCGACCACCAGCTCGACGTCGCCGCGGTCGACTGGCGCCTGCAGCTCTGGCTTTCCGACGGCGAGCCCGAAGGCATCGCCAGTTTCGACGACCTCGAGGAGACCGACGAAGAAGGTTCCCGTCCCGCCCCGAAGGCCGTCGTCCGGCGCGGCGAACCGACCGCGGAGGACCTCGCCTCGATGGAGTCCGCCGACTGGCCGCCCCTCGTCCGCGAGATCGCCGAACTGCGCGACCGCATGGCCGGCATGGGCTCCGTCAACCTTGTCGCCGTGGAGGAATACTCCTCCCTGCGCGACCGCCATGACTTCCTCACCAAGCAGAGCGACGACCTTTGGAAAGCCAAGGAAGAGCTCACCAAGGCGATCGAGGAGCTCAACCAGACCTCGCTCAAGCTCTTCACCGACACCTTCGAGCAGGTGCGCAAGAACTTCAAGTTCACCTTCGAGCGTCTCTTCGTCGGCGGCACGGCGGACCTCACGATGGTCCAGGCCGAGGATCCGCTCGAGTCCGGCATCGAGATCATCGCCCAGCCGCCCGGCACCAAGCTGCGCGGCATCTCCCTGCTTTCCGGCGGTCAGCGGACCATGACCGCCGTCGCGCTCCTCTTCGCCATCTACATGGTGAAGCCCTCGCCGTTGTGCGTGCTCGACGAGCTCGACGCCCCGCTCGACGACGCCAACGTCAGCCGCTTCACGGACATCATCCGCGAGTTCACCCGCTTCTCCCAGTTCCTGGTGATCACCCATAATAAGCGCACCGTCTCGGCGGCCGACGCCATCTTCGGGGCGACCATGCAGGAGAAGGGCGTCACCCGCCTGTTCTCGATGCGCTTCAACAAGGAGCGCGACGAGGCCGAACCGAACCAGCCGGGCGGCGGGTTCACCATGGCGCGCTGAGGTCGCTTGCATTGGGCGGTCCGCCGGTTAGGATGCCGGGGTCATGCTCCGTCATCTCACCGCGCTTGTCCTCTGGCCGGCCATGGCCCTGGCCGGCGTCTCCTTCGAGACCGATGCCCGTCCGATCAACCGCGCCGCGCCCGGCGCCAGCTATGCCGACATGCTGGCCCGGATCATGCCGGCCGTCGTCAGCATCCGCACCGCCGAGGTGATCCCCCAGTCGGTCCTGAACCGCCTGCGCGGGCGCATCGACCCCGAGAAGGTGCTCAAGGACGAGAAGACCGGCGAGACGCTCATGCCGACCGGCCTGGGCTCCGGCACCATCGTCCATCCCGAAGGTTATGTCATCACCAACCGGCATGTCGTGCTGAAAGCCGACCGCGCCACCGTGTCCGAGACCGTCATCGTCCAGCTCCAGGACCGGCGCGAGTTCCGCGCCAAGGTGCTCGGCGTCGACGCGGGCAGCGACATCGCCGTGCTGAAGATCGAGGGGCGCAACCTTCCGTGGGCCAAGTTCGCCGACAGCGAGAAAGCCCGCGTGGGCGACGTCGTCTTCGCCATCGGCAATCCGCTCGACGCCGGCATGACCGTGACGTCGGGCATCGTCTCCGCGCTCGGCCGCTCGGGCAAGCAGGGCATGGGCATGGCCTTCGAGGATTTCATCCAGACCGACGCCGCGATCAATCCGGGCAATAGCGGCGGGCCTCTGATCGACTTCGAGGGCCGCCTGCTCGGCATGAACACCGCGATCAAATCCGGCACCGGCGGCAGCATCGGCCTGGGCTACTCCATCCCGGCCAACCTCATCGTCTCCGTCGCCACCGACCTCGCGAACGGCGGCAAGGTCGTCCGCGGCCTCATCGGCGTCCAGGGCGAGGACCTTTCCCTCGCCGAGGCGACCAAGCTCAATCTCGGGAAGAACGGCGCCGTGCGCGTCTCGCTCATCAGCGAAGGCCTGCCGGCCGCGAAGGCCGGCCTCCGGGTGGGCGACATCATCGTGGCGCTCGACGGCAAGCCGTTCGAGAACTGGAACGAGCTGCGGTTGGCGATCTCCCGGCGCAAGCCCGGCGAAGTCCTGACGATCAACTTCATCCGCGAAGGCCGTGGTTCGCTCACGAGGGTGACGGTCGCCGACCGTCCTCCTGATCGGTGAGCATGCGCGCCCTCTCCACATTCCGCAATCTGACCGGGGGCCGCTTGCCGCCGCTGACCCGTACCGCCTTGCTCTGCGGCCTGGTCGTCTTCCTGCTGACCTTGGTCGTCTTCCGCCCTGGCGCGGGCGGCGAAGCGCCTGCCCAGCCGTTGAGCAACGGCGTCCGCCTGGTGGCCCCGGGCGACGCCCGGACCGAGAGCGTCGTCCTGCTGGACACTTCCGCCGTCTATTTCCCGGGTAAATCATCCTTGGGCGGGGCAGGGCGGTCCGAGCTTGGCCAGCCAGAAGACGCCCCCTTCGCCAAGTCCGCCCCGGTCTTGCAGTTCGACCCCTCCAAGCCGCAAACGAAGGAATCGACCTTGCAGGTCCCCTTCCGGGAGGCCCCTACCCCGGCCAAGGCCATACCCTTGGCGGTGGGAGAGCCCTTTGCGACCTTCGGGACCAAGGGCTATTCAGGTCAGGGGATCGAGGCGCGTGCGGCTTTTTTCGAAGTTTACCCATTGAGTGGGGGGTTAAAACCTATTATTAGCGGGAAAATAACCCATTTTACTGATGAAAAAGGTTTAAAAGATGAATTATTTAATAAAAACGCCCCATTTACATCAATATATGAAGTGATATTGAGCGTTGATTCGTTTGGGAAGTCCCCGTTGGGGGGCGCCCTGCGACTTTCTGGCTCGAAGCCTTTAGATGGGGCCATCCGCCGATGGGCGGCCAATCAGGATTGGTCGACGCAGCTTCCCCCGGGTGCGTACCGCCTGATCGTGGGTCCCTAGGCCCGCCCAGAAGGGGTGTAAAACCCTTGCAAAAATCCGCTTGACCATGGGGTTTTCGATGGTCATTCAAACCCTTCCCTTCGCGTCTTACGTACGTCGACGGTTCGCCCCTGTAGCTCAGTTGGCAGAGCGCGTCCTTGGTAAGGACGAGGTCGCTGGTTCAAATCCAGTCGGGGGCTCCACCACTTTCCACACACCAAACCTAACCACCTCCTCACCACCAAAAACCATGGCCAAAGAGAAGTTCAACCGCACCAAGCCTCACGTCAACGTCGGCACCATCGGTCACATCGACCATGGCAAGTCGACCACCACCGCCGCCATCGTGGCCGTCCAGGCCCGCAAAGGCCTGGCTGAGACCAAGTCTTACGCCGAAATCACCAAGGGCGGTACCGTCCGTGACGCCACCAAGACCGTGACCATCGCCGCCTCGCACGTCGAGTACGAGTCCGTCAACCGTCACTACGCCCACGTCGACTGCCCGGGCCACGCCGACTTCGTCAAGAACATGATCACCGGCGCCGCCCAGATGGATGGCGCGATCCTCGTCGTCTCCGCCGCCGACGGCGTCATGCCCCAGACCAAGGAGCACATCCTCCTCGCCCGCCAGGTCGGCGTGCCGAAGATCGTCGTCTGGCTCAACAAGGTCGACCTCTCCGAGCCCGACCTGATCGACCTCGTCGAGATGGAAGTCCGCGACCTCCTCAACAAGTACCAGTACGACGGCGACAACGCCAAGATCGTCCGTGGTTCCGCCACCGCCGCCCTCGAAGCCAAGCCCGAAGGCGAGCAGGCCATCCAGAACCTCCTCGACGCCCTCGACTCCGAGATCCCCGAGCCCAAGCGCGAGACCGACAAGCCCTTCATGATGTCCGTCGAAGACGTCTTCTCCATCACCGGCCGCGGCACCGTCGCCACCGGTCGTATCGAGCGCGGCATCATCAAGGTCGGCGAAGAAATCGAAGTCGTCGGCCTCCGCGACACCATCAAGACCACCGTCACCGGCGTCGAGATGTTCCGCAAGGAGCTCGACCAGGGCCAGGCCGGCGACAACGTCGGCCTCCTCGTGCGCGGCATCGAGAAGAACCAGATCGAGCGCGGCCAGGTCCTCGCCAAGCCGGGCAGCATCAAGCCCCACACCGTCGCCAAGGCCCAGATCTACGTCCTCAAGGCCGACGAAGGTGGTCGCCACACGTCCTTCACCAACAACTACCGCCCGCAGTTCTTCTTCGGCACCTGCGACGCGACCGGCACCGTCATCCTCCCGGAAGGCGTGGAAATGGTGATGCCCGGCGACAACGTCACGATCACGATCGAGCTGCAGAAGCCCGTCGCGATGGAAAAGGGCCAGCGCTTCGCTCTCCGCGAAGGCGGCAAGACCATCGGCGCCGGCCAGATCCTCGAAATCACCAAGTGATTTCCTGACCCAAAACGACCTGCTACGGTGCCGAGGCCCCCTCAAAAGGGCCCCGGCATTCGTCTCTTTAACCACCAGTACAGGACGGTAGCTCAATTGGCAGAGTAGCGGTCTCCAAAACCGTTGGTTGTGGGTTCGACTCCCTCCCGTCCTGCCACTCTCACCACATCACCACCAGCACCATGATCAGCTTCCTCGGACGCCTCCGCGCTTTCTGGAACGAGACCATCACCGAGGTCTTCGTCAAGGCCTCGTGGCCCACCGCCAAGGAGCTCGTCGACTCCACGCTGGTCGTCATCGCCGCCGTCGCCCTCCTGGGCGCCGTCGTCTTCCTCTGCGACTTCTCCCTCTCCAACTTCGTCCAGTTCGCGACCAAGCTCGTGCGCTGATCACCCCATGTCCTCCCCCTCCGATTTCCGCTGGTACACCCTCCAGACCCTCTCGAACAACGAGAGCAAGGTGAAGCGCCTGCTCGACAAGGCCATCAAGGACGAGGAGATGGGCGACTTCGTCGCCGAGATCCTGATGCCGGTCAAGACCGTCAAGGACTTCCGCAACGGCAAGAAGCGCGAGAGCGAGATGAAGCTCTACCCGTCCTACCTCTTCGTCCGCGCCCGCCTCTTCGACGACGAAGGCGCGCTGCTCGAGGCTCCCTGGAGCTTCCTGCGCAAGACCGACGGCGTCATCGGCCTCATCGGCGGGCAGAACCCCGTCGCGCTCAAGACCGAGGAGATCAACACGATCCTCCAGCAGGTCGCGGACGCCGCGGACAAGGTCGTCCCGAAGATCAGCTTCAACATCGGCGAACGCGTCAAGATCACCGACGGCCCCTTCGCCAACCTCGCCGGCAACATCGACAAGATCGACGCCGACCGCGGCAAGCTCGAGGTCTCGGTCGACATCTTCGGCCGCTCCACGCCGGTCGAGCTCGAGTTCTGGCAGGTCGAACGCGACGACCGCGAATGATCCTTTTCACCAACCCAACCATCTAAACACCCACCATGGCTAAGAAAGTCGTCGGCGAAATCAGGCTCCAGCTCCCCGCGGGCGCCGCTAATCCCGCACCTCCCGTCGGCCCCGCGCTCGGCGCGAAGGGCGTCAACATCATGGCGTTCTGCAAGGAATTCAACGCCAAGACCAAGGACCAGGCCGGCATGATCCTCCCGGTCATCATCTCCGTCTACCAGGACAAGTCCTTCACCTTCATCCTCAAGTCGCCGCCCGCTTCCGTCCTCCTCAAGAAGGCCGCGAAGATCGAGTCCGGCTCCAAGGTCCCGAACCGCGACAAGGTCGGCAAGGTCACCAAGAAGCAGCTCCTCGAGATCGTCGAGCTCAAGAAGAAGGACCTCAACGCCGTCAACCCGGACAACGCCGCCCGCATGATCGCCGGCACCGCGCGCTCGATGGGCATCGAGGTCGTCGGCTGATTTCACCCAACCCTAACCAAACCCAAACCACTGCATCCCGCAGGAGACCAAAAGTCGCTATGAGCAAACAACCCAGCAAGCGCTACCGCGCCGCCCTCCAGGTCGCCGACCTGAAGGCCAAGTACGACGTCAACCAGGCCGCCGAGATCATCAAGAAGATGCCCGGCGCCAAGTTCGACGAGACCGTCGAGATCTCCGCCTTCCTCGGCGTCGATCCCAAGCAGTCGGACCAGATGGTCCGCGGCACCGTCTCCCTCCCGAACGGTTCCGGCAAGAAGATCAAGGTCCTCGCCTTCACCGAGAACCCGGCCGAAGCCCTCGCCGCCGGCGCCGATTACGCCGGCCTCGCCGACCTGATCGCCAAGGTCAACGGCGGCTTCCTCGACTTCGACGTCGCCATCTCCACCGTCTCCGCGATGAAGGACGTCCGTCAGGTCGCCCGCGTCCTCGGTCCGAAGGGCCTCATGCCGAACCCGAAGTCCGGCACGGTCTCCGACGACATCCCGAAGACCATCAAGGAAGTGAAGGCCGGCCGCGTCGAATTCAAGATGGATAAGACCGGCAACATCGTGATCGTCATCGGCAAGAAGTCGTTCACCGCCGCCCAGCTCACCGAGAACGCGCAGGCCGCCCTGGCCGCCCTCGTGAAGGCCCAGCCCGCCGGCTTCGCCGGTGGCCGCTTCATCAAGTCGATCACCATCAGCGCCAGCATGAGCCCCGGCGTCGCCGTCGACCTCAAGCCCTACTCGGCCGCCGTCGCGACCGCCTAACCTAACCACGCCCAAGAGAACCCACGCACATGCGCGCTGAAAAACAATTCCTCGTCGACGAAGTCGCCGCCCAGCTGGCCAGCTCCAACTACCTGCTGCTCGCCAACTTCACCGGCGTCACCGTCGAGAACGCGACCGCCGTCCGTAACCAGCTCCGTGCCCACGGCGCCGAGTACCACGTCGTCAAGAACAGCATCCTGAACATCGCCGCCAAGCAGGCGAAGCTCCCGGACATCTCGGCCCACCTGAGCGGCCACACGGCCCTCGTCACCGGCGGCAACAACCCGACCGGCGTCGCCAAGATCCTGGTCACCTTCTTCAAGGACTTCGCCAAGCTCGAAGTGAAGGGCGGCGTCCTCGACGCCAAGATCCTCACCAAGGCCGAAGTGGAAGCCCTGTCGAAGCTGCCGTCCCTCGACGGCATCCGCGCCCAGCTCCTCTCGCTGCTCTCCACCCCTGCCTCGCAGTTCGTCCGCCTCCTGGACGCCAAGCGCCAGAAGGACGAGAAGGCCGCCTAACCCCTTTCCTCGCGGAGGCGTCGCCATGTGGCGGCGTCCGAGCGGGGGGAACCCAAACCCAAAAACAACACACATCCAAAGAACCCCGGTTAGGGGCCTCGCGCCCTCAAATGTCCTTCATCGGACGCTAACCATTCAAGGAACCCAGATACCATGAGCAACATCACCAAAGACCAAGTCATCGAGTGGCTCAGCGCCCAGTCCGTCCTGGACATCGCTAACCTCGTGAAGGACCTCGAGACCAAGTGGGGCGTTTCCGCCGCCGCTCCTGTCGCCGTCGTCGCCGCCGGTGGCGCCGCCGCCGGTGCCGCTCCCGCCGAAGAGAAGACGACGTTCGACGTCATCCTCAAGGGCAAGGGCGCTACCCCGATCAATGTCATTAAGGAAGTCCGCGCCATCACCGGCCTGGGCCTCAAGGAAGCCAAGGACCTCGTCGACGGCGCCCCGAAGCCCGTCAAGGAAGGCGTGTCCAAGGACGAAGCCAAGGACATCGAGACCAAGCTCAAGGCCGCCGGCGCCGAGGTCGAGGTCAAGTAATCCGTCTTCCGACGCATCTCTGCAAAGCGGGGAGGGTAGCACCCTCCCGGGTCCGGCGACCCCTCCCCGCTTTTTCTTCCCAACGGCCGCCTAGTCCGACCCCACCAGGCAAACCAGTCAGCACCACCGAATCCACCCGACACTCCGAGCCCACCTTCACCAGCCATGCCTCAAGAGCGCAAAAACTTCGGTAAACTACGCGAAGTCATCCCTCCGCCCAACCTGATCGAGAACCAGATCTTCTCGTTCAACGATTTCCTGCAGCTGGACCAGTCCGCGTCCGCCCGCAAGAACGTCGGCCTGGACGCGGTCTTCCGCGAGGCCTTCCCCGTGGAGAGCAACAACGGCAACTTCCGTCTCGAGTACCTCGAGTACGGCCTGGTCCTGCCGAAGCAGACCGAGCTCGAGTGCATCCGCGAAGGCACGACCTACGCGATCTCGGTGATGCTCAAGCTCCGCCTCCGCGAGAAGGGCGCCTTCAAGGACGAAGAGATCCTGATGGGCGAGATCCCGATGATCACCGACCGCGGCTCCTTCATCGTCAACGGCGCCGAACGCGTCGTCGTCTCCCAGCTCCACCGCTCCCCGGGCATCTGCTTCGAGGAGTCCGCCCACACGAGCGGCAAGATGCTCCACGCCTTCCGCATCATCCCCGACCGCGGCACCTGGATCGAGGTCCAGTTCGACCAGAACGACCTCCTCTGGGTCTACCTCGACCGCCGTCGCCGTCGCCGCAAGTTCCTCGTCACGACCCTGCTCCGCGCCTTCGGCTACAAGGACGACAAGGACATCCTGGCCCTCTTCTACCAGCACCGCGAGCTGACCGCCAAGGCCGCCCTCGAGCTCGACCCGGAAGAGCTTTCCCAGCTCGTCTACGCCGACCCGATCGTCGACGTCGAGACCGGCAAGGTCGTCGCCAAGCAGTACGACAAGCTCTCCCGCGAGACGCTCAAGGAGATCCACAAGCAGCTGCCGAAGCAGAAGTTCGGCGTCTTCGACACCGCCTTCGACAACGGCTCCATCATCCTCTCGCTCCGCAAGGACATCGGCGCCGTCCGCAACGAGGAAGAAGCCCTCAAGGAGATCTTCCGCAAGCTCCGCCCCGGCGAGCCCGTCAACGTCAAGGGCGCCCGCGCCCACATGCAGCGCCTCTTCCAGGATCCGCTGCGTTACGACCTCGGTCGCGTCGGCCGTTACAAGCTGAACCAGAAGCTCGGCCTCGACGTCTCGCTCGACACCCGCACGATCACCCCTGAGGACATCGTCGAAGCCACCAAGCTGCTCTGCAAGCTGAGCGCCGGCGACGGCGCGATCGACGACATCGACCACCTCGGTTCCCGCCGCGTCCGCAACGTCGGCGAGCTCCTCGCCAACCAGTGCCGCGCCGGCCTCAAGAACGTCGTCAAGACGGTCAAGGCCCGCATCAACGAGTACGACCAGAGCGTCGACTCGATCACCCCGCAGAAGCTCGTCAACCCGAAGCCCTTCGGCAATTCGATCCGCGAGTTCTTCGCCCGCAGCCAGCTGTCCCAGCTGATGGACCAGATCAACCCGCTGGCCGAGCTGACGCACAAGCGTCGTCTCTCCGCCCTCGGGCCCGGCGGCCTCAACCGCGACCGCGCCGGCTTCGAGGTGCGCGACGTCCATCCGTCCCACTACGGCCGCATCTGCCCGATCGAGACCCCCGAAGGCCCGAACATCGGCCTCATCAACTCCCTCTCCACCTACTCGCGCATCAACGAGTTCGGCTTCATCGAAGCCCCGTACCGCAAGGTCGTGCGCGGCAAGGTCTCCAGCCAGGTCGAATTCATGACCGCGGACCAGGAGGAGAAGTTCAAGGTCGCCCAGGCCAATTCCGAGCTCGACGACGCCTCCCGCCTCAAGGGCAAGGTGACCGTCCGCTTCCGCGACGACATCCTCGAAGTGGATCCGGAAGACGTCGACTACATGGACGTCTCGCCCCAGCAGGTCGTCTCCGTCGCCGCCGCCCTCATCCCGTTCCTGGAACATGACGACGCGAACCGCGCGCTCATGGGTTCCAACATGCAGCGCCAGGGCGTGCCCCTCGTCGTGACCGAAGCCCCGTTCGTGGGCACCGGCCTCGAACGTCGCGTCGCCATCGACTCGAAGACCGTCGTCGTCGCCGAAGGCCCCGGCATCGTCGCCGCCGCCGACTCCCGTCGCATCATCGTCACCAAGGACGGCGAAGTCGCCCCCGCCCAGCTCGAGAACAAGAAGTTCAAGAGCGAGCCGGCCAAGGGCGTCTACGTCTACGACCTCCGCAAGTTCCTCAAGACCAACTCCTCCACGTGCTTCAACCAGCGTCCGCTGGTCCGCCGCGGCGACAAGGTCAAGCTGGGCGACATCATCGCCGACGGCGCCGCCACCGACAAGGGCGAGCTCGCCCTCGGACGCAACGTCCTCGTCGGCTTCATGCCGTGGAACGGCTACAACTTCGAAGACGCGATCCTGCTCTCCGAACGCATGCTCAAGGACGACGTCTTCACGTCCGTCCACATCGAGGAATTCGAGGTCACCGCCCGTGACACGAAGCTCGGGCCCGAGCAGATCACCCGCGACATCCCGAACCTCGGCGAGGAAGCCCTGCGCAACCTCAACCGCGACGGCGTCATCCGCATCGGCGCCGAGGTGAAGCCCGACGACATCCTCGTCGGCAAGATCACCCCGAAGTCCGAAGGCGACCTCGCCCCCGAGGAGAAGCTGCTCCGCGCCATCTTCGGCGAGAAGGCCCGCGACGTGAAGGACACCTCCCTCCGCGTGCCCTCCGGCATCTCCGGCATCATCATGGACGTGAAGGTCTCCTCCCGTACCGACAAGGACGACGGCCGCCTCTCGCCCAACGACCAGCGCCGCGCCCTCAAGAAGGTCAACGAAGAGTACCGCACGGCCGACTCCCGCCTCCGCGAGGAGATGACCGAGTCCCTCTCGAACATCCTCCTCGGCGAGAAGATCCCGCTCGACGTCAAGAACTCCGAGACCGGCGAAGCCATCATCCCGGCCAACCGCAAGATCACCAAGACCCTCCTCCGCCGCCTGGCCTCCGTCTCCCGTTCCATCGAGATGAACGACTCGCCGGTGAAGCAGAAGATCCGCCAGATCGTCGACGGCTACCACCGCCGCTTCGACGAGCTCGAGCAGGAGCGCGCCCGCAAGGTCGAAGCCATCGAGCAGGGCATCGACGAAGGCGGCGCCATCAAGAACGTCAAGGTGTACATCGCCACCAAGCGCAAGATCCAGGTCGGCGACAAGATGGCCGGTCGTCACGGCAACAAGGGCGTCGTCGCCCGCATCGTGCCGGTCGAAGACATGCCTTACCTCGCCGACGGCACCCCCGTCGACATCTGCCTCAATCCGCTCGGCGTTCCTTCCCGCATGAACGTCGGCCAGGTCCTCGAGACGCACCTCGGCTGGGCTTGTTCCAAGCTCGGCCTGAAGATGGCCACCCCCATCTTCGACGGCATCCCCGAGAAGCAGATCCGCGAATACCTCAAGCAGGCCGAACTCCCCGAGACGGGCAAGGCGATGCTCATCAACGGTCACACCGGCGAAGCGTTCGACCAGGACGTCGTCGTCGGCTACATCTACATGATGAAGCTGAACCACCTCGTCGCGGACAAGATCCACGCCCGCGCCACCGGTCCGTACAGCCTCATCACGCAGCAGCCCCTGGGCGGCAAGGCCCAGTACGGCGGCCAGCGTTTCGGCGAAATGGAAGTCTGGGCCCTCGAAGCCTACGGCGCCGCCTACACGCTGCAGGAACTCCTCACGGTCAAGTCCGACGACGTCGCCGGCCGCACCAAGATCTACGAGCAGCTCGTCAAGGGTGACAACACCCTCGTCAGCGGCACGCCGCAGTCCTTCAACGTGCTGATGAAGGAGATGCAGGCCTTGTGCCTGGATGTCCGCCTCGGCTCCACCACCGCCCCCACCCCGGATCGTAACTGAGCGTCCGACGTAACCACCCACAGACCTTCACAGACATGATTCACCCGGAGCACACCCCCGAGTTCACCGCCAACGAGACGAAGGAACAGTCCTTCGATTTCGTCTCCATCTCGATCGCCTCGCCCGAGGAGATCGTCCAGTGGACGGGCGAACAGTTCCTCGACGAGCTCGACGAACACGGCAACCGCAAGGTCAAGGGCCTCAAGGAGGTAAAGAGCCCTGAGACCATCAACTACCGCTCGTTCAAGCCCGAGCCGAACGGCCTCTTCTGCCAGCGCATCTTCGGTCCGGTCCGCGACTACGAATGCTACTGCGGCAAGTACAAGAAGGTGAAGTACAAGGACGTCGTCTGCGACAAGTGCGGCGTCGAGGTCACCGTCTCCCGCGTCCGTCGCGAGCGCATGGGCTACATCCGCCTCGCCATCCCGGTCTCCCATATCTGGTTCCTGAAGAGCATGCCCAGCCGTCTGTCGCTGATGCTCGACATGACCACCCGCCAGCTCGAGCAGGTCATCTACTACCAGAAGTACCTGGTGGTCGACCCGGGCGCCACCGGCATGGAAGAGAAGGAGCTCCTCGACGAGGAATCCTACCGCCGCGCCGTCGAACAGCACGGCCCGGACGCCTTCAAGGCCCGCATGGGCGCCGAAGCCCTCCAGCAGCTGCTCAAGAAGATGGATCTCGCCTCCACGGTCGAGAACCTCCGCGACCAGCTCCGCTCCACGCGCTCCAAGCAGATCAAGAAGAAGATCGCCCGCCGCATGAAGATCATCCAGGGCTTCCTGGCCTCCGGCAAGCGCCCCGAGCACATGATCCTGACGGTGCTCCCGGTCATCCCGCCGGACCTCCGTCCGCTCGTTCCCCTCGAAGGCGGCCGTTTCGCCACCTCCGACCTGAACGACCTCTACCGTCGCGTCATCAACCGCAACAACCGCCTGAAGCAGCTCATCCAGATGAAGACGCCCGACGTCATCATCCATAACGAGATGCGCATGCTCCAGGAAGCCGTCGACGCCCTCCTCGACAACGGCCGCCACGGCAAGCCGGTCAAGGACCGCGACCGTCAGCTGAAGTCCATCTCCGACATGCTGAAGGGCAAGCATGGCCGCTTCCGCCAGAATCTCCTCGGCAAGCGCGTCGACTACTCCGGCCGCTCCGTCATCGTCATCGGTCCCGAGCTCAAGCTCAACCAGTGCGGTCTCCCGAAGAAGATGGCGCTCGTCCTCTTCGAGCCCTTCATCATCCGCCGCCTCAAGGAACTGGGCTTCGCCCACACCGTCCGCGGCGCCCGCAAGCACATCGAGCAGAAGAAGCCCGAGGTCTGGGACATCCTGGAAGAAGTGACCAAGGGACACCCCGTGTTCCTCAACCGCGCGCCGACGCTCCACCGTCTGTCCATCCAGGCCTTCGAGCCCATCCTCATCGAGGGTGACGCGATCCGCCTGCACCCGCTCGTCTGTACCGCTTACAACGCGGACTTCGACGGTGACCAGATGGCCGTCCACGTCCCGCTGTCCCTGGAAGCCATCATGGAGTGCAAGCTCCTGATGATGTCCACGAACAACATCTTCTCGCCGTCCAGCGGCAAGCCGATCCTCACGCCGTCCCAGGACATCGTGCTCGGCGCCTACTACCTGACGCTCGAGCCCGCCGACAAGCCGGCGGCCAACACCCACCTGCCGGTGCTCGGCTCCGTGTCCGAGGCGACCTTCGCCGAAGCCGAAGGCTCGCTCCACCTGCATGACTGGGTCCGCTACGCCAACCCGGACTTCAACCGCAAGACGGTCCATGGCGACCCCAACGGCAGCACGATCGTCACCACGGTCGGCCGCATCATCTTCAACACCATCTGGCCTTCCGAGCTCGGCTTCTTCAACGAGACCGTCAAGAAGGGCCAGCTCGGCGACCTGATCCTGAAGACCTACAAGTATTGCGGCCGCGAGGCTTCGATCCCGGTCCTCGACGCGCTCAAGGAGACCGGCTTCCGCATCGCGACCAAGGCCGGCATCTCCATCGGCGTGAACGACATGATCTACCCGAAGGAGAAGGAAGGCCTCGTCCGCGAAGCCACCGCCAAGGTCCGCGAATTCCAGCGCCAGAACGAGTCCGGCACGATCACCAACGACGAACGTCGTAACAAGGTCGTCGACACCTGGTCCGGCGCCACCGACGCCATCGCGCAGTCGGTGTACACGACGCTCTCGCAGTCCGCGAAGGTGGCCGGCGTGAAGAAGGGCGACCCTCGCCACTCCCACCGCATGCTCATCAACCCGGTGTACGTCCTCATGGACTCCGGCGCGCGCGGTAACAAGGCCCAGGTGAAGCAGCTTTGCGGCGCCCGCGGCCTGATGGCCAAGCCGTCCGGCGAGATCATCGAACGCCCGATTCTCTCGTCCTTCCGCGAAGGCCTCTCGGTCCTCGAGTACTTCATCTCGACGCACGGCGCCCGCAAGGGTCTGTCCGACACCGCGCTGAAGACCGCCGACGCCGGTTACATGACCCGCAAGCTTTGCGACGTCGCCATGGACGTCATCGTCACGGACTCCCGCGACGTGGCCCCCGGCTCCGAAGTCGTCACGCTCGGCGACGCCGCCCTCGGCCGTCACCTGGCCGCCGACGTCCCGAATCCGTCCGGCGCCGCCAAGGTCCTCGCGAAGGCCGAAGCTCCGCTCACCGAAGAGCTGATCGCCAAGCTCCGCGACGCCGGCGTCGACCGCGTCCACGTCCATATCCCGAACGGCGTCTGGAAGACCCCGATCTACGACGGCGACGAGCTCCTCGTCTCCCTCTCCGACCGCATCGTCGGCCGCTGCCCGTCCGAAGACGTCACGAACCCGCTGAATCCTTCCGAAGTCATCGTGAAGGCCGGCGAGCTCATCGACGAAGTCGCCGCCAAGCGCATCGAGACCGTCGGCCTCGACCGCGTGAAGGTCCTCTCTCCGCTCACGCACATGAACGTGAACGCGATCCCGCCCACCTCCTACGGCCTCGATCCTTCGACCGGCCGCATGGTCGAACGCGGCACCGCGGTCGGCATCATCGCCGCCCAGTCCATCGGCGAGCCGGGCACCCAGCTGACCATGCGTACGTTCCACATCGGTGGCGTCGCCCAGCTGAAGACCCCTGAGATCAAGTCCAAGGGCAAGGGCCTCGTCCAGTACGTCGACCTCACCACGGTCGTCGTCGGCGACAAGTTCATCGCCGTGAACGGCAACGGCTCCATCCGCCTCCTCAACGAGGCCGGTTCGCCGACCGAGGAATACCGCATCGTCGCCGGCTCCGTCGTCGGCGTCGTGGACGGCAAGCCCGTCGAGAAGGGCGTCCTCATCGCCGCCTGGGATCCCAACTCCACCCCGATCATCGCCAACGGCGACGGCAAGATCCGCCTCGTCGACATGATCTCCGGCGTGACCTTCACCGAGGAGCGCGACCCGTCGAACAACACGTTCTACAAGTCCGTCATCGAGCACTCCGACGAGCAGAATCCCCAGATCCAGATCATCGGCGCCAACGGCAAGGAAGTCGGTTCCTTCTCGATCCCCGCCGGCGCCCGCGTCGAAGTGGACGAAGGCGACAAGGTCAGCCGCGGCTCCATCGTCGCCAAGATCCCCCGCCAGGCCGCCAAGACGCAGGACATCACCGCCGGTCTGCCGCGCATCTCCGAGCTCTTCGAGGCCCGTCCCCCGAAGGACGCCGCCGAGATCGCCAAGATCGACGGCACGGTCCGCTTCGAACCCTCCATCCGCGGCAAGAAGCGCCTCGTCATCGCCGACTCCATCGGCCGCGAAGAGGAGCACCTCATCCCGCACGGCAAGCACATCATCGTCGCCGCCGGCGACAAGGTGAAGCAGGGCCAGGTCCTCACGGACGGCGCCGTCGATCCGCACGACATCCTCGACATCCTCGGCCAGTCCAAGGTGCAGGATTACCTCATCACCGAGATCCAGAAGGTGTACCGCACCCAGGGCGTCGTGATCAACGACAAGCACATCGAGATCATCGTCTCGCGCATGCTCCGCAAGGTCCGCATCACCGAGCCGGGCGATTCCGATTACCTCTGGGGCGAACAGGTGGACCGCACGCTCCTCGCCGAGACCAACCGCTCGATCAACGAGCGCGGCGGTCAGATCGCCGAGTCCGAGCCGATCCTCCTGGGCATCACCAAGGCCTCCCTCGAGACCGAGTCGTTCATCTCGGCCGCTTCCTTCCAGGAGACGACCCGCGTCCTGACCGACGCCGCCACGATGGCCAAGCGCGACAACCTTACCGGCTTCAAGGAGAACGTGATCATGGGTCACCTCGTCCCCGCCGGCACCGGTCTGCCCGCCTACCGTCGCATCCGCGTCTTCCAGACCCCGACCCCGGCCTGATCGGCCGAGCAGGGAAGGGAGCCAGACCCCGCCCGCAAGGGCGGGGTCTTTGTCTTTTGGGGTCTTCGGCGGCGGTTTGGGGGTTGATACCCCCACTTGGGCCCCCTATCAATGACCCAACCCCAAGACACCCCTATGTCCCGCTTCCTCATCGCTGCTTCGGCCCTCACCGCTTCCGCCCTGGTCCAAGGTGCCAACTGGACGCCCTCCTCCCCGCTCATCCAGGTGGGCAACGACTGCGACATCTACTTCGACGCGGCCGCGAGCCTCGAGGTGACCGACAACCTCTACTCCAGCGCCACGAAGACCTCCGCGACGAGCTGGATGGTCACGCCGGGTTTCCTCCTCGAGTACGGCAAGGACTCGGCCCTCACCATCACGGCCTCCGCCAAGCATACCCTCGTCAATTTCACCGACAAGGCCCTGTCCGATCTCGAAGACTCCCGTGACGCCCTGACCCTGGGCATCCGCTTCGCCGACGGGGGTCCGCTCTCCCTCTCCGTCGACTCCTCCTACCGTGTCACGGCCCGTAACGACGACCTCCAGATGCAGGGCCTCGGCGGCATCCTCGGCGCGACCCTCGTCCGCCAGTCCAACTACTCCCACTCTTTCCGTGCCGACTACAAGCTCACGGAAAAGCTGAGCGTCGGCCTCGGCTACACCAATTCCTACAACCATTACCTCGACCCGGTGAAGACCGGCACGGCCGGCAGCTATGTCTACAACACCAACACGCTGACCGAACTGAACACGAAATCCATGCCGCTCAGCTTCGAGTACCAGGCTTTCGAGAAACTCAGCTTCGGTCTCGCGCTGCAGCATGACGTGACCGATTACAAGGCCGCCCCTTACTACAGCCAGGCCGGCACGCCCCGCCCGGCCCTTGCCTACCAGCAGCTCGTGAAGGACTTCGCCGGCCTCACCGCCCGCGGCCAGCTCACCGAATCCGGCAAGCTCAACGGCAACGTCCGCGTCGGCTACTCCCGCTACCACTACGACAGCGCCGCCAACGACACGGATCTTTCCTATTCCGTCAGCCTCAGCCACACGCTCACCGAGCGCCTCAGCCATTCCCTGACCCTCTCCCGCGACGTCACGGCCTCCTCGACGAACAGCCAGATGGCTTCGAAGAACTACACCTACGGCATCGCCTACAACGCCACCGAGGACCTCAACTTCAACCTGTCCGCCACCAAGAGCGACGTTTTCGCCAGCACGAGCCAGGTCGACACGTATGTCTATAACCTGGGCGCCGACTACAAGTACTCGAAGCATCTCAGCTTCCAGGCCGGTTACAGCCTCAGCGACTCCACGGCCTCCGTCGCTTCTTCGACCTATACCTCGAACACCTTCACCCTCTCGGCGGCCTTCCGTTACTGATACGGCCGGTCCGCCTGGGGAATTGCGGAAAACCTGCTGACCTTGGGCCTGCCGCCCCTGCTCTCGGTCGGGTGAAGGCCGCCGGGCCCAACCGACCGTCCGGGGCCGACGCAAGGGTTCGTGCGTGACCGATTGACCCCGAGGTCGCCCTGCTTTAAAAGATTTCCATGACCCTCGCCTTTCCTCGCCTCGTCGGCGTCTGTTGCCTGGCCCTGGTCCTGGCGGCCTGCTCCTCCGCGCCTTCCGCTCCCGTGACCTCCGCCTCCTTCGAGCCGGAGAACGTCCTGACGCTGGGACGGGGCGCTTCCGATCCTTCCGCCGTGCCGACGCCCGTCGCCGCCGCGCCGGTCGCCGCCGAGACCGCCCCCGGGCTCCCTGCCGCCGCCCCGTCGGTTTCTCCCGTCGCCAGCGATTATGCCGTGGCCACGCCGACGACCGTGCCCGACCCCGCGGGCAGCCAGAACAGCTACCGCCTCCGCGCCCGCGACTTCATCCGCATCCTGGTCATCAACGAGCCGGACACGCAGATCGAGCGTCGCATCAACTCCGACGGCACCGTCGACATCCCGTTCCTGAAGAAGCTCGTGCCCGTCGCCGGCCTCACCCTGACGCAGGCGCAGGTCGAGCTGTCGAACCAGTTCCGGGTCTATTTCAAGAAGCCGCAGGTCACCATCTCGATCGTCACCTACGCCGAACGGCGCGTCTACGTCTCGGGCTACGTCGGCAAGCCCGGGCCGGTGTCCATCCCGCCCGAAGAGACCCTCACCCTGGGCCGCGCCCTCGCCATGGCCGGAGGCGTGCTGCCCCGCGGCAACCGCTCCGACGTCACCATCAAGCGCACGCGCGACGGCTCCCCGCTGGTCATCTCCAAGGACGTCCGCCGGATCGACGACGGCGACGAGCCGGACTTCATCCTCGAGGACGAGGACCAGATCTACGTCCGCGACAGCCGCATCTGATTCTATTCCATGGCCACCCCGGAACCCTCTTCTGACAATCGCCCGCCCGAGCCTGCTCGCGGCGGCAACCGCGGTTATGGTTCCTATGGCGCCTACGGCCAAGGCTACGGCGCCTACGGCCAGGGCTACGGCGCCTATGGCCGCGGCGCGGCGGGGGAGGGCAATCCGCTCCACAATTACCTGCTGATGCTCCGCGAGCGTTACTGGTGGATCCTGCTGTCGAGCCTCGTCTTCCTCACGCTGGCGCTCCTCAACACGTATAACACCGTCCCGGAATACCGCGCGACCGGCCGCCTCCAGGTCTTCCGCCTCGCCCCGACCATCAACGGCGGCTCCTCCGCCGCCGACGACAACTTCAAGATCGTCTCCAACGACGACTTCTTCACCGCCGTCGAGGTGATGCGCAGCGCGAACATCATCGAGGGCGTCTCGAGGCGCCTTACCGCGGCCGAGCTCAAGCAGGTCCTGGAACCCTATCAGGCCGGCAACGTCTTCTCCGGGCCGCTCACGCCGCAGGAGGTCTTCGCGAAGCAGCGCGGCATCAATCCGCAGCGCCAGACCTTGGTGATCAACGTCGACTTCACCCACCCCAACCGCGACCTTTCCCGCCAGGTCGCCCGCCTCTTCTGCGAGTCGATCCAGAAATACAGCGAGGATTACCGGCTGACGGTGACGAACCCCCTCGTCGAGAAGGCCCGCATCGAGATCGAGACGCTCGAGGACAAGGTGCGCCGCCTCTACGAGCAGAAGAACGACCTGATCAAGAGCCAGAAGCTGCTCTCCATCGCCAAGGACACCAACACCCTGACCGCGGAACGCTCCGTGCTCGTGAAGGACCGCGAGGAGACCCGCAAGCAGATCGACGAGAACGAGATCCTGGTCTCGGTCATCGCCAGCTACGAGAAGGAGGGCCGCCCCCTCGGCGACATCCCGCAGATCCGCGCCGACGGCGACGTCGCCGCCGCCCAGACCGCCATCAGCGCCTCCCGGATCCGCATCAGCCAGATGACGGAGACCTACACGGACCAGCACCCGAAGCTGGTCGCCGAGCGCGAGGCCCTGAACCAGCTCGACAAGCAGCTCAAGGAAGCCGTCGCGCAGGCCATCAAGTCCCGGCGCAGCTCGCTCGAGAACGCCAAGGCCCGCCACGAGGCCATCCTGCGCAACCTGGTCGCGAAGGAGGAGGAGATCTCCAAGCTGCAGGCCGCCAACGTCGAGCTCGAGCGCGTCGACAAGGACATCAAGGCCAGCGAGGAATTCCTCGGCCGCATGAAGCTCAGCTACGAGGAGGCGAAGCTCCGTTCCTCCACCTCGGGCACGAGCACCTCGGTCCGCATCCTCGACACCCCCTCCGTCTCCGACAAGCCGATCAACAAGAACTACTATTTCAACGCGCTGGTCGGCCTGGGCTCCGGCCTTCTCTTCGGCATCGTGCTCATCGTGGTGATCGGCACGCTCGACGACCGCATCAAGTCCGCCAAGGACGTGGAAGGGTCGCTCGGCCTGCCCCTCATCGGGACCGTCCCCCGCGTCGCCAACACCTCCGGTCCGGACCGCGCCTTGCTCGCCCGCCAGGAGAAGGACCGCATCGCGACCGAGGCCGTCCGGTCCATCTATTCCTCGCTCAAGGTCAATCCGGCCGTCTCCAAGGCCCGCGTCTTCCTGGTGACCTCCACCCGCCCCAGCGAGGGCAAGACGTTCGTCGCCACCAACCTCGCGCTCATCTTCGCCCAGCATGCCGAACGCGTCCTCGTCATCGACGCCGACCTGCGCCTGCCGAACGTCGGCCCGTCCCTCGGCTTCACCGGCGACGGCGGCCTGAGCAAGTGGTTCAACGCGGAGATGACGCTGGACGAGGCGATCGTCCGGGACGTCGCCCCGGGGCTGGACGTCCTTCCCGTCGGCCTCAGCTGCAAGAACCCGACGCAGGTCATCAACAACCCCAAGTTCCTCGCGATGATCGAGGGGCTGCGGGAGCGCTACGACCGCATCTTCATCGATTCCCCGCCCATCGGCGCGGTCTCCGACGCGCTCCACCTGCTGCCCAAGGTCGACGGCGTCCTCTATGTCGTCCGCTACAACGCGGTCAATCTCCGCAACGCCACCGCCTGCCTCGCCCGCCTGCGGGAGGCCCAGGCGCCCCTCCTGGGCGTCGTCCTCAACGCGATGTCGCTGCGCATGGCCTCCGCCTACACGGACAGCTACGACTCTTCCTACCGTAAATATTATGTCGACGAGCCCGGCGCCGCCGGCCCCGCCGCGCCGCGTTCCTGACCTTCCCATGCGTCCGCTCCTCCTGCTCCTGTCCGCGCTCGCCTTCGTCGGCTGCCAGAACGTGCCGATCACCGGGCGCTCCCAGCTCATCCTCGTCGACGAATCCGAGGTCGCCTCGATGTCCACCGCGGAGTTCTCGAAGATGAAGAAGCTCCCGAACGATCCTCGCCTGGCCAAGGTCAAGGAGATCGGCCTGAAGATCGTCGCCGCGGCCCGCCGCGACGACAAGGCCGGCGTGCTGCCGCCTTCCTCGAAGTGGGAGTTCGCCATCATCGACGACAAGACGCCGAACGCGTTCGCGATGCCCGGCGGCAAGATCGGCTTCAACGCCGGCATGTTCGCCTACGCCCCGACCGACGCGGACATCGCCGTGATCCTCGGCCATGAGGTCGCCCACGTCATCTGCCGCCATGGTTCGGAGCGCGTCTCGCAGGTCATGGGCGTCGCCATCGCCGCCGCCGTCGCCGACGAGGCGACCAAGAACTCCTCCGCGAAGACCCGTTCGTCCTGGATGGCCGCCGTCGGCCTCGGCGCCCAGTACGGCATCCTGCTCCCGTTCAGCCGCGGCCACGAATCCGAAGCCGACCATCTCGGCCTGCTCTTCATGGCTCGCGCCGGCTACGACCCGGCCGCCGCCCCGGCTTTCTGGAGCCGTTTCGCCAAGGCCGGCAGCAAGACGCCCGAATTCCTCTCGACCCACCCGTCCGACACGACCCGCGTGAAGCAGCTGCAAGGCTGGCTGCCGGAAGCCCGGGCCCAGATGCCGAAGCAGCCGTGAGGCGGCTCAGCGGCGGAGGGGGATGAGCGGGCAGGTGAGGTAGACGCCCTTGGGGTCGTTCAACGTCCGCACCGAACGCAGCCACTTCGCGTTGGCCCGGAGGAATTCCTTGGCCGGGTCGGCGGAGGCCCGGGCGAACAGCGGCGTGTCCTCGTCTTCCGAGAGCAGCTGCTGGAACAAGGTCTCGCGTCCCGAGTTGAGCGCCGGGATCTGGATGAGCTCCGCTTCCTCGGTCTTCGCCAGCGCCTTCGCCTCCCGGATGGCGTCCCGCAGGCCGCCGAGCTTGTCGACCAGCCGCAGGCCGCGGGCGTCCTCGCCCAGCCACACGCGGCCTTGGGCGATCTCGTGCACGCCGTCCCGCTTGAGGCCGCGGCCTTCGGCGACGATGCGCAGGAAGTCCTCGTAGACGCCGTCCACGGACGCCTGCACGATGGCCAGTTCTTCGGGGGTGGCGGCCCGGTGCTCGGCGAGCAGGTCGGCGAACCGCGCGGTCTTCACGCCGTCCGTGCCCAGCTGCACCTTCTTGGCGAGCTCCTCATAGTTGAAATGCAGCCCGAAGACGCCGATCGAGCCGGTGATGGTCGCCGGGTCGGCCAGGATGAGGTTCGCCTTGGCGGCGACGTAGTAGCCGCCGCTCGCGGCGACGTCGCCCATCGAGACGACGACGGGGGTGCCTTGGGCCTTGAGCAGGCCGACCTCGCGCGCGACGACGTCGCTGGCGAAAGCCGAACCGCCGGGACTGTTGACGCGGAGGACCACCGCCTTGACGCGCTTGTCGCCGCGCAGGAGGCGCAGGTCGTGGGCCAGGCGGTCGCCGCCGACGAGGCCCGGGCCGCCCCAGCCGTCGACGATCTCGCCTTCCGCGTAGACGACGGCGATGCGGGGTCCGCGGGTCGGCAGCTTCACCTTGCCGGCGTAGCGATGCAGGTTGACCTGGAGGAACGACGTGCCGGTCTCGTCGGCCGACGGCGAGCCGGCGGGCGACGAGACCGCGCGCACCGCCTTGACCAGTTCGTCCCGGTGCATGGCCTTGTCCGCCAGCTTGAGGCCGACGGCCTTGCCCGCGTCGAAGATCCCGGCCGAGTCGACGGCCTTGGCGAGGTTCGCGGCGGAGACGTTGCGCGACTTGGCGACGTCGGCGAGGATGTGCTTCCAGATCCCGCCCATGAGGGCTTCCGACTGGGCGCGGGCCGGTTCGCTCATGACGCCGCCGAGGTACGGCTCCACCGCCGATTTGTATTTGCCGACCTTGGTCACCTGCACGCCGATGCCCAGGAGCTTCAGCGATTCGCCGTAATACATGTGGTAGGAGGCCAGGCCCTTCAGCTCCAGCTCGCCGGCCGCATGCACGTACACCTTGTCCGCCACGCTGGACAGGTAGTATTCGCCCTGCGAGCCGTTCTCGATCCAGGCGATCACGGGCTTGCCGCTGGCCTTGAACGCGGCGATGGCCTTGCGCAGCTCCGTCTTCTGGGCGACGCCCGCCGCGAGCGGGCCGTTCAGCAGGATGCCGGAGATGTTCTTGTCCTTCGCGGCGAGGTCGATCGCCTCGAGCGCCCGGTAGAGGTCGAGTTCCGGTCCGCTCTCGCCGAGGAGCAGGGACTCGAGCCCCGGTGAGCCGTGCGCAGGGGTGTCGTTGATCGTCAGGCCGCCGCCGATCACGAGCATGGTCCCGGGCTTGACGGAGACCGCGGTCCCCGGCTGATGGCTGCCGGCCGAGCTGGCGAGCGCGACGACGAGCATGACGAGCGCGAAGCCGCCCAAGGCGAGCGCGAGGATGGTGCCGAGCGCGGAGGCGAAGACGGATTTGAAGAAATCTTTCATGAGGTGCGTGGGAGCCGGGTCGGGGTGGTTGCTGAAATGATGCTTTCGTGTGTCCTTTTCGCCAATCAAAAGCTCATTTTTGATTCCCTCTTTCCTCTCGATGCCGCCCCGGCCGACGGCTAAATTGGACCCATGTCAGAGCCTACGTCCTCGGCCGGCGCCGCCACTTCCCGCAAGGCCCTGGCCATCAACCTCGACCGGACCGCCTACGGCGCCTTCGCCGAGATCGGCGCCGGTCAGGAGGTCGTCCGCCACTTCTTCAAGGCCGGCGGGGCCTCCGGCACGGTCGCGAAGAGCATGTCCGCGTATGACATGCGCGTCAGCGACGCGATCTACGGCCATCCGCAGCGCTATGTCTCCCGTCAGCGCCTCGAGCAGATGCTGGACCATGAATACGGCCTGCTGGTCGACCGGCTCAAGGCCGAGCGCGGGGCGACGACCCGTTTCTTCGCGTTCGCCGACACGGTCGCGACGACCCCGCATGACGGGAAGGGGCAGGGGCATTCCTGGATCGGCATCCGCTTCCAGGATCATCCGGAGTCGGAGCCGAGCGAGGTCATCCTCCACCTCCGGTTATGGGACAAGGATGCCGGCCGGCAGCAGGATGCGCTCGGGGCCGTCGGCGTGAACCTCATCTACGCGGCCCTCAGCCCCCGCGACAGCGTCGACAACTTCCTGACCGCCTTGGTCGACGAGGTCGGCGCCGGTCGCGTCGAGGTCGAGTTCGCGCATTTCAGCGGCCCGGCCTTCGGCGCCTATGACAACCGCGCGGCGGCCCTCCGCCTCGTCCGTCTCGGCCTCACGGACGCCGTGCTCTTCGGCCCGGAGGGGGACCCGCAGGTCCCGAGCGAATATTTCTACAAGCGCTCGGTGCTCGTGGCCCGCGGCACGTTCCGGCCCGTCTCGATCGTCAACGAGGACATGCTGGCCTGCGCTCTTCGTGCCATGCCCGACGGCGGCAAGGACGTGGTCCCGCTCTTCGAGATGTGCATCGGCTCCGATCCGCATCCGGAAGCCGAACTCATCGACCGTATCCGGCTCGTCGGCGCGATGCAACGACCCCTGCTCGTCACGCGCCACCGCGGCTGGTATCGGCTCCCGGCCTATTTCCGCCTGCACACCGCCGGGAGCATCACGCTCGTGGCCGGCATGAACAACCTCGTCGACCTCTTCAATCCCGAGCACTACGCGCACCTCGAGGGCGGCGTCCTGGAGTCCTGCGGCCGCCTCTTCAAGGACGGCGTCCGCGTCATGGTCTACCCGATGCGGGGCGACCAGCTCCGGCGCCTCATCCTCGACCCGGTCGCCTGCAAGGTCTGCTTCCCCGAGAGCTACCGCATCGCGGAGGAGTCCGTCATCACCGCCTCGGACATCCAGATGCGCCCCTCGGTGGCCGGCCTTTTCCAGCACCTGCTCAACAACGGTTTCCTGGTCCCGATCACGGGGGCGGACCCCCGGGCGATGGCCTGCCAGCCGCGGACCCTGGCCGAAAGAATCCGCAAGCAGGACCCCAGCTGGGAGAAAGAAGTGCCTCCTTCGGTTGCGGTCGCCATCCGGAGCCTCAAGTTGTGGGCGAGATAGCCCATGCCCGTCACTTCGCTGCCCCCTGCCCAGGACACGGAACTCGCCCTTTCCGTCGAACGCGCCTACCGCGAATCGCTGGTGACCGATCGCCTCGGCGCCCTGTGGTCGCTGATCATGGCGAAGTGCTTCCTGGCGCAATGGGCGATCCACCGTTTCGCCATCCCGGTCAGCGGCCCGCTCTACGTCTGGGCCCTCACGTTGGTCATGGGGGCCGTCGCCTCGCTGTATTACCTCCATGCCCATCGCGTGAGGCTTCATCTGCTCCCCACCCATTTCCGCGTGAACGCCGCGGTGCTCGCCGGCCTCGTCGTCGCGCTGGGCTTCGTCGCCTACGCCACCTTCGCCCTCGGCCTGCTGTCCGCGCCGCTCGCCGCGGCGTTGACCGCCGTCCTGCTGGGCTCCTGGTCCCTCGCCCGGGCGGCCTTGCGCCGCGCCTGGCCGCCGCTCTTCGGCGCTTTCCTCTGGTGGGGCCTGGCCGCCACGGCGCTCCGCGCTCCGGCCGATGAGGCGCTGCTCTGGCTCGGCGTGGGCCTCCTGGGCGCGCAGGCGTTGCCGGGTTTCGCGGTCGCGGCCCAAGCCTCCCGTCGGCGCGTCTGATCAGGCCGCGGCCTTGCCGCCGGCGCTGTTCATGAGGTGCGTCATGAAGCGCTTCATGGCCGGCGTCAGGACGCGGCCCTTGCGGTGCAGGATGGCCAGCGGCCGCGCCACGCGGCGGTCGCGCAGGCGGAGCATGACGAGCGTGCCTTGATCGACCTCCTGCCGGATGGTGCCCTCGGGGACGAGCGCCACGCCGGCGTCGACTTCCACCGCGCGCTTGAGCGTCTCGATGTTGTCGAACTCCATCGACGGCTCGAGCTCGATGCGCTGCTCGC